>JALHOJ010000078.1 GCA_022843045.1 Phycisphaerales bacterium
CGAAGAGACGAAGAGACGAAGAGACGAAGAGACGAAGAGACGGAGAGACGAAGAGACGAAGAGACGAAGAGACGGAGAGACGGAGAGACGGAGAGACGGAGTGGGGAACCGGGGGGGGAAACCCGTCTGGTCGCTGTCGCGAGCAGACGAGGGGAGGTGATCAGAGGCTACTTCGCGGGCATCTTGAGGGTCATGCCTTCGCGGATGCTCGCGGCGCTCTTGAGGCCGTTGAGCTTCACGATCTCATCGGCCCGCTTCATCGTGCCGAGCTGGTTCATCGCGATCTCGCCCAGCGTGTCGCCCTTCTTGACGGTGTAGGTCTTGCCAGAGGACTTGGACTCGCCCTTGGAGTCGCTCTTGGGCTCACCCTTCGCTTCGGGCTTGCTCGCGATGCGGGTCTCGCTGGGCGTGCTGGTGGTCTTCGATGGCGACTTGGGCTCGCTCTTGGGTTCGGCCTTGGGCTCGCTCTTGGCCTTGAGGCCCAGCTTCTCCGGCGCTGGGATGCGGACGCGGACGCCCACACGCAGTTCGCCGTTCTTGCCGATGCGGTCGCCGTTGTACTTCGCGAGTTCGCGCCACGCGTTGCTGTCGCCGTAGTAGCGCTTGGCGATCTTCATCGCCGTGTCGCCGCTCGCGATCGTGTGCCAGCGTTCATCGTCGTTGGCCTCGGCCTTGGCCGGAGCCGAAGGCTGCGTCTGCACGAGCTGTGAGTTTTCGATCACCGGCGCATCCGCGCCCTGCATCTGCTGCGGCCGCGCCACCGTCACCGGCGCGAACGGCTTCACGCCCCCGGTCTGCACGTTGGCCTGCTTGGTCTCGCCAGCGCCCAGCATCTTCGCCGCCTGCGAATCACGCAAGGCCTGCTCGACGCTGCCGCGGGGTTCGTTCATGCCCTTCGCGCCCAGCGTGTCGATCCCGGGCATCTGGTTCTGGCTCATGGTCAGCGACGTCAGATCGCTCATGGGCACCGAGCCGATGTTCGCCGCGGGCGGCACCTGCGCCTCGCCATTGAGCACCTGCCCGACGCGCCCGCCCAGTTCGGCCATCATGCTGCTGTCGGCGTTGGCTGGGCTGGGGGCGAGGGTGGGATCATCCATCGTCGACACGCCGCCGCCCGCGCCCTGCGTGAGCGTCAGCACCGGTTCACGCGTCATCTGCGGCTCGCGCAGCATGGCGTTGGGAGCGGTAGGGGGCTGCTGCTGGGCGATCTTCTCGTCCAGCGCGACCTTGCGCGATGCCGACAGGTGGTCCGCGATCAGGAACGACACCAGCAGCACCAGAAAGAAACCAACGATCAAAGCAAGCTTGAGTTCTCGAGTCACGGCGAGCATCCTTGCGGCCTTTCCATTCCTATCCGACCGCCGACGACACGCCGCATGGCCAAGCAAGCGCGCCGCCGACCGCCGCCCAAGGCGCTTGCCGTCCAGGCAAGCCCTCGGCCCAGTCGCCCGTCCGTCGCATCCATGCGACCAGGCAACCAGCGATCAATCTTCTCCACCCAATCCCAAGTGCAGCGTTCCCGCCCACACCCAAGCACTCCATCACTCCGTCACTTCGTCACTTCGTCACTTCTCCTCACCCACACACCCTCACGCACCGCAACTTCGCCGACCGTGCCCGCGGATTCCAACCCAACTCCGCCTCACTCGCCGTCACCGGATGCTTCGTGACTTCCTTCGCACCCTGCTTCGCGTACTGCTTCCCGATCCGTCCAAACGCCTGCTTCACCAACCGATCCTCGAGCGAGTGGAACGAGATGATCGCAACCCGCGCGCCCTTTGCCAACCACGTCGCACGACCCGCCGCCAACTCCCCACACGCCTGCTCCACCAACCCAAGCAGCCCCTCCAAACTGCCCAACTCGTCATTCACCGCGATCCGAATCGCCTGAAACGTCCGCGTCGCGGGGTCGATCGGGCCTCCCGAAAAACCCAGCGCGGCGTGCACCGCTCCGGCTAACTCCGAAGTGGTTGCTATCGGTTTCATGGATCGAACGTCCACAAGTTTCCGCGCGATCCGCCGAGCGCCCGATTCCTCGCCATACTCGGTCAAAATGCGAACCAATTCCGCCTCCGGCGCGGAGTTGACCAGGTGCCCCGCGTGCATGGGCAACGTCGGGTCCAAACGCATGTCCAGCGGCCCATCCCGCTGAAACGAAAACCCGCGCGAAGCGTCCTCGATCTGGTTGCTCGCAAACCCCAGGTCCGCGAGGATCATGTTCGCGCAAATCCCGCGCTCCCGCAGCACATGTGGCAGCTCGGCAAAGTTCCCGCGCACCACCACGGTGGCATGGGCTTCCAGGCCATGAGTCCCAGGGCCTTCCGGGCCCTGGTCGGTCTTCCAAGCTCCCCGCACCGCCCCCGCCGCCCGCTCGAGATTCGCGGGGTCCACATCATTCAACACGATTGTGCCATGCCCCATCCGCTTCGCCACCGCGCACGCGTGCCCGCCCAGCCCCGCCGTGCAGTCGGCGTACGTCTCGCCAGCCTTGGGCGCCAGCGCGGCGAGGACTTCGTTGAGGAGGACGGGGACGTGGGACACGAGAGAATGTAGGGGTTGGGAAAAAGCGAGAAGCGGGAAAGCGAAAAGCGAAAATGAAAACTGGCGAAGCCCTTTGGTCGCTCGGAGCTCCATGTCCGACGCGCGGCTCGACCGCTCGCATTTTCGCTTTTTGCTTTTTGCTTTTCGTTTTTCGCTTTTCGCTTTTCGCTTTTCGCTTTACGCTTTACTTCTTCCGCGTATACGTCACTTCCACCACCGTGAACGGCTCGCCGTACAGGATCTCGTCCATGGTGAACTTGAACGTGTTGTCGTCGATCCAGATCGTGCGGGAGCGGACGGCCTTGCCCATTTCGCCCGTCATTGGCTCGTCCATCTCGCCGATCATCGTGAGCGTTTTGCCGTCCTCGCTCAGGTTGCCCTTCATGGGCATGATGCCGGTCATGAAGTTGTCGACCCACGAATTCACGAACAACTTGCGGTTGTTGTCATAGCCCATGATGCCCATGCCTTCCATCGGCTGGCCCATCATGTTGCCCTTGTAGGTCTGCAGCAGGTACCGCCCGTCCATCATCATCTCAAACTTCGCGCTGCCGGCGGTGGGGGGCATTTCGGGCGCGCCGGGCATCATGATCTTGGTGCTCGTCACCCACTCGCCCACATACTTCTTCATCCCATCGTGGTGCTTCCCGAGTTTCATCGAGTCCATCCACGCCTGCATCGCCTTGGGGTCGCTCGCCACCGCCGCGCGATCATCGCCCTTGGGCTCGGGCTGTTTTTCTCCCTGTCCGATGCTGAACGCCGCGCCGGCGATGCCCAGACCCAGAAGCAAGCCCGTAACGATGCCGGAACAATTGCACTTCATGGCCAACTCCTTGTGTGGAGACCAACGACACTTCCCGAGCAGTCGTTTGGTCGTGGTACGGTACGCCCGGGAAACAGTGGGGGCAAGCAAGGCCGAGTGCGGCAGTGCGAAGGTGCGAGAGTGCGAATGAGAGTGTGGCTCAACCGAGTCACTTTCGCACCCTCGCACTTTCGCACTTTTGCACTCCCCTCTCCTTGCCTTCACTTCCCCATGCCCGAAACCATCTTCTCCAAAATCCTCCGCGGCGAGATTCCCTGCCACAAGGTCTACGAGGACCAGCACGTCCTCGCCTTTCTTGACATCTTCCCACTCAGCCATGGGCACACCCTCGTGATCCCCAAGGAGCCCGCCGCGACCATCGACCAACTCTCCGACGAAGCGAGCGCGGCGATCGGCCGCGTGCTGCCGCGGATGACGAGGGCCGTGCTCGCCGCGACAGGCGCGAAGGCTTGTAACATTCTGCAGAACAACGGAGCGGATGCGCACCAGGCGGTGATGCACGTGCACTTCCACATCATTCCGAAGTTTGTGGGTGAGGTGCCCGCTGGGCAGGGAGCGGGGCTGGGGATCGGGTGGAAGGCGGGGAAGTTGGAAGGCAATGCTGGGGTGGCGTTGGCGAGGGAGATTGGGGCGAGGGTGCAGTAAAGTCCAACGGGCCCCTCGCGCGAGCGAGGGCGAACGTGCACGATGCCCAACGCAAACAGCACGCGCGCACGGCCATTAGCAGCGCCTGCCGAGCACCAATCCCGCCATCCACCGCGCTCGATCAGCCCCTACTTGCCCGATTCGGGCGCTTTCGCGCTCTTGAGCGTCTCCGCGTGCTTCCACAGCGCGTTGAAGATGTTCGAAATCGCCACCTGCTCTTCCCCTCCAAGCGACGTGTTGATGAGCATGACGACGCCGACGTCGTGCGAGAGATCGCAGAGCATCTCCGTGTGGATGCCCGGGTCGCTGCCGCCATGACCGACGCGTGTGCCGTTAAACTTGGTCCGCCAGAAAAGCCCGGAGTTACCGGCGTCGGCGGGGAAGTTCTCGGGGCGATTGGCGTCGTTGAATTGGAAGCTGACGATCTGGGACGCGCTTTCCGGCTTCAAGATCCGGGCGTCACCCAGCGATCCCTTGTTGAGGAGCGCGACGAAGAACCTGGACAGGTCCGAAACGGTTGTTCGAAGGCCGCCGTCCGGGTATGTCGTGCCGCCGTAGAGCGGGATCGGAATTACGTGTCCGTTCTGAGACACGTACAGCTTCGAGTGACTCGCAAGATCGATTTCCGAGAGGAACCAACCGCTTCGTGTCATGCCCAGGGGCTTGAAAATGCGGTCGCGCGTGATCACATTGAGCCACACGCCTTGAGCTCGCTCGACCGCGAGCCCCGCCAGCCCCGCACCGATGTTTGAGTACTCCCGCATCGCGCCGGGCTTGGCGTTGAGGAAGTTGTCCGGCGAGTAGTGCTCGCCTCCCGGCACAAAGTACTGCTCGAGAAATCGCGCGAGGGGTTCGGGCGAGTCGCCGCCGTAGTAGTACGTGCTGGCGTACACCTTGCGTTGATCGGTGATGCTCGAGGTGTGCGTCGCCAGGTGTCGCAGCGAGATCTTCTCGTTTGGAAAGTGCGGATTGACGACGCGGAACGGCAGGTATCGATTGACATCTTCATCGAGCGAGAGCGCGCCGTCTTCCACCGCCTGCATCATCGCGACGCCCAGCACCGTCTTGGCGATCGACCCGACGTTCATCATCGTGTCGGGGGTGAAAGGCAGCCCGCGTTCGCGGTCGGCGAGGCCGTATCCCTTCGTCCAGACGACCTGCTTGTTCAGGATGACCGCCGCACCCATCCCGACGATCCCCGCCTCTTTCATCTGCAGGTGGATTGCGTCATCGACGGTCACGGGTTCGCTGGCTGGCACCACGGCTTGGCTTGCCGCCGAATCGGTGCCGGTGAGCATCGCGCTCGCCGCAACGACGCCGATGAGCAGCGACTTTCTGGCGATCTTCAGAACATTGGATAAGCGAGGATGTGACCATGACACGACAAGACCCTCCGGGCGAGGCGTGCCATCCGCTCACCCAGCGGCCTCGTCCCCGTTGAGCGTAGACGAGCCAATCGCGGCAACCGGTTCAAAATCACGCCGCGGCGACATTGGCACTTTGTCCAACGTACCTTGGGTGGTTCGGAGAGATTCGCGTGCATCTGATCGAAGCAGCAACCATCAAGGCGTTCATCGCGGCGAACCGCCGAGAGCGATGGATCGCGATGCTGGACTCGGCGAAGGGGCGGCGGGAGCAACTCGATCGGCTCAATCACTTGCGTGATCTGGATGAGCGGTACGTCCAGTGGCTGGATTCGAACGCGGATGTGGTGGGGTTGCTCCGGGCGAAGGGGGCGCCGCAGGAGTGCTTTGTGATTTCGCCGATGGGTGAGTTGGATGGGCGGGTGATGGAGTTGGAAGAAGCGATCGAGGCGATCAAGAACTCCATGAGCGGGGCGATTGTGAGTTGTGTTGCCGGGAAACTGGGGCTGTATTGCGGGGAAGCGGGGGAGGCGTGGGGGTTGTTGGTGAGGCCGGATGGGTTATGAACCGATCCGAAGTGTGTTCTACATCGCGGTTGAATCTCCGCGGTCAGTTGCATGTGGGGCCGGTCCACGCTTCGGGCGACAGATCGAATTCGAAGTTGGCTTGTGATTTGGCCTCGTCGATGGTGGGATGAAAGGTGTCGCCTATGAACTCTCCGGCGGGGCCGAAGCGCAGCAGGAGAAAGCCGTGGGCGTCGGATTCGATGACGAGGGTTTGCACGCCGCCTGGGAGATCGAGGGAGCGGAGGTCGGCGGTGGCGAGGTGACGCGGGTTGTTCGGCGTCATGTCAGTGTTTGCTTCGCTGTGTGCAACCGTGCGAATGACTGGCACGAGGCGTCTGCCGTGAAGAGCGCGTCAGCAGTTCGCCTCCGCTTGCGCGGGAGGGCCCGTTGGATTTTGGAGTGATCAGGCCTCCGGCGTCGCCGGGGCCGGCTCCGCCTTGGGCTTCTTGGGGGCCTTGGCCTTGGGGCCGGTGGAGAGGGCGCGGATCTTGGCGTCTTCCTTGGCTTGGGCGCGGGCGTTGGGGTTGAGCGAGAGTGCGCCTTCTTCGTCGAGGTACAGGATGCACTGGCAGCTGGTGCACTTGGTGATGCGGTCGCCCTTGACCAGGCCCAGGGCCTTGTCGGTGGGGAGGCTCATCATGCAGACGGAGCAGTGGAACTCGCCACGCTTGACGTCGACGACTTCGACGATGCCCATGGCGTCTTCGCCGCGGGTATCGAGGAGGCGCTGGAGATCGCGGAGTGCGTCCTGAGGAAGGTCCTTGGCGAGGGTGTCGCGCTGGGCGGTGAGTTCGGTGAGGCGGTCGGCGATTTCGTTGTGCCGGGTGGTGCGTTCGTTGGCGGCGACGGTCTTGAGCTGTTCGCGTTCGCCCTTCTTGTCGTCGAGGGAAGCGATCTGCTTCTTCATCTCGTCGGCCTTGGTCATGATTTCAAGGGCGCTCTGCTCGTTGCGGTCGCGGTCGGCCTTGAAGGTGTTGAGCTCGGTGAGGAACGCCTTGTATTCCTTGTTGGTCTTGGCGTTGTCCATCTGCTCCTTGAGGACGGCCATGCGGGCGTCGAGGCGTTTGGTCTCGCCCTCGAAGTTGGCGGCCTGGGCAGTGAGTTGCTTGAGATCGGTCTCGAGCTTGGCCTTGTCTGTTTGGATGGCGGTCAGGTCCTTCTCGTACTTGGCGAGAGACCGTTCTGCTTCATGGAGGCGAGCCTTGAGGCCTCGCAGTTGCTTTTCGACTTCGAAGACTTTCCGCAACTTGTCCGTCAGATGCATGCCGTTCTCCAAGCCGAACAAACAGACTCTCGGCTTGTCCTATTTTACCGTGGTCGAAGGGTCGGCACCAGACTGACGGAGTGCGAACGTGCAGATTTGTTGAGCGACGCGTCAGGCGGTGGCACGGCGGAGGCGATCCAGGATCGCTGTCCAGATTGCGGCATGGCGGTCGTTTGCGGGGGGTTCTGGGAGGATGATGAGGATGCGGTCGGCACGGTGCTGGTCTGCGCTGCGGAGGGCGGCGTAGAGGCCAGCGGCGTAGCCCAGAGCGTCGTGGGGGAGGGGTTCAAGAACGTGGGGGGGTGGGATGGGGACGGGGACGTGGGCGATGACCACGGCGCGGGGGCCATCGCGGAGGGCGGCGGGGAGGCTGGCGGCGGGGATGAGGCGGGCGGGGGTTGAAGGGGCGTAGTGCTTGTCGAGGAGGCCGGGGCTTTCGAGCGGAGTTTCGGCGGCGGGCTTGAGGCCGGCGATGAAGTCGGCGACGGGGGCGTGGATCAGGCTGCTGATCTGCTCGGCGGAGATGAGGCCCGGGCGGGCGATGCGGGGCGGGTGCTCGGTGAGCAAGAGGACGGTGGATTCGATGCCGGCTTTGCATTTGCCGCCGTCGAGCACGAGGACTTCGTCGGAGTCGAAGGCGAAGGCGACGTGCTGGGCGGTGGTGGGGGAGACGGTGCCGGAGAGGTTGGCACTGGGGCCGACGAGGGGGCGACCGAGTTGCCGGAGCAGTTCGAGGGTGAGCGGGTGATCGGGGCAGCGCACGGCGACGTTGGGGCCGCCTGCGGTGACGATGCCTGGGATGATGTCGGCCTTGGGGAGGACGAGGGAGAGGGGGCCTGGCCAGAGGTGTTTGGCGAGGATGCTGGCTTGCTCGGGCCAATGGGCGACGACTTGGCGGGCCATGGCTTCGTCGGCGACGTGGACGATGAGGGGGTTTTGGGGCGGGCGGCCTTTGAGATTGAAGACGCGGCGGATGGCTGCTTCGTTGGTGGCGTCGGCGCCGAGGCCGTAGACGGTTTCGGTGGGGAAGGCGACGACGCCGCCGGCGAGGAGGCGGCGGACGGCGAGGTGGATGATGGAGGTTCGGGGCGGGGGCACTGGGGGCTAGGGACTAGGGATTCGGGATTCGGGGAAGGGGTGGGTGGGCGTTGGCCGTGAAGTAGGGTGAAGGCTTAGGGAGTGATGGTAAACTGCGGTTGGCAGCGGGGAGGAGATTCGTCACGAGGTGCGCGATGGGATCAGCGATGGCGAGCGGAGCGGGTGCGATCAGCAGTACTTTGCAGGAACATCGGGTTTTTCCGGCGGTGGCTGCGCGGGAACTGGGGTTTGATTCCTGGCATGTGTCGAGTTTGGCAGAGTACAAGCGGCTGCACAAGCGGTCGCTGGAGGATCCGGAGGGGTTCTGGAGCAGCGAGGCTCGGAAGCTGTCGTGGTTTGCGATGTGGGATCGGGTGCTGGAGTGGAACGCGCCGGATGCGAAGTGGTTCGTGGGGGGAAAGACCAACGCGTGTTACAACTGCGTGGACCGGCATGTGCAGGCGGGGTATGGGGATGAGGTGGCCTTGATCTGGGAAGGTGAGCCGGTGGGGCCGCGGACGAGCCATGTCGCGCCGGGGAGCGCGTATTCGAAGGAGCCGCAGGTTCGGACGTTGACGTATCGGGCTCTGCAGCAGGAGGTGAGCCGGTTCGCGAATGTGCTGAAGCGGCTGGGGGTTCGCAAGGGGGACATCGTCACGATTTACATGCCGATGGTGCCCGAGCTCGCGATTGCGATGCTGGCGTGCGCGCGGATTGGAGCGGCGCACAGCGTGATCTTCGGGGGCTTTGCGCCGCACGCGATCACGGAGCGGGCGATGGATGCGCACAGCAAGGTGATCATCACGGCGGACGGTGGCTGGCGGCGGGGCGAGGTGGTGAAGCTGCAGGTGAATGTTGAAGAGGCGGTGCGGAGCCTGGCGAACAACGGGCACATTGTGAATCATGTGGTGGTGCTGCGGCATACGGGGCATGATGCGCCCAGCGCGCGGTTTGCGACGGGGGCGGGGGTCGAGGGTGCGGTCGCGACGAAGATGCACTGGTGGCATGAGGAACTGGCTCGTGTGTCGGATGCGTGTCCGTGCGAGAGCATGGACAGCGAGGACATGCTGTTCCTGCTGTACACGAGCGGCAGCACGGGCAAGCCCAAGGGGATCGTGCACACGACGGGCGGGTATCTGACGTTTGTGCAGACGACGTGCAAGTTGACGTTCAATATGCAGCCGGGCACGGGTCAGGTGTTCTGGTGCAGCGCGGACATCGGGTGGGTCACGGGGCACAGCTACGTGCTGTACGGGCCGCTCATGAATCGGGTGCCGACGCTGCTGTATGAGGGCGCGCCGAATTTTCCGACGATGGAAGGGGGCAAGGGGGATCGGTTCTGGGAGATCATCGCGCGGCACAAGGTCACGCAGTTTTACACGGCGCCGACGGCGATTCGCACGTTCATGAAGTGGGGCGATGATCTGCCGGCGCGGCATGATCTGTCGAGCCTCAAGATTCTGGGGACGGTGGGCGAGCCGATCAATCCGGAGGCTTGGATTTGGTACAACCAGCACATCGGGGGCGGGCGGTGCCCGATTGTGGATACGTATTGGCAGACGGAGACGGGGGGGCACATTTGCACGCCCTTGCCCGGCGCGACGCCGACCAAGCCGGGCAGTTGCACGATGCCGATGCTGGGGATCGATGCGGCGGTGGTGAATGAGGCGGGAGAAGAGTTGGAAGCGAACAAGGGCGGGTTGTTTGTGATTCGCAAGCCCTGGCCTGGGATGCTGCGCGGGGTGTATGGGAATCGCGAGCGGTTTGTGAGCAACTACTGGGGACGGGTGAAGGACCCTGCGACGGGGATGCCGTATTACTTCTCGGCGGACGGGGCGAGAAGGGACGAGGACGGGTACTTCTGGGTGCAGGGGCGGATTGATGATGTGATCAAGGTGAGCGGGCACTTGCTGGGCACGATGGAAGTGGAGAGCGCGCTGGTGAGTCACCCGGCGGTGGCGGAGGCGGCGGTGGTGGGGATGCCGCACGACATCAAGGGGAACGCGATCTGCGCGTTTGTGACGCTGCGGCCGAATTGGTTGATTGCGCACAAGCGTGCGCCGGATGAGGCGCTCAAGAAGGAGTTGGCGCAGCACGTGGCGAAGGAAGTGGGGGCGCTGGCGCGGCCGGATCAGGTGCGATTCACGGAGAGCCTGCCCAAGACGCGGAGCGGGAAGATCATGCGGCGGCTGCTGCGGGATATCGCGGCGGGGGTGGAGAAGATCACGCAGGACACGACGACGTTGGAGGATTTTAGTGTGGTGAGTCGGTTGCGCGCGGATGAGGAGTAGGCCCGGCGGTTCGGCGGGCAAAGCGCGTGGGGGAACTTGCTGCCCGGCGGGACGGCGGGCCGACGGAAGGCGGGGAGTTCATGGGCGCTTGGGGTACTGACATCTTCGACGACGATGAAACCAGCGATCTGCGTGGTGGCCTTGAGGATTTGCTTGTGGCCGGGGTTTCGCCCACAGACGCGTCTGCGAAGGTGGTGTTGGATTGGGATTTGAGTTTGCTCGACACGGACGAGGAGGGCAGGCTTCGCAACGGCAGGCTCTGGCTCGCGCTCGCGGTTGCGCAGCACGAGTTTGGCGTCCTGCAGCCTGATGTTCGGGATCGCGCGCTCGCGTTTGTCGAGGCGGGCGGGGATGTGGCCGACTTTGAAACGGAGTATCAGGCGGCGCGGCGGAGTGCGCTTCGCAAAGCGGCGAAGTTGCTGATGTCCAAGCCGAAGAAAGTCAGGCGGCCGGAGAAGTTCAAGGCGCAGCGGACGGCGTGGCAGTTGGGAGATGTGCTGGGGTATCGGCTTCGGAGCGGGCGTTGGATCGTGGTGCGGGTGGTGGGGATCAGCGAGAGCGGGAGTTCTCGCGATGCGCACGTTGAGTTACTGGCATGGCAGGGCGGGATGCCGACGACGGAGAGCGTTCGATCGCTCAAGCGGCTTCAAACGATTCAATTTGAAGAGCATCTGAAAGACGTTTGGAAGACGCCGGAGTCGCCGTATCAGGGTGAGCAGTTGGAGCGATGGGCGCAGGCGTGGCGGAGTTCACCCAGGCGTGCGGAAGACGAAGCACGCATCAGGCGATTCGATGGGATCATGCAGTTGCCGACGGAGCACGAGGAGGACTTTGATGCGAGTCGCGTGATTGCATTAGGCAATCAGACGTGCGAGGCGCTGGGAGGGCATGAGCTTGGTGGCGAGTTTCCTTATCCATGGTCTCGGTTCGAGGAACTGCTGGAGGATCACTTCGATTTGAGGTAGAGCCTCCCGCCCCGGAGGGGCGGCCACCTTTCGGGCCACCTACTGCTTCGGCAGCGTAATCATCTGCGTCGAAGGCGGCATCGCCATCAGCCCGCTCTGAGGCATCGGCATGCTCTTCGTGCTGGGTGCTGCCCCATCGCCGGGCCGCACACTCACCGCCACCGCCTCCGGCTTGCGCTCCGTCAGGCTGGTCGAGCCGCCGCGAGTCGTGCCGCCGGTCGTTCGATTGCTCGCTCCTGGATACGCGATGCGTCCGTGATACATGCTCACCAGCGTCCGCACCACGCTCTCCACGATCGCGTTGAGCTCCTTCAGCGTGATCTCGCAATCGTCGAATTGGCCGTCCTGGAGGCGGCGGTTGGCGATGCTGCGGACGAGGGCGTCAATTTTGGCGGGGGTGGGCTCGCCCATGGCGCGGCACGCGCTTTCGCTGGCGTCTGAGATCATCAGGATCGCGGCTTCTTTGGTGCGGGGCTTGGGGCCTGGGTAGCGGTATTCGAATTCGTCGGGCAGCGTGGCTTCTTCTTCGTCTTCGAGGCCTTCGCGGGCGGCGGCTTCGAGGGCGCGCTGCTTGGCGCGGTGGAAGAAGTATTCGACGAGGGTGGTGCCGTGGTGGGCTTCGATGAAGTGCTGGAGGCGGACGGGGAGTTTGAATTCTCTCGCGAGTTCCATGCCGTCTTTGACGTGGCCGACGACGATCAAGAGGCTCATGGCGGGGGAGAGGCGGTCGTGCTTGTTGAGGCCGGCGGTCTGGTTCTCGACGAAGTACTCGGGCTTGTTCATCTTGCCCACGTCGTGGTAGAGGGCACCGACGTAGGTGAGGAGGCTGTCGGCGTTGATGGCTTCGGCGGCCTGCTCGGCGATGCTGGCGACGTTGAGCGAGTGGGTGTAGGTGCCGGGCGCGCGGAGTTGGAGTTCGCGGAGGAGGGGCTGCTTGGGATCGCGCAGGTCGGTCAGGGTCATGCCGGTGATGACGTTGAAGGCGCGTTCGATCAGGGGGAGTGCGAAGAGGGTGAGGCCGCCCACGATGAGCATGCCGGCGGCGCACATGGCGGCGTCCCAGAGCAGTTCGGCGATGGCGATGGGGAAGATGTTGTCGAGCCAGTCGGGCAGGTTGGTGTTGGCGAAGGTGGCGTCGAGCGGGCGGGACATGAGGCCGAAGACGAGGACGGCGGCGGCGAGGCCGAGGCCCGAAACGAGGCTGGTGCGGACAAGGCTGCGGCGGTCGCGGACTTCGCGGAGGGTGCTGACGACGAGGCCCACCCCGCTGGTGATGATGGCCATGGTGGCGACGTCGTGGCGGAGGGCGAGGCAGACGAGGAAGCCGTGGAGGAGGCCGAAGGCGAGTGCGGAGCGGCGGTCGTAGCCGATGCAGACGAGGACGGTGATGAACGCGCTGGGGAGGACGGCCAGGGGCGTGGCGAGGTTGGGGGTGAGGGCGGTGCCGATGCAGGCGATGGCGAGGGCGGCGAGGAGGAGCGTGCCCAGGCCCAGGACGCGGGCGGCGCGGCGCTTGATGCGGGGCGCGAAGAGGACGGCGTATCCGGACATGGCGAGGACGATGCCGCAGCAAGCGGCGGCGACAGCGATGCGCTGGAGCCAGCGGGTGAGCCAGGGTTGTTCGCTGTCGAAGGCGACGAGGTCGGCGCGATACATCTCGCGCTGGCCCTGGGTCAGGACGTCGCCTCGGCGGAAGATGACTTCGCCCTTGGGGACGCGGGCCTGCACGGGCTGAACGGCGATCTCGGCGTCGCGCTGGGCCTGGGCGGTGGCGGCGGAGTCGAGTGCGTAGGTGGGCTTGTCGATCTTGGTGAGGCGGGTGACGACGACCTCGCGGAGGGGATACAGGAAGCCCGCGTCGCGGGCCAAGGTGTCCATGATGGTCGCGAGGCTGCGCTGGTCAGAGAGGTTGACCAGTTCGCTGCGCGGGACTTCGGCGCGGAGGGCGTTTGGGGTGGGTTCCTGCGTGGGGCCCATTTCGGCGACGGGGGCCATCAGGCGGATGGTGCTGTAGAAGCCGTCTTGCAGGGAGCGCTGATAGGACTGGGCATCGATGATGGGGCGGCGGGCGAGGAGTTTTTCGAGTTCGGCGGTGTGCTCTTCCCACTCCTCGCGCAGGGTGCCCTCGGCGGTGCGGCGCTGCACGGTCTCGAGGAGTTGCTGGTCGAGGGCGAAGATGTCGCGGATGGCGGGGTCGACGTCTTCGAGCTTGTCGACGCCGTCGAGGGTTTGCGGGAGGGAGCGAATCGACTCAACCACCGCGGAGATCGAGGAGTCGTCGGCGACGTAGACGCGCGGGGCGGTGCGGCGGGCGGCTTCGCGGCGCTGGATGGTCTGGGCTTCGTCGATGGTGACGAGTTGCTCGACGCGAACCAGGCGGGTTTCGTTCATCACGCGGCCTTCGGCGACGAGGACCTGAGAACGAGTCCAGAGCACGAGCAGGGTTGCGGCGAGCGCGAAGAGGAGGGCGAAGGTGGCGCCCAGCGTTGCGCTGGGTTGCATCAGCACGTCGACGAGGCGGGTCATGCCGGGGACGCCCAGGGCTTGACGCTCGAAGGCGCGGCGGCGTTCGTGGAGGCTCTTGTTGAGGCCTTCGGTGCGTGAGACGGGTTTGGAGTCGTGGCGGGACACTTGGGGCTTGAACGCGGAGAAGAGAAAGGGCAGAAGAGAGAAGAGAACGGAAGGCGATGCGAATTGCGAGAGTCAGGTGGCGGTCAAAGGGGTGTGAGTTACATCGGGTCGGAAAGCGGTGAGGGTGGGTGGTTCTCGGACTGGGGTGTGTGATTTGGGCGTGGAGGGCGGCGGGTTCGGGTTGGTTTGGGGTCTTCCACGTCGTCGTAGGCGCGGATGATGCGCTTCACGAGGTCGTGGCGGACGATGTCTTCTTGTTCGAAGCCGACGAAGGCGACGCCTGGGGTTTTGGCGAGGCGGTGGGCGGCGTCGAGGAGGCCGGAGTCGATGGACTCGGGCAGGTCGGTTTGGGTTGGGTCGCCTGTCACGATCATCTTGCTGCCCTGGCCCATGCGGGTCAGGAACATTTTCATTTGGCCTTTGGTGCAGTTCTGGGCTTCGTCCAAGATGATGGCGGCGTGGTTGAGTGTGCGGCCGCGCATGAAGGCGAGGGGGACGACCTCGACGACGTCGTTCTCCATGAAGCGGCGGGCGGTGCCGAAGTCCATCATGTCGTGGAGGGCGTCAAAGAGGGGACGCAGATACGGATTGACCTTGTCGGCGAGGTCGCCTGGGAGGTAGCCGAGCTTTTCGCCGGCTTCGACGGCGGGGCGGGTGAGGACGACGCGCTTGACGCGGCCGGAGCGGAGCAGGTGCACGGCGGCGGCGACGGCGAGGTAGGTCTTGCCGGTGCCTGCGGGGCCCAGGCCAAAGACGAGATCGAATTGGCGGATGCAGGAGAGGTAGGTGAGTTGGTTGGGCGTGCGGGGGCGAACGGGCTTGCCGGCGACGTAGACGTTGAGGCGTTCTTCCCAGGGTTCGTCGTCGGAGAGGTCGTCGGTGTGGTCGTCTTGGAATTGGCGGATGCCTTTGCCGGGGCGTTCGGACTTGTCGTGGCGGATGTCCTGACGCAAGTCTGCGTCGTCGGCGCGCCAGCCTTTGCGGAGGCGTCCGGCTTCGGCGGTTTGCTCGGCGATGAGATCGAGGACTTGCTGGCGGTTGAGTGGCTGATCGCGATGAGCGGCGTCGGAGAGGGCTTGGAAGACGCGGCGGGCGGCGGTGACTTCGTGGTCGTCGCCTGCGATCACGATCTTGCCATCGCGCGACATGAGGCGGACGTTGAGCGCGTCGCGGATGATCTTGAGGTTGCGATCCTTCTCGCCGACGATGGCGACGCGGGAGGGGCCGGAGGGGACTTTGATGGTCAGTTCCAAGCGGGATGGTTCCAAGCGCGGGGGCGATGCGTCGCGACGGGCGAGCGGCAAGGTGGTTCGCGAGCGGGTTTGGGGAAGAATGTCCCCGAAGACCGCATGGACGCGTTATTGTAGAGAAGTTGGAGGTGGTATGAAGCGAGTTGTTCTGGGCTGTGTTTGTGTTTTGATTGGGATGGGTTTTGGGGGTGGGTGTGCCGGCGGGCCGCGGGCGGTGGCGGCGTGGGATGGGGTGGTGAGCGAGCGGGTCGTGGGTGATTGGGATGATGTGTGGCCGGCGTTGATCGTGGCGGGGAAGTCGGGCGAGGTTGGGCTGCTGGAAGAGCGCGAGGCGCGGGTGGAGCAGGGGCGCGAGGTTCGCGAGTGGGTGTTTGTGACGGTGCGGGATGAGGAGATGGTGGCGCGGGCGACGCGAGCGGCGGGGATGGCCTCGGGAGAGATCCTGCTGGAGACGATTGGAGGCGACGAAGTGGTGGCGCGGCGGGTGGCGCGGGCGTGGGCGGAGCGGGTGGGGGCGCTGGCGGGGCGGGAGTGGGTGCCGAAGTGAGGGAGGAAGAGACGGAGAGACGGAGTGAGGAGAGAATGAGGGCCGCGGATTTGTGCGAATAGGCGCGGATTGCGGCAGGAGCGTTTTGATTTTTGATCCGCGTCTATCCGCGCAGATCCGCGGCCACTCTTCTGCCTTTGCTGCGTCTGTTCGTCTCTGCGTCTCTTCTCCGTGGCTTTCCGTGGTCCTTTGTGGTGATTTGTGGCGTTGGAGGTGCGATGCTTCCACACGGGCGCGTTTGGTGGGGGGCGTGCGAACGATGCGGGGTGGCGAAGAGGGCGCGAATGGTGCGTGGGCGGGAGCGGGTGGAGGAGTGGGTGCGCGCGCAGGGGTGGGTGGCTTGGGACTTTCAGGTGGCGGCGTGGGATGCGTATCTGGCGGGGAAGAGCGGGTTG
>JALHOJ010000079.1 GCA_022843045.1 Phycisphaerales bacterium
CGCTCCGCAGGCGAAGCGTTGGCGAGTTGCTCCCGCATCGCCTCCGCCGCCGCGGCCGCCGCTTGCGTGTCGCCCTGCGCGAGCGAATCGAGCAGTTCGCCCGTCGGCTCGCTCGCCGCGTCGGATTGCTGCCGGGCGCGGGCCGCGGCGTCCGCGAGGGCGTCCAAAGCCTGCGCATCCCGGCGAGCCTGCTCAGCCCGACGTTCGAGCGTGCCAGCAGCATCGTCAATCGCGCGAGCCGCGCTGGTGACGCTGTCGGACCGCGCCCCATCGCCCGAGGAAAGTTCCTTCTCCAGTTCCTGCAGCGCGTCCTGGGCCCGCTGGGCCGAGGCTTCGTCGAGCGTGCTGAGGGCTTCGCGCGTCTGCTCCACTGTGGTTTGAAGCGCTTGCGTCTGCTCCGCGGTTGCGATCTGGCGAGGCGATTGCACCACCTCCGCCCGCCGGGGCGTCGTGATCCAGATCATCGAAGCGATGAGCGCAAGGCCCAGGCCCGCCGGAGCCTGCCAGCCCCAACGAACCGACGTCACCGTGCGCGGATCGACGCGTGATGCCATCGCTTCAGCGTCCGCCAGCGCCAGCGCGGCAAATGGACTCACGCCTTGCGGCTCGTGCGCCAGTTCGAGCGCGGAGGTCAAGCGGTTGCGCAGCGCAAGTCTTTCATCGAGCGCTCGCGCGCCGTCCAGCGCACGCGCTCGCCGTACAAGCCCCCACCCCGCGCCCGCCAGCACGCCGATCACGACAACACCGCCCGCAACCACCCCCAGCCCCATCCCAATCTCGCCCCATGACGCGTCCACGGCTTGGCCCCGCGCCCAACCCGCAAGATTGACAGCGTCCATCGCCCGCAGGCCCGGCACCCACTCGACCCACCGCGCGGGCACGATGCGAGAGAGTCCGGCGAGCGCAACAGCCGCGCCCCCGCCCGCAAGCACGCCCCAGCCCACGCACCGCACCAACCGGCGCAGCGTCAAACGACGCGCCGCACGATGGCTGACGCGGGTCGTCTGAGTGATGGCGTGCGGGCTGGCTGCGGGCGTCATTGCCATGCTTGCTCCCTGTGAACCGGCGTTCAGGCGCCGCCTGAGCTGTCCACGCAGTATCGTACGACGCGGGCGGGGCGGGCTACTGCTTGCTACGTCTGAAAGCGCGCGGGAGATTGGGCGATTCGAGCGAGATTCCGCACAAGTTGGGTCGAAGTGCGAATACCGCGGCGTTGCGGGCAACTCGTTACCGGGGCGATACGCGATGTTCGCTGTCCGGAAACGTCCATCATCCTCCTACGCTGCACGGATGAGTGCCGTTCCAGTCAAAGAGACGCTCGAATCGCTCGTGCGAGGTCACACACTGTCCGTCGACCACGCCCGCGGGTTCTTTGAGCAGCTGCTGCAAGGAACGCTCGATCCGACGCAGATCGCGGCGGCCCTCGCCGTGATCGCGACTCGCTCCCCCACCACCGATGAGATCCTGGGCGCGGCTCAGGCCATGCGCGCACACGTGACGCCCGTGCCGATTGATCGGGAGCAACTCGCCCAGCAAGGTGTCGCGCTCCTGGACACCTGCGGGACAGGCGGAACCGCCAAGACATTCAACGTCAGCACACTCGCGGCGTTGGTCGCGGCCAGCGCCGCCCCGACCAAGGTGGCAGTCGCCAAGCACGGCAATCGCAGCCGGACAGGGCGGGGCAGCGCCGAGGTGCTCAAGGGCTTGGGCGTGAACGTGGACGCGACCCCGCAGGTGCAGGCCCGCTGCCTGCGCGAGGCGCGCGTGTGTTTTTGCTTTGCAATCCACCACCATCCGGCGATGCGGCACGCTGGGCCCGTGCGCGCGGCGCTTGGGTTTCCGACGGTCTTCAATGTGCTCGGACCCCTCACCAACCCTGCGGGGGCGGGGTGCCAGTTGGTGGGCGTGTACGACGAGGCCCTGCGACCCAGGGTCGCCGGCGCACTCGCGGGGCTTCGATGCCATTCGGCCTGGGTCATGCGTTCGGAAGACGGCCTGGACGAACTGTCGATCAACGCGCCGACGCGAGTGACGACCGTGACGCGCACCGCCGAGGGCGCGAACCTAGCGGAACTGGTCGTCGAGCCGCGCAGCATCGGGATTCGCCCCGCGCCGATGGACGACCTCGCGGCAAGCGACGTGGGCGACGCAGTGCGGATTGCGCGGGCGCTGCTCTTGGGCGAGGGCGGGCCCAAGCGCGACATGCTGGTGCTCAACGCGGGAGCGGCCCTGCTGGTCGCGGGCGCAGTGGGATCACTGGAAGAAGGCAGGCAACTCGCGGATCGAGCGCTATCGAGCGGCGCGGCGCTACGGACGCTCGATGCGTTGGTGCGAATCTCAAACGAACCTGCGATGTAACTGCCGTGCCCGACGCGTTCGATCGTCGCGTCAGCGTGCAGCGGTCTTGGCGATATCCGTCCGCACCTGCATCCCCGCGAAGCGAATCTTCTTCACGCCCTCGTAGGCACGCTCGCGGGCTTGCTCGAGCGTGTCGCCTCGCGCCACGACGCTCAGCACGCGCCCGCCGTTGGTCACGATCGTGCCGTCGGCCTGGCGCTTGGTGCCGGCGTGAAAGACGAACGTCTCGGGCAGCGCGGCGGCCTCATCGATGCCGTGGATGGGCACGCCATTCCGCGGCTTCTCCGGGTATCCCTCGCTCGCGAGCACGACGCAACAGGTAGGACGCGGGTCCCACTCAACGCTCGCTCCCGCCAACCGCCCCTCGCACGTGGCAATCAGCAACTCAAGCAAGTCGCTCTTGAGCCGAGGCAGAATCGTCTGGCACTCCGGATCGCCAAACCGACAATTAAACTCCAGCACGCGCGGCCCCCCGCGGGTCAGCATGAGGCCTGCGAAGATCACGCCCTTATAGGGAATCCCCTCGCGAGCGAGCGCGTCCACGACGGGCACCAGCACTTCGCTCTCGACCTTGTCCATGAGGTCGGGCGTGAGCGTGTCGGTAGGACAGAACGCCCCCATGCCGCCCGTGTTGGGGCCTTGGTCATCATCGCGCAACCGCTTGTGATCCTGGGCAGGCGGCAACACGAGGATCGTCTGCCCGTCCGTGATCGCGAGCACACTCGCCTCCGGACCGCTGAGCTTTTCTTCGATGACGAGCTTCGCGCCCGCCTCGCCGTGAATCCGCCGCACCATGATCTGATCAATCGCGTCGATCGCCTCGTTCAACGACGAAGGCACAACCACGCCCTTGCCCTTGGCAAGCCCCGACGCCTTGATCACCGGCAGGTCCTCGCGCTTCGCGGCATACACCGCGCGGAGCTCCTTGCTCGCTGCGACCTCTTGCTGGATGAACTTGCGTCGGTCCGCCGGATCACGAAACCGATCCGCGGCTTCCAGCAACTGCGACAGTTGCGGCTCTTCGCGTTCACGCGACTCGATGTACTGCCGCGCGGGCTCGGGCGTGTTGAACACCCGGCCGTCGCCCGTAGGGATGCTCGCACCCCGCATGATCTGCTTGGCCCAGGCCTTGTCGGCCTCGAGCTGCGCCCCCTGCTGCGTCGGACCAAAGACCATGCACGTCGGACTTGCGAGTTTGTCGGCAAAGCCCTCCGCCAGTGGATCCTCGGGGCCCACCACGACCAGACCGATCCGCTGCTTTTCGATGAACTGCTGCAGGCGGTAAATCTCGCGAATGCTGACGGGCACATCGACGGCCTTCGCCAACGACGCGAGGCCTGGGTTGTCTGGGTGGGTCGTAAAGAGCGTGCCCAGGCGGGGCGACTTGCTGATAAACAGCGCAAGGGCGTGCTCGCGGGCTCCGCCGCCGATGAGGAGAACATTCACTTTCTGCTGGGAGTGGATTGCGGGCATGGGGGACGGACGATAGGAATGAACTCAAGGCAACGAGTGTGCTTGAGAAAGTTGCCAGGTTTTGGCAACCACGCGAAAGCTGGCCGCTATAACCTTTCTACGCACACATGGGGTGACTTCATGAACAGCAGAATCAGAGTGTCGGTCCGCTCGGTTTCTCGTCGATCAATCGGAATCGCGCTTGCCGCGCTGCTTGCCTGCGTGGGCGCATGCCACACCGCGCACACTCCGCCAACGGGTCACGCTTCGCCCCCACGAACGCCCACGCCCGCCGCGATCGCGCCCCCGGCGCTCGACGCGACGCAGCCGCTCGATCTCGCCGGCGTGCATCAGATCGTCACCTACGCCCCGGGCGTCTACAGCGGCTCAATGCCGGAAGGTGATGCCGGGCTGGCTTCTCTCGCATCGATGGGCATCAAGACCATCATCTCCGTCGACGGGGCCGAACCCGATGTCGCGGGTGCATCAAAGTACGGCATGCGCTACGTGCATCTGCCGATCGGGTACAACGGCGTCTCGCACGAACGCACGCTGGAAATCGCACGAGCCGTGCAAGACCTGCCCGGGCCGACCTTCATCCATTGCCACCACGGCAAGCACCGCAGCGCTGCCGCGGCCGGCGCAGCGTTGGTCGCATTGGGCAGGAGCACGCCCGAGACGATGGTGTCGCGCATGAAGGTCTCCAAGACCGCGGAAAGCTACAAGGGGCTTTGGAAGTCCGTTCAGGACGCGACCCTCGCGAGCCCGGCAGAGTTGGCGAGCGCGAGCGACGAGTTTCCATCCATCAGCAAGCCAACCGGCCTCGTGCGCTCGATGGTCGACATCGACCACATCTTCGAGCACATCCGCGACATCGAGAAGGCCGGCTGGACCACCCCCGCCGACCATCCGGACCTCGTGCCGGCGGCCGAAGCCGGGCGCTTGGCCAACTTGTTCCGCAACCTCGACGCCGACCCCAAGTCAATCGCGCATGGTGATGAGTTTCGAGCGTGGATGAGGGAGTCCGCGACTCTCGCTGCACGCGTTGAGGAAGCGCTCGTCGCGGTTCCAAAGGGTTCGGCCCCATCGCCCGCAGCCCGAGAAGTGCTCTCCGCTGATTGGACGAAGATCGCCAACGCTTGCAAGCAGTGCCATGTGGAGTATCGCGACTTCTGATGGCGGCCGACGGAGCACACGCGAGCCTCGCCCAACTCCCATCAACTCCATCCGCGCAAACGCGTTCACACCTGCCGAAGCAACTTCATCGCCGGCACCCCCGCAAGGTGCTGCCACAGCATCGCAAGTCCCGTCTTCGCCGCCCACTCTCGCACGCTCGCACGGTCGCCTGTCATCTGAAACGCCCGGCAGTCAACATCTGGAGCCGCCAAGCCGCTCGCGCTGGCTCGTGCGATCCAAACCAGCCCCACAGGCTTCGCGGGCGTCGCTCCCTCGGGCCCCGCGATCCCCGTGATTGCCAACGCATGATCAACCCCCAGCGTGCGGAGGCCGCCAATCGCCATCGCCTCGGCGGTTTCCCGACTGACTGCACCAACGGCGCCGGCCGAAAAATTCCCCGAAGGCACGCCCGCCAGCAGCGTCTTCAGCGCATTCGTGTACGTGATCAATCCGCCCGCAAACACCGCCGACGAACCCGGAATGTCCGTGAGCATGCCGCCCAGCAGCCCCCCCGTGCAACTCTCAACCACGCCCATCTTCTGATTGGCTTGTCGCAGCATCGAGAGCACGACCGAAGCAAGCGTGTCACTCCCGCCGCCAAACAGGTACACGCCCGCCGCATCGCGCACCTGGCTCTCGCACTCATCCAGCATCGCCGCAGCGGTTTCGGGCGTCGCTGAGCCCTCATATCGCAAACGCACGCTGACGACGCCGCCGGATGCCGTCGTGCCCACCATCGGGCGACCCTTGGCGATCGCGTCGCGGTCCATGAGCGCGCCCAATCGCTGCGCAAGTTCACTCTCGGCAAGGCCAAACGTGTGCAGCACGCGGGTGCGAACGGTGCGGCCCGCCGGAAGCGACAGCCGTGCAAGCACGTTCTGCTCGAACATCGGAAACAGCTCTCGCGGCGGGCCGGGCAAGCAAAACACATCGCATGCTCGTTCCCGCTGGCCCTCACGCGTCACGATCTGACCATGCAGGCCGGGAGCAGTGCCGTTGTGGTTGGCGAGCGTCGCGCCCCGCGAGGGACGCAGCGCCTGGGCGCGGTTCGACGCGTTCATCACGCGACTTCGCGCCGCATAGAACGACTCGATCTGCGCCAGCGCGATGGGGTCTTCGACCAGCGTGTCATCCATGGCCCGCGCAAGCGCCTCACGCGTCAGATCGTCCGCTGTCGGCCCCAGCCCGCCAGTGCAGACGATCAGATCGGCAACTTGCGCAAGCCGACGAAACGCCGCGACCTGCGCATCCAGGTCATCCGGCACGGTCACATGCTCGATCGTCACCAGCCCCGCATCAGTCAGCCGCTGCGCAACCCACCGCCCGTTGGTGTCAAGCGTCTGCCCCAGCGTCAGTTCATCACCCACGGACACAATCCCGGCGACCCGGTGCGTGACGGGGATCGTGCTGGTGGCGTGGGGAGGCATCGCGAAGGTCCAATTCTATCGAGGATTTCCCGCCCAACCGCGGCCATCGACGTGAAATCGATTCGTTCTGGTCCCCAAGTAACGAGTCAACGCGGCCTTCGTAGCAACCGCTAACTTCCCTCGCACGGGCGCGGGCCCCGCCGGGAAGTTCAGTCCGTCGCTCAACGCACGGCACGCAGGAGGATTGTCATGGTGATTTCTCGCGGCTCTTCGGTTCGTTCCAGTGGCTTCTCGCACGCGATTGCAACTCGCGTCGGCCTTATCGCCCTCGCACTCGGCACCACGTTCATGAGCGGCTGCCTCTTCGCAGGCGGCAGCAAGACCGACGTCTCTGGCAGGCAAGTCAGCCCCGCCGAGGTCGCGTCGCTTCAGCCCGGCAAGACCACCGAAATGGAAGCGATGCAGTTGCTGGGCCCCGCCACCACGACCACCACCCTCAGCGACGGCAGCGTCATGCACTCCTGGGTCGCAACCCGTCGCGAACGCCGGAGCGGCGCGATGTTCCTGATCTTCGCCACCGCGAGCGAGAAAACCGAAACCACAACGCTGTCCGTGACGTGCAAGGACGGAGTCGTCACGAATGTGAACATCTCCTGAACACCCACACCAGGATCAGGCGACGACCGCCGGATGACTTGTCCCCCACAACCAACGCCGCCGCCGATCACGCCGCGCCAATCCAGTTCAAACGACCAAAGCACCACTCACACCCCACACAACGTGCAAGGCCCCTCGCTGAACACCAGCAGGAAGCTGTCAATATCGCACGGATCAAACAGCGACCCGTCGTTGTTGAAGTCGATGTCGTTGCACGTAGCGCCGGCGGGGATGCAAGGTCCCTCGGAGAAGACCGACAGGAACGCGTCGATGTCCGTGGGATCAAACAAGCTCCCATCGCCATTGAAGTCGATCGAGTCGCACTGCTGGGGCGTCAAGTCGCCCGCCCAGTTCGTGCCGGACACGCTCGTGACCGTGAACGTCGTCACGGGCGAGCCGTTCGCCGTCAGGTTGGACAAGCCAAGCCAATCAAGCCTGAACGGCGCGCCGAAGTTGGCCTGCCCCGACGAGGTGGAGTTGTTCGATGCTTGGGCGAACACATCTAGCTGGATACAGAGCGGCATCGGAGAGCCATAAAAGAAGTTGACCGTCGCGCTGTGCACGCCAAGCGGAGCGCCGCCGTACCCCGCCGGGAGCGCGGCCGGAGAGCGGAAGGTTCCCGTGCGACCTAGGTCCGTCACGCCGCCGCCGACATCCGCCTGCAACTGCCAAGACGAGGCCGATACCCCGCTGGTCGCATTGAGTATCCCGTCCACTCGCACGCTGAACGTCAGCGTGCCTTGCGTCCCGTTCGGCACGCCCGGCGCGGTGATCGTGATCGTGTCGGTGGTGATGCCCCGCGTAATCGCGTTGAGCGAGACCAAAGCGCTCCCGCTCATCCGCATCACGCCATACGACATCTGGATGCTGGCGCTGCCCGACGAATTGAACCCGCCCGTCGCGCTCCCCGCCGCGCTCGCCGGGCCGTTGATGGTCTGAGTCTGCGTGAACGGCCCGCTCCCGCCCCCAAAGCTCGGCTGGATATTCACGCTCGCCGCGTTGTTCTGTGCCATCGCGCTGGTCGCCAGACCCATCGCCAGCAGCGGCACGCCAAGCATGGAGACACGCGACTTGGCAACACACCCAAGCGCCGACGCGGGAAAGTTCAATGTCATACCCAAAGAGCGAGCGAGGCCCAAAGCGTGGGCAGCTATTTCGCGGCCCGCCCCGCTACCACCTTTGCCTGCCGCGCCTTGACCTCACTGCCCACAGAGCGTGCAAGGCCCCTCGCTGAACACCAGCAGGAAGCTGTCAATGTCGCAAGGATCAAACAGCGACCCATCGCTGTTGAAGTCGATGTCGCTGCAACTCGCGTCCGCTGGCACGCACGGCCCCTCGCCATACACGCTCAAGAACGCATCAATGTCCTGAGGATCAAACAACGCACCGTCGCCATTGAAGTCGATGGAGTCGCAGACAAGCCCGGGGCATCCCCATCTCGCAAGGTTGATCGCGGTCTGGCTACCGGTGGCCTCGAATTCGCCCCCCGCCACGAGGTCCCCGCTTGGTAGAGCAACGAGGGAACGCACGACAACCGTAAACGGAAAACAGCAGCCCGCGCTAACGCCCGCGCCCAACGGCGTCCATTCGCCGGTCGCGTCGCTCCAGCGGGCGATGCGACTGGCGGTAACGCCGCCAGCGGTAGTGAAGTAGCCCCCGGCGACGAGATCGCCCGTAGGCAACACTGTGAGAGTCATGACTGCGTTGTTCATCCCCGTACTCAGCGGGGTCCATTGCTCCGTTGCGGGGTTCCAGCGGGCGATGTTAGGACCGGCAACGCCGCCAGCATTACCGAAACTGCCGCCAGCAATGACCTCTCCATCTGGCAAGGTGATGAGCGCGCCGACCCAATCCCCAGTGATGCCCGTTCCAATAGGGGACCATTGCTCGGTCGCGGGGCTCCAGCGGGCAATTCGATTGGCGTTCGCTCCACCGGCTTGACCGAAGAAGCCTCCCGCGATTACATCGCCGCTGGGCAAAGTAGTGAGGGCGTACACCGGACCGCCCAGCCCCGCACCCATCGGCAACCACTGCCCGGTCGCGTTGCTCCAGCGGGCGATGTTGCTGGCGCCGACACCTCCCGCGTTGCCAAACCTGCCCGCCGCAACAAGGTCACCATTGGGCAGCTGAGTAAGGGCACGCACCTCATCCTGATTACCGCCCAGCCCAGCACCCATCGGCAACCACTGCCCGGTCGCGTTGCTCCAGCGGGCGATGTTGCTGGCGCCGACACCTCCCGCGTTGCCAAACCTGCCCGCCGCAACAAGGTCACCATTCGGCAACGTGGCGAGGGCGTTCACTCCTGCGAAAGCACCCATGCCGCCGCTTTGGATGCCCGTGCCTAGAGCCCTCCAGTTGCCGGTCGATGGATCAAACGTGGCAATTCGATTGGCTTGAATGCCGCCAGCGGTGGTGAAGTTTCCTGCAACCACTAGCTTCGGAGTCTGTGGTCCCATCCCGTCGGAGTCCCACATCGTGGCAGCATACACCGAGCCGTTGGTGTACAGGAACGGGAGGTCTTGCCATCCCGGCTCGCACTGGCCGCGAGCAGTGGGCACGATCCATGCCGTGAGCAAGCTCAGTACGGAAAGCGAAGCACGACGAACGAAGCGGCGGCTGCACATCTCAATCTTCTCCCGAGTTTGCCATACGAACACCCCACACACAACCGGACTGACAGCCCGGTGCCGAACCAGCGACTCACACCCCACAGAACGTGCAAGGCCCCTCCGCATACACCAGCAGGAACGCATTGATATCGCAAGGATCAAACAGCGACCCGTCGTTGTTGAAGTCAACGTCGTTGCATTCCGCCGTCGCCGGAATGCACGGGCCTTCCCCGTAAACGCTCAAGAAGGCTTCGATGTCCTGCGGATCAAAGCTGGCCTGATCGTTGTTGAAGTCCAACGAGTCGCACGCCAAAGTTGAGCAGCCTGACGGCGGACCCCAATGCGCGAAGTGCGCGGACGGGACCCCACCCGCAATCTCAAACTCCCCCCCGGCAAAGAGGTCGCCACTCGGCATCACCAAAAGCACCGGGTTGAAGAAGTTGTTGAGAACACCGATGATTCCTGCGCCCAGCGGACTCCAAGAAGATCCATTCCAGCGTGCGATGTTGTTCGCGGGGATGCCGCCTGCAGCCGAGAAGCTGCCCGCGATGATGATTTCGCGGTTCGGCATCACTGCGAGTCCAGACACAAAACCTCCGGCTACTCCACCCTGAACCCCCAAGCCCAGTTGCGTCCATGAAGTTCCGTTCCATCGGGCAATTTTGTTCGCGAACACGCCTTGAATGAACTCGAACCTTCCGCCCACAATCAGATCGCCGTTAGGAAGTTCCACAATTGTCCGTACTCCCCCGGGCGAGGCGTCACCGACGATTCCGAAGTTGGTCCAGAACATGCCATTCCACCGAACGACACCGAACCCTCCGCCAGCGATCAACTCGCCGCCACGCGTCACCATCAGCACGTTCGCGGGTCCTTGGGGGCCAAACCCATTTCCAAGCGGCGCCCAGACCATGCCGTCCCATCGAGCGACACCGCTCACGAGCTGCCCCCCCGCTTCCGTGAATCGCCCGCTTGCCACCACATCACCATTGGGCATCACAAGCAACGATTCAGCATGATCGTTCAATCCCAATCCCAGCGGTCGCCATCCTGTCGCCGTGTTATACCGCGCGATACGCCGCGCGGAGACTCCACCCGCCGTCATGAAGGAGCCAGACACGATGATGTCTCCGTTGGCACCAGTCGCAATTGATCTCACAGACACAAGCGTGTTGGGAGCCGGAACCATCGGCACCCCAATGCCCAACGGCGACCACTGCTCCGTCACCGGGTCATACGCCGCAATGTGATTCACCAACTGCGTCCCCGCATACACGAACTGCCCAACCGCGACGACGCTCGGCGTCTGCGGCCCCTCGCCATCCGCGTCCCACACGCACATATCCCACACCGGGCCATTGGGAACCCACAAGCCCGATCGCCACACCGGCTCACACTGCCCCCGCACCTCCCCCCGCCAAAACAAACACGCAACCAGCGCAACCAAGATCCCAGTCAACCGATTCAATTCCCGAGCATGCACGGCGTAGACCTCCTCAAAGCCACCAATCTACCGCCTTTTCGACTTGCCAACAAGCCGATCCCCTGAAAACCCGCGAAATGCGCCGGAATTTCACCCGCCGCGAGCCCACCTCCACATCCGATTCTCGCCCCAACCCACCCCCACCGCCACACCCCGCCCCGGCCCGACTCACACCCCACACAACGTGCAAGGCCCTTCGCTGAACACCAACAGAAAGCTGTCGATGTCACACGGATCGAAGAGCGCGCCGTCGTTGTTGAAGTCGATGTCGTTGCATGTTGCCGCAGCGGGGATGCATGGGCCTTCGCCATAGAGGCTGAGGAACGCTTCGATGTCCTGTGGGTCAAAGAACCCGCCGTCGTTGTTGAAGTCGAGCGAGTCGCAAGCAGGTCCGACGCATACCAACCTCGCGATGAACGGCGCAACGACAGGGCCGGCCGTAGCGAACAAGCCCCCTACCGCAAGGTGGCCGTTGGGCAGCACGGCGAGGCCGCTCACGTTACCGCGGATGCCCCCATTCAAGGCCGACCAGACCGAGCCGTTCCAACGGGCGATGTTGTTGACAATCACTCCTCCGGCGGCGGAGAAGACGCCCCCCGCCACCAGGTCGCCGTTGGGCAGCACCGCGATGGTGGACACGGAAGTGGATCCTGTGGAGACCCCTGAACCCAACGCCGACCAGGCTGAGCCGTTCCAGCGGGCGATGTTGTTGACAGTCACTCCTGCGACGGTGGAGAAGGCGCCCCCCGCCACCAGGTTGCCGTTGGGCAGCGCCGTCAGTGCGGAAACGCGAGTAGTGAAACTGCCTGACACTGCCCCGATTGTCGACCAGGCCGAGCCGTTCCAACGGGCGAGATTGCCGGCAAAAGACCCTCCCGCGTTCGTGAAGTTACCACCCGCGACCAGATCGCCATTGGACAGCACGGCGAGTGCGAGCACGCTGTTGTTCATCCCTGAACCCAAGGTCGACCAGACCGAGCCGTTCCAGCGGGCGATGCGGTTGGCGGTCACCCCTCCGGCGGTGATGAACGCGCCCCCTGCGACCAGGTCGCCATTGGGCAACACGGCAAGGGCGGACACGTTGCCGTCCATCCCTGAACCCAAGGCCGACCAGACCGAGCCGTTCCAGCGGGCGATGCGGTTGGCGGTCACTCCTCCGGCGGTGGTGAACGCGCCCCCGGCGATCAGGTCGCCATTGGGCAACACGGCAAGGGCGGACACGTTGCCGTCCATCCCCGAACCCAAGGCCGACCAGACCGAGCCGTTCCAGCGGGCGATGCGGTTGGCGGTCACTCCTCCGGCGATGGTGAAGCTACCCCCCGCCATCAGATCGCCGTTGGGCATATTGGCGAATGCGGCCACGCTGGCGTTCATCCCCTGAGCATCCAAGGCCGACCAGACCGAGCCGTTCCAGCGGGCGATGTTGGTAGCGGTCGTTCCTCCGGCCGTGGCGAAGTCCCCCCCCGCCACCAAGTCGCCATTGGGCACCACGGCGAGGGCGAACACGCTGGAGGTGCTGATGCCCATTCCCGAGCCCAGGGCCGACCAGACCGAGCCGTTCCATCGGGCGATGCGGCCGGCCGACACTCCTCCTGCGGTGGAGAAGGTGCCCCCCGCCACCAAGTCGCCGTTGGGAAGCACGGCCAGACTGCGCACCTCGCCACCGCTCATCCCCGTTCCGAAGTTCGACCAGACTGCGCCGTTCCACCGGGCGATGTCGAGGGAGGCCGTTCCTCCGGCTCCTAAGAATTCCCCGCCCGCGACGAGATCGCCGTTGGGCAGCACGGCCAAGCTGCGCACCGCGGTGCCGTTGATCCCCGATCCCAATGCAGACCAGACCGAGCCATTCCACCGGGCGATGCGGTTGGCGGTCACGCCTCCGGCGGTGGTGAAGTTCCCTCCCGCCACCACGTCGCCGTTGGGCAGCGCGGCGAGAGCAAAGACGCTGTCGGTGACGCCGGTTATCCCCGATCCGAAGGCCGACCAGACGGAGCCGTTCCAGCGGGCGACGCGGTTGACTATCACGCCTCCGGCTTCGGTGAAGTCGCCCCCGGCCACCAGATTGCCATTGGGCAGCACGGTGAGGGCGCGCACGGTGCTGTTCGCACCCGAACCCATGGCCGTCCAGGCCACCCCGTTCCAGCGGGCGATGCGATTGGCGAGCACATCTCCGGCGATGGTGAAGGTGCCCCCCGCCACCAAGTCGCCATTGGGCAGTGCAGCCAGGGCGAGCACGTCGTTGTTCATCGCCAAACCCAAGGCCGTCCACTCACCAGTCGCGGGGTCAAACACGACAACTCGGTTGGCGCGCACGTTGCCCGCGCTGGTGAAAGCGCCGCCCAGCACCAGCTTGGGCGTCTGCGGTCCCGCCCCATCCGGGTCCCACCTGGTCAAGGCGTTGACAATCCCACCATCGACACCCGGAAGGCTCGACGTGCTCGGATCAAATGCCTGCCACGCGCACTGGGCGGCGGCTGTGCGGGGAGCGGCGATGCTCATGAGCAGAGCAAGCAGGGCGAGCACGGGCACGAGGGTGGAACCAACAGCGCGAGAGACGGGCATGGCACGAGCCTCCTTGAACGCAATTGAAACGGACGCGAACACCATCTCCACGGACCCATGCGTCGCCTCCGCGAGCACGCACGCCGTCTCCGCAACCACCAAGGTCGCCTTCGGGCCCCCGGAGATCATCTCCGGGCCCGCGCAAGTCACTTTCGCCGGGCCGAAGATCGCTTCCGCGACCGCGGAAGTCCCGTTTGCGGCTCAAGTCGTTCCCTCAGCATGACGATGCGACGAGAGCAACCGAGCGTACCAGCCGCGTGGCTGGGCTGGGGCAGTGTACTGCAAACCTTTACATCTTGCAAGGGGATTGCGGGCGCGGGACGGTCGAAACGGTGCAATGTGCCGGGCCGCGTTATTGGAACTTGTGTAGGAGCAACAACCATGGCAGTTCTTCCCGAGACCATCATCGAACAAATTGAATTCTGCGAGGCCCACTTGCCGGTGTGGAGCGAGACGCCCACGGCCATTGGGCTGACGTCGGCCCAGATCTCGGCGTTTGCGCCCAAGATCACCGCCGCTCGCGCGGCGTACAACGCTTCGATTGCGGCCCGCGAGGCCAGCAAGGCCGCGACCACCGAGATGCGCGATGATGCGGCCCAGATGCGCCGCAATGTGAGCGACCTGATCCGCGCCATCAAGAGCTTTGCCGAGCAGCAGGCCAACCCCAACGCGATCTACGCGATCGCCCAGATTCCTCCGCCCGCCCCGCCCGCGCCGCTGCCGGTCCCGGGACGACCGACGAATATCCAAGTCACGCTCCAGCCCAGCGGCGCGATCACGCTCTCGTGGGACGCGACGAATGCAGCAGCGAGCTCGGGGGCGTTCTACAACATCTATCGCAAGCTGCCCGGCCAGACCGCCTTCGTCGGCATCGGCGGCGCGCCGGGCACGACCAGCGTCTCGCGCCGCATGAACTTCACTGACGCGAGCGTCCCCACCAGCGCAGCCGGCAACGGCGCGCAGTATGTGATCCAAGGCCAGCGCGGCACGCAAGTGGGCGAACCGTGCGATGCCGTGATCGTGCAGTTTGGCGTCGATGGCGGCGGCGGGTTTGCCGTGACGGGGGCGACGGGCGTCAACCTGAAAATGGCCGCGTGAGCGGCAAAGCGAAAAGCGAGAAAGCGAAAAGCGAAAATGAAGAGGGTCGGATGTCCAGCGCGGCATCCGACCCTGTTCATTTTCGCTGTATCGCTTTTCGCTTTGTCGCTTTCCGGCCCCGCGGCGGCCCCGCCCGACCGGATTCTGTTCGGAACTTCCTTCACCCTCGCAAGCGGAAATGGGCCGGCCTCCCGTCTACCCTTGCCCCCCACGCCCCATCCCCGCCCCCCGGCGGTCTGATCGGGGTTCGTTGGGACCTGTCTTTGCATGCTCGCCCTCGCTCGCGCGTAGGGCCGTTGATCCATCCCAAGCCCTCCCTGACGGTCGGGCTGCTTGTCCCTGAATGACGTCTCTAGAGGAATCGAAACCGTGAAGATCCGCACCGACGAAATCGCGTCCGTCATCAAGCAGGAAATCGCCAACTTCGGCTCGGCCCTCGAGGTCTCCGAAGTCGGTCGCGTGGTCGAAGTCGGCGACGGCATCGCCCGCATCTATGGCCTCTCCAAAGCCATGGCAGGCGAACTCCTCGCCTTCCAGACCAGCGAAGGCGAAGTCATGGGCCAGGTCTTCAACCTTGAAGTCGACACCGTCGGCGCCGTCGTGTACGGCGACTACCTGAAGGTCAAGGAAGGCGACACCGTCAAGGCCACCGGCCGTCTGCTCGAAGTGCCCGTTGGCGAAGCCATGCTGGGTCGCGTCGTCGATCCGCTGGGCGCGCCGATGGACAACGCCGGCCCCATCAACGCCGCCGAGTATCGCAAGGTCGACATCATCGCCCCGGGCATCGCCGATCGCCAGCCCGTGCACGAGCCCATGCAGACCGGCATCAAGGCCGTCGACAGCATGATCCCCATCGGTCGCGGCCAGCGCGAACTGATCATCGGCGACCGCAAGACCGGCAAGACCGCCGTCGCCCTCGACGCGATCATCAACCAGAAGCAGTACTGGGGCACCAAGGACGCGATCGTCTGCATCTACGTCGCAGTCGGCCAGAAGGAATCGACCGTCGCGGGCGTCGTCGAAACCCTTCGCAAGAACGGCGCGATGGACTACACCATCGTCGTGAACGCTTCGAGCTCCGCCCCCGCCCCCATGCAGTACATCGCGCCCTACTCGGGCACCTCGATGGCTGAGTACTTCATGTGGTCCGGCAAGGGCGGCCAGAAGACGATGTCCAACGGCAAGCCCATGCCCAAGCACGCCCTGTGCATCTACGACGACTTGAGCAAGCAGGCCGTCGCCTATCGCCAGATGTCGCTGCTCCTCCGCCGCCCGCCGGGCCGCGAGGCGTATCCCGGCGACGTCTTCTATCTCCACAGCCGCCTGCTCGAGCGCGCCACCAAGCTCAGCGATGAAAACGGCGCGGGCTCGATCAC
>JALHOJ010000080.1 GCA_022843045.1 Phycisphaerales bacterium
ATCCTTCAAGCCGCAGGACTTCGGCTCGGCCGAGACTTCCTGCTCTGTTTCAGCCCCGAACGCGAAGACCCCGGCCGTCGCGGCGTCGAAACCAAATCGATCCCGCGCCTCGTCGGCGGCATCGACGAAGCCAGCACCAACGCAGGCGTCGCGATGTACGCACAGGCCGTCGAGCGCGTCATCCCCGTCGCCTCTGCCGAAGTCGCCGAAGCCGCCAAACTCCTCGAAAACATCTATCGCGCCGTCAACATCGCCCTCGTCAACGAACTCAAGCCCGTCCTCGCCGACATGGGCATCGACATCTGGCAAGTGATCGACGCCGCCGCGACCAAGCCCTTCGGCTTCCAACGCTTCGAGCCCGGCCCGGGCCTGGGCGGCCACTGCATTCCGATCGATCCGTATTACCTCACGTGGAAAGCCCGCGAACTGGGCCACGCCACGCGCTTCATCGAGCTGGCTGGCGAAGTCAATCACAAGATGCCCGAGTACGTTGTGCAGCAGACGCAAGCCGCGCTGAACGAAGAAGGCAAGGCTCTCCGCGGCTCGCAAGTGCTGGTCCTGGGCATCGCGTACAAGCCAAACGTGGACGACATCCGCGAAACCCCCGCCGCGCCGATCATCGAGCGGCTGATGGACCTTGGCGCGAAGGTGAGCTACCACGATCCGCACGTGCCGGAGTTTCCAAGCATGCGCAAGCACGCGATCGACCTCAAGTCAGTCAAGCTCACACCTGCGGCGCTGCGCGGGGCGGACGCGGTCGTCGTCGTGACGCACCACCGAGCGATCGCGTGGAAAACAGTCGCAAAGCACGCCCGGCTGGTGGTGGACACGCGCAACGCGATGGAAAGGGTCACCGAGTTGTGCCGTGGGCGCATCGTGAAAGCATGATGCCACATGCAGCCCGACCGTGAGGTAGGGCTTGGGTGCGCACGCGGGTACGCTGCAGCAAGCGCGTTCAAAGCCCTCGCGCACGCTCGGGCTGCCTACTCGTCATCGCGCCGCCCGCACAATCTCCGCCAGAATCGACCGCTCCCCGACCTTCCAATTCCGCACCAACTTCCCGTTGACATAGATCGCCGGGATACTCGTCAGCTTGAGCTCCCCGACCTGCGTCACATCCAGTCGGAGTTCCTCGGCGACAAACGGCCGCTCGAAAGCCTCGGCCAGCGCCTTCGCATCCACGCCGATCTCCGTCGCGAGCACCTCCGCCGACACGCTCGCAAGGCTCTTGCTGTTGAGCATCAGCAGGTTGTGAGCCTTCCAATACGCGTCCGCGCCTCCCGAAGCATCCGCCGCTTCTGCAAGTTTCGCCGCCGCGCAGCCGTTCTTGTATCTCGACAATGGCACCGCAGGGTTGCAAGTTTGATCCACCGGGAAAGGAACGAACGAGTATCGAATCCCCGCGTCGCCCCTCGTCAGCGGCCGCAGCACCGCATCTGCTTCAACCGTGCCGGGCTCTTCATAGTCACCAATCACAACCACACGTACAGCCGCATCCGCCGGCCCCAACGCTCGGCGGAACAGCCGGTCCGGCAGCGTCGCAACCGTTCCCTCTTGCCACTCCGTAATGAACTTGTCCGTCGCGCTCGGCGCACGGTCCCCGCCGCCGGTGCTCGCTGCAGGATTGGTCGCGGCCAACGCCCGCACCGCCCGCACCAACGCATCCTCAGCATTCCACCCCTTCAGCTCAACCCCATTGATGAGCACGAAAGGCGTCTGCCGCAGTCCCAGCGCGATGCCCGCCTCGATGTCATCCTTCACCAGTTGCTGGATCGACGCATCCTCCATCAACTTCAGCGTCGCGTCAGCATTGATGCCGATGGTCGCAGCATGCTCGCGCAGCAGCGCGGGCGTGAACTGCCCGTTCCGCGAGAAGAGCCAGCGATGCGTCGCCCAGAAGGCCTCAGCCCCGCCCAATCGCCCCGCCGCCTCTGCCGCAAACGCCCCGAAGCACGCATCAGGGTGCATGTCCTGCTTCAGGTGCCGATTGCAGACGGTGCTGAAGGGAAAGTGCCTGCTGCTCACATGCAGCGACACGTTCTGAGACTTCGCAAGTTCGATCGCGCGATCGAGTTGCGATTCCATGTTCTTGCAATCAGGGCACTGATAGTCCGTCCACAGCACAATCCGAATCTGCGCTGACTCGGGACCTTCGCGATATCGCCCCGCAAACGTTGCCGCGCCAGCAGCCTCGGGCGACGCCGACGCAGATGCGTTCGATGCCGACGCAGCCGCAACAGCCGACGTGCTCGGCGCCGTCGTCGGCGGCGCGGGCAACGGCGCAGCTTGCCGGTTCGTCATCGTCGCGACACTTTCGCGGAGTTTCGCGTCCGCCTCGCGCTTGGTCTTTTCCTTCGCGTTCGACTCGAGCACGAACAGCCCCACGCCCGCCAGCAACGCCACGCCACCAGCAATCATCGCTAGATTGCCGGACGCCGCTCGCGCCACCCCACTTCGCCGCTGCACTCTCCACATCCACACCACGCAGCCAGCGAACAAAAGCCCCCCCGCATGAGCTGCCACGCAATAAGGACACAACGCCCGCTCCGCGACCATCGCACCCGAAAGCACAATCGCAACGACCGCCCCCACCGCCGCGATGCCCAACGCAAATCCACCAATCACCGCACGCTTCGCAAGCAGCGCCGCCAGCACCCACCACATCCACACGCCCGCGTACCACGCAAGCCCTGCGCTGGCGGTGGAAATCCCCACCACAGGCAGCGTGCCCCACACGCTGCGGGCAAGGTGATCACACCCGCCTGAGGGACCACACCCGGGCACACGCGAACCCATCGCATGCGAGACCAAGGCAACGCAGGCGGCCACAGAAATCGTGAGCGCGAACCAAGCAATGAAGTGGATGGCGCTGCGTCCGTTCGCCGCCTTCTGGAACTCAGAGGATCCCGGCCCACCCTGCTCGGGCCCAGGCGCAGGGGGATGGCGTTTGGTGCCATCCCTGGATGGACGCTCGCTCGCGCTTTCGCGCCGACTTGATCGGGACTGGGCCATGGTCGGGGCCTCGGAGAGAATTCACCCTTCAAGCGTGCAACGCACGAACGCTCAATGGAAGTGCACTTCGCCGCAGATTGTTCGCCGCACGAATGAGAAACACGCGACTCATTTCCTGATTCGGGTGAGTTTGAGTGAGAACGGCTGCACAAACTGAGATGTTGTCGCGAGCAGGACGCCTTTGCAGGGCGCACTTCGCGGCGGTCGTGGGTGTGTTCAGGAAGCCCGCCGGGTGCGTCTACGATGGCCCCGCATGAGCACTGCTGCGGCGACGTCCGCGACATCTTCCGGCACTCCCAAGCACTCCAGCAAGTGGGCCTGGGCGCACACCACAATCCGCTGGATTTTCATCCTCGCCTGCGCGCTGGCCATCGGCCCCGCGGTCTCGATGCCTCTTGCTCGATTGCAGGATGCCAACGGCGGCCATGCCGTAACCATGTTGCTCTCGGCTTCGACAGCCCAAGGCGTGATCGCGACCCTCGCCGTCGTGATCGCGGCGGCCGCGGTCGCCGCGATCGGCGCATGGTTCTTCTCCGCCGGCACAGCCTTCGCATGCTCGGGGCTCGTTCTGGGCTGGGGCGCGTGGCGCATGGCCGATGCCGACGCGATCCTGCGGCGCACCCGCGACGGCAGCGACCTCGCACGCGTCTCCATCGAGAACGCCCTCATCGTCCTGATCGCGGCAAGCCTCACCGTGCTGATCGGCGTGCTCACCATGCGGCGCCAGACGGCCAAGATGATCCGGCCCGATTCGCCCGCCGGGTATCTCGCGACCGACGCCAAGGGCCGCGGCTCGATGAGCGTCGCCGCGATCAGCTTCGGCGCCGGCACGCTCGCGGCGGGCATCGTCGCGTTCCTCGGCGCCGCGACCATGGCCAAAGGCCAAGCCGTCTTCGCGGCCTGCCTGGCTGGTATCGCCGCGGGCGTGGTCTGCCACCTGGTGGCCCGCGGCCAGAACGGCCTGGCGACACCCACGCTCGTCGTGCTCTGCGCTCTGCTCCCAGCGACGGCAGGACCCATCGTGGCCCAAGCCATGCACGGCTCGCGCATCATGGACGCAACCTTCGGCGGCTCGCTCCTCCCCCTCGCGCGAATCGTGAGTCTGGACTGGGCCTGCGGGCTCATGCTGGGGGTGCCGGTGGGCCTGGGATGGGCAGGGGCGATGCTGGACGAGCGGTCGGCAGACCGGGAGTAATGCGAAAGCACGAAATGCGCAGATGAAGGCGGCAACGACGATGCGGGAACCGGGGCACTGGGGCTTGCACTGCGAGCCTCGTAGACTTGCGCGTGGGTGAGCCAGCCAGCCAACTTCGGCCTCGGTTTGCGGGGTGCGCTTCGGTGTCTGAGGACGCGGGGCGGGCGGTGTCGCAGGCGTGTGATCAGGTCTTCGAGTCCCTCGCCGGATCGCCCGACCTGGTCATGATGTTCCTGTCGCCCCACCATGTAGAGCAATCAGTGGAAGCCACTCGAATCGCTCGCCAGCGATTCGGCGACGTGCCGATCATCGGCGTATCGGGCCAGGGCGTCATCGCAGGCGGAGCGGAGATCGAACGAACGCCCGCCATATCCATGCTCGCGGCGTCGCTCCCGGGCGTCCGCGTCACGGCCTTCACCGATGATGACCTGCCCGTGGTCGAGAGCACCACCGAGGCCGAGGAGCAATGGTCGGGTCGCATGGGCCTCGCAGGAGACTCCCGCGCCGTCATCCTGTTCGCAGATCCGACATCGGTCCCGATGATGACGCTCCTGCCCTGGTTCAACGCAGCCGCGGCGAACGCGGGCGACGCAAAATCCGGACGCGTGCAGGTCGTGGGCGGCATGGCGGCGGCCAGCACCAAGCCCGGCGCGAATGTGGTGATCTTGAATGATCGCGTCCGCCGCCACGGGCTTGTGGGCGTCACGATCAGCGGGCGGATTCATGTCGATACCGTGCTCAGCCAAGGCTGCAAGCCCTTTGGACCCACGATGGTCGTGACCAAGTCGCACCGCAACCTGATCTTCGAACTAGGCGGCAAGCCCGCGCTCGAAGCGATGCAAGAGGTCGTGGGCGAACTCTCTGACCAGGATCGCGAATCGCTCCAGCAAGGCATGTTCGTGGGCATGGTCATCGACGAGCACAAGCCACGCTTCGGTCGCAACGACTTCCTGATGCGAGCCGTGCTGGGTGCCGATCCGCAGCGCAAAGCCGTCGCCGTCGCGGACTTTCCCAAGGTGGGGCAATCCGTGCGACTCCACATGCGCGACGCCCGCACCGCCGAAGAAGACCTCGCCCTGCTGATGGACGCCCAGAAGCTCTACGACCCGCCCGTCGGCTCCCTGCTCATCACCTGCAACGGCCGGGGCGAACGGATGTTTGGCCAACCCCACCACGACGCCAGCGCCGTCGAACGCGCCTTCGCACCCCAACGCGGCGAGACCCGCTCCGCCGCCGGCAAAATCGTCAGCCCTGCCGCCGACGTCGCAATCCCGCAAGCCGGCTTCTTCGCCGCAGGCGAAGTCGGCCCGATCGGCGGCCGAAGCTTCCTCCACGGCCACACGGCCTGCTGCGTGCTGTTCAGGGAAGAGGAAGGGCGGGGCGGGTGAAGCAGCAAGCCATGAAGCAATAGAACGATGAAGCGATGAATAGCTACGCAGCTACTCATCGCTTTTCGCTTTTCGCTTTTCGCTCTATCGTTTTATCGCTTTACTCAGTCACCCCCAAATCCCTCTTCGTAAACAAAGCCTCAAACCGCAACCCATCCTTCTCCACGTTCTCCCTCGCCCCCTCCAGCCGATCAATCGTCGCCACCACGCCCAGCACATCGGCCCCAGCCTCGCGCAAACTCGCCACCGCCTCCAGCGCCTGCCCGCCCGTGGTCGCAACGTCTTCGATCAGCACCACCCTGTCGCCCTTCTCCAGCACGCCCTCGAGCTGCTTGGCCGTGCCATAGTCCTTCTTCTTGTTACGCACGAAGATGCACGGCAAACCCGTCTCCAGCGTCGTCACCGTCACCAGCGGAATCCCGCCCAACTCGGCCCCGGCCAGCCGCGTGACTTTCTTGCCCGTCGCCTTCTCAATCGCCGCCACCCGCTGCGCAAACAGCGGAGCAAGCTGCTTGAGCAACTCAGCCCGCGTGCTGAACAAGTACTTGTCCAGGTAATAGCTGCTGGTCTTGCCAGACCGCAGCGTAAACGTGCCACGGAGCAGTGCAACGGAAGCGATAGACGCGGCGAGAGGAGAGGATGCTTGCGACATGGGCGGAAGGTAGGACGAGGGGAAAAGCGAGAAGGCCACGAAGCGATGAAACGATGAAGCGATGCATAGCCGCGACGGCTCGCAGGCCCGTAGGGCCGCCGGGATGGAGCCACGGGTGGATCGCAGCGCATCCCGTGGAAGTCCGCACCGTGCAAACAGTGCCCCGGCAGGGGCGAAGCAATCGCACGCTCGCAAATCTCAACCCCGCAACCCCTTCCAACCCCGCCCCAAACGCGCCCAAACACCCCGCCTGAACACCACCCCACAACCGGCGAACAATGCCCGTATGCGAACGAAGACTTCTGACATGCTCCTGGGCGTTGCCGTTGCGATTCTCACCGGCGCCGGAACCACCATCGCCCAAGAAGGCCAGCCCGCCGCCCAGCCCAACACCTCCCCCCAAGCCGCCGCGGCCGCCGCCGGCCTCACCATCGTCAAGATGGACGATACCGGCAAGATCATCCGCTACCCCGAAGGCCCCGAAGAAGCCGCCCTCAAGATCATGACGCTGTCGCCCGAAGAGCGAGCCGCAGCGAACGCCGTGGTCGCGCATCGCCACGCCGAAGTGGACGCCTACGTCCGCGCCCGCCAGCCCCTTGTCCTGCGCATCCAGGCAATCAACGAAGAAGGCCTCACGCAAGATCGCGTCAACGCCTTCCGCGAGTTCGGCCGCGAGTTCCGCGACTTCCGCCTCCGCGAGGAGTATCGCACCAACATCGCCAAAGCCCTCTCGCCCGCCAACAGCCAGATCTTCCAAGGCTTGACGGGCGGCTATCGCCGTACTTGGATCAACGTGAGCCAGGAAAGGGCCAAGACCGAAGGCAAGCAAGACGCCCTCGCCCATCACGTCAACCTCGAGAGCTTCACCACAGCCTCCGAAGAAGTGCGCCAGTCCGTCGACCGCCAGATCGGCCGCTGCAACGACGCAGTCCTCAAGGCCGTCGAAACCCTCGCTCCCACGCCAGGCCAGCAGCCCGACATCCAAGCCGCGGCGGACGTCTTCGCCCAGGCCGTCAGCGGCGCGGGCGGCATCGAAAAGGTGCCGGCCGAGATCAAGGTCGCCTACGTCCGCAAGCTCATGTCGCTGGTGCAGGAAGACCAGCGCCGCAACCTCTGGACCGCGATCTTCGCCGAGCGCGAGGCGGCGGAGAAGAGCGCAACGACGCCTCCCGCGCCGGCGGCAACCCCCGCGCCCGCAGCGGCACCGAAGTAGCCCGCCCAAGCCATCCTCGAGCCGCCCGGCGGCAGGCCACGCCTACGGTTCCCCCATGTCCAGAACCGACAAGCAGAAGTCCGACGGCCTGACCCTCGTCGAAGCCATCAACGAAGCCCTCGCCCAGGAAATGGAGCGCGACGAACGCGTCGTCTGCCTGGGCGAAGACGTCGGCCTCAACGGCGGCGTCTTCCGCGTCACCGAAGGCCTGCAGAAGAAGTTCGGCCCCGATCGCGTGATCGACACGCCCCTCGCCGAATCAGGCATCATGGGTACCGCCATCGGCCTCGCGATCAACGGCATGCGTCCCGTGCCCGAGATCCAGTTCGAAGGCTTCCTGGGCCCCGCCCACGACCAGCTCGTGAACCACGCCGCTCGCTTCCGCACCCGCACCCGCGGCGCGATCAACGTCCCCCTCACCGTCCGCGTCCCCTGGGGCGGCGGCATCCACGCACCCGAACTCCACAGCGACAGCCCCGAAGCGATCTACACGCACCTTCCCGGCATGAAAGTCGTCGTCCCCAGCACCCCCACCGACGCCAAGGGCCTGCTGCTCGCCGCCATCCGCGACCCCGACCCCGTCATCTTCTTCGAACCCAAGCGCGTCTACCGCAGCTATCGCGAGCAGGTGCCTGAAGGCGACTACACCATCGAAATCGGCAAGGCCAAAGTCGTCCAGGAAGGCACCGACATCACCGTCATCACCTGGGGTGCCAACGTCTTCCAATGCCTCGAAGCCTTGGACAACCTCCCCGACGACATCAGCGTCGAACTCATCGACCTCCGCACCATCAACCCCTTGGACCGCGACGCCATCGTGCAAAGCGTCTCCAAGACCGGCCGCTGTGTGATCGTTCAGGAAGCCCCCAAAACCGCGGGCATGGCCAGCGAAATCGCCACCCAGATCATGGAGTACTGCTTCCTGCACCTCAAGTGCCCGGTGCAGCGCGTCTGCGGGTTTGACACCATGATGCCGTACTACAAGCTCGAACTCGAGTACTTGCCCGACGCCAAGCGCATTGCCGAGGCGATCGAGCAGACGATGGCGTACTAGGTAGCAGCCGCGCCTCTCCGGCGCGGCACAGCATCAGACAACAAGATGCGCGGCCAATCCACGCACGTGGATTTCGCCCACGCTCGCGCATGAGGCCCGTTGGCCCCTTCGATCACGGCGCAAATCGATACTCCTCCGTCTCATTCTCCACGCCTTCCGGCACCGGAACACTCCCCTTCGCGTGCAAGTCCACAAACAGCAGATTCGCCCGCACCAGCGTCCCGCGCTTGTCTGTCTTCGTCCCAAACCACCGCATCCCGCGGTCCCCGCCCTGCTGATAGTTGTAAATCGTGTGCGTCCCCAGCGCCCACGTCTTGCTCGTGTTCGCGACAATCGGCATCCGCCCCCCACCCTGCGGCACCAGCGTGGCAAACTCATCGCCTTCCAACGTGTGATCGTTGAGCGTGTAACTGCTCCCGATCAGCGTCAGCATCGAGTCCGTCGTGTCAAAACCCGGAATCGGCACGCCCGTATTCGCACTGCCCGCGTCGATGGGCGAGGCAAACGCCTCCATCGGAAACACGCCCTCGTCCTCATCCGCCGGCACGCGTTCCGCCAGCACATACCGATTCAGCGGCCGCCCCGCCGCGCCGATCTCGTTGATCCCGTAAAACGGCAGCGTCCCCTTCTGCCCGCCAAACAGCGACCCGATCACCGACTCGCCCCCGCCAGGCAGCGGCCCCTTCTTCTGCGGCATGTACGGATCAAAATCGTTCCAATACAGCCCCAGCGCCACCCCTAATTGATGCAGCCGCGCCGTGCACGTCGTCACGCGAGCCGTCTTCCGCGCCGCCCCCAGCGAAGGCAGCAGAATCCCGATGAGCAAAGCGATCACGGCGATCACGACCAGCAATTCAATGAGCGTGAAGGCGCGGCGCATGGAGGAGCGTAAGAAGGTTGCCTACGGAAATCGCGGCGTGTGGTGTTTTCCCCGATCATCGCCCAGCGGCTATCAAGCCTCGTTGCGGTGGCCACACTCTGGACATGTCGCAGTGCTCAAGCCCGTAAGCGAGTACCCGCAAGATGCGCAGTACCCGGCATCGGCTCGCTTCCGAGTGATCCACGCACGAAACTGCGGCGCCAGGGGAATCATCGCGATCCAGAAGCCAACAAGCCAAAGCGGAAGTCCGATTCCAAGTTCAAAGAGAGTCCAATCGAAGTCGATCTCGAGCGTCGGAGACTCCCGCCATCGACAGATCACATCCCAATCGCGCTCGCTCCAGTGCAGGCCATCGCGATATCTGGCTCGCAGAATGACAACCAGCAGGCCCCGGCTGAGCAAGCAGTAGTCCGGCGCCGCCGTGCCCCAACCAATGTCGTACCACTTCGAACTCAGCCAGAGCAAGACGAAGAAGCATGATGCTCCGAAGAACACGAATCGGCGGCGCGATACCCAGTCTGCCGCGCGCCGGACCCCAGGTGCATCACACAACGATCGCAGCAGTGGCACACATCGACACATCAGCACAAAGGCAACGATGATCGCAAACCCTAGCGTGATTGAGATCATCGCAAGCATGCAAAACAAGGCAACTCAAATCGTCTGCGCCAGCCCTCAGCGACCCGCTCAGCACAACTGAAACAACTCCTTCGCAAATCCGCGCCCATCCGCGAAAATCCGCGGCCCCTGTTCTTCTCTCCGCGCCCTCCGCGTCCTCCGCGGTGAACTTCTCTTGCACCTCACAGCTCCGGCGCAAACCCCCGCCGCATCGTGTTCTCCGCAATCGCCCGCGGATCCACAAAGTGCAGCAGGTACTCAAGCCCCCCCGCCTTGCTCCCCGCGCCGCTCATCCCAAACCCGCCAAACGGATGCCGCCCCACCAGCGCGCCCGTGATCCCGCGGTTGATGTACAGGTTCCCCACCCGGAACTCCTGCTTGGCCTTCTCGATATGGCTGGGCTTGCGGCTCATCACCCCACCCGTCAGCTTGTAAGGCAAACTGTTCGCGATCTCCAGCGCCTCATCAAAGCTCCCCGCATGCAGCACCGCCAGCACCGGCCCGAAAATCTCCTCCCGCGCCAACTCATGATCCCGCGGCACGCCAAAGAAAATGTGGGGCCCCACAAACCGCCCTTGATTCGCGGCCACAAACGGATTCGCCAGAGGCAGATCAAGCCCGGCACACCGCAGCCCCGACGCCTTCGCCCGCTCGATGAACCCGCGAACCTTGTTCGCCGCATCCTCATCGATCACAGGCCCGATATCCGTCCCGGGATGCAGCGGATCGCCAATCCCCAGCGCCTTGGTCGCCTCAGTCAAGCGTCGGCAGAACGTCTGCATCGCCGGACCATCCGGCCCCTGCTCATCCACGACGATCAGGCGCGAGCATGCGCTGCACTTCTGACCTTGGAACCCAAACGCCGAATGCCGCACCGCCAGAATCGTCTCATCCAGATCCGCCGACGTATCGACGATGAGCGCATTCTTCCCGCCCATCTCGCAGACGACGTGCTTGACGTGGGAGAGTGACGAAGTGACGGAGTGACGAAGTGACGCATTAGCCTGCGCGAACGGACTGGGCGGCGCACTCGCGTTCAAAATATCCAGCCCCACATCCCGTGACCCCGTAAACGCAATCAACGCCACCTTCGGTTCCCGAACCAGCGCGGCCCCCGTCGTCTCACCCGGTGCCGGACAGAACTGCAGCACATCCTTCGCGAGTGCCCCGGGCACCCCCGCCGCGCTCATCGCTTGCGCGAAAATGTCGATCATGACACTCGCGATCCCCGTCGTCTGCTCCGCAGGCTTGACGATCGTCGGATTCCCCGTGACCAGCGCCGCCGCCGTCATCCCGCAGCAGATCGCCAGCGGGAAGTTCCACGGCGCAATCACCACCGCCACGCCCTTGGGCTGATACGTGACTTCATCCAGTTCTCCCACAAACCGCCCCAGCCGCTGCCGTTCAAACATCGGCACCGCAAGCCGCGCGTAATACTCGCAGAAGTCAATCGCCTCGCACACATCCGCGTCCGCTTCCTTCCACGTCTTCCCCGCCTCGCGGATCATCACGCCCGCCAGCCCATCGCGCTGCTCCCGCATCAGCCGCGCCGCCTCAGTAAGCACCTTCGCCCGCACCCGCGGCTCCAACGCCCGCCACGCAGGCAGCGCCGCATGCGCCCGCGCCACCATCGCCTTCGCGTCCTCAGGCGTCTTGTTGCTCGCCACCTTCGGCACCGTCGCCCGCGCAATTGCGCTCGCAAACGCCTCCCGCTGCGCCCGATCGCTGAAGTCCCGGAACGGCTCGGTAAAGAACGGCCGCCCATCCCCCACACCCGCCACCGCAGGCGTCAGCATGTGCCGCTCAGGCCCTTGCTTGACTTCGCTCGCAGGCGCAGCACCGGCATTTCCCACCGGCCCCGGCACCCGCAGCAACGCCCCTACATCCGCATTGTCCAAGAACCCCGCCTTGAGCCAACTCTCATTGCTCGTGTTCTCAAGCAGCCGCCGCACCAGATACGCCATCCCCGGGATCATCTCGCCCACCGGCACATACTCGCGGATCCGCAAGTCCATCTCCGTCGCCGCATACTTGAGCTGATCCGCCATTCCGTGAAGCATCTGCAACTCCAGCGCAGCCCGCGGCAAATTCCTCGCTTCAAGCCCCGCCAACGCTGCCGCGATCGACCTCGCATTGTGGCTCCCCAGCGCGAGCTTGACCCCCCCCTCACCCATCTTGCGAGGCGTCGAATCCAAAAACACTTCCGTCATCCGCTCAAAGCACGCATCCGTCTGCCACTTCTGTGCCCACACGGGGCAAGGCCACCCGTTGAGTTCACTCTTGATCGTCTCCGCGTCCCAATACGCCCCCTTCACCAGCCGCACCGTGATCGCCTTGTTCTTCCGCTTCGCCCACTCGCACATCCGCCGCGCGTCCTCGACGCCGCTCTTGAGGTACGCCTGCATCGCCAGCCCCGCCTGAAAGTCCACCTTCTCCACGCACCGCTGAAACAACTCAAGCGTGAAGTCCTTCAGTTCATGATGCTCCATGTCAAAGTTGACGAACACGCCCCGATCCCGCGCCGTCTCCAGAATCGGCACCAGCCGCCGCATCAGGTCCTGCAGCGCGCCCTCCGGATCCGTTACCGACAACCGCGCCGACAGCGCCGAGATCTTCACGCTCACGTTGCACCGCGGAATCGCGCCAAGGTGATCACTCTCCAGCCGCGGCTGGCTCTTCCACCCGGCCATCGCGCTGGGCAGATTCTGTATCAGGTCCAGGTACTTGTGCGCGTACTGCTCCGCCTCCTCATCGCTCACGCACACCTCGCCCAGCAGGTCCACGCTGCTCGCGATCCCGTCATCCCAGATCGCCCGAAGGCCCGGCAGCGCGCTCGCCGCGTCCGTCCCCGCAATGAACTTCCCCGCCATCCCCTTGATCTGACTCGCAATCACGCTCGTCGCCGGCCCCTTCAGCAGCCCGCCGGCCTTGAGCGCCGTATTGATCGCCGGCGGCACGTTCACGCCCGGCTGATTCATGTAGTCCTGCAGATGATCAAAGATCGCCTCTGGCGTCCGCAGCACCGGAAACGCATCCGTAAACCGGAACATCTGCACCTTGAACTGCTGGTCCTTCATGCTCCACTCCATCATCCAATCGGAGTAGAACTTCGCCGAAAGCAGCCCCGTCTTGTGCGCCTTCGCCCGCCGCAGCATCTCACTGCCCAACTCAAACACCCGCGACTCCCGCTGCGACAACGCCCCCGGCGCAATCGGCGCGGCGGGCACCCCGCCCGACATCGCGCTCGCGGGCTGACGCACAACAACAGGCTGTTCAGACGACTTCGGCTTACGAGAGAAAAGACCCATGTGAAAGTGTAGCGATTCGTGAGCTCCCACCCCGACACCATCTCCAGGCCGAAGACCTGCACAGCAAGTAGCCGGAGGTGAAGCGAGGCCTTGCGAGCGACACCCCCGGACCGCTCGCCGCTACCTTCCACCCAAGGCCTCGACGCTCACGAAACGGCCGATTCACATCACCTTCTCAACCATAAATCCCGCCGCCACGACCCCCCCATCCCTCAGGCCGAAGGCCTGCACAGCGAGTAGCCGGGGGTGAAGCGAGGCCTTGCGAGCGCCACCCCTTCACATCGCGCCGCGCAAACGCACCACCCCGCCCCCATCTACCTCCTCAACTCAAACGGATTCCCCACCCCCTCCAACATCACCCCAACCGCAATCTCACTCACCCGATACGCCATGCTCATCCCATGCCCCGTAAACCCGCCGCAGAACCACACCCGTCCCTCCGCGCTGTTCTCTCCCCAAGTCGGCCCAATCAAGGGCAAGTGCGTCCGCGAGAAACCCATCGTCCCCGCCCACCGCGCCACAATCTCTTCCGAACCAAACTCCCCCAGCACACTCTTCGCAAACCGCTCCAAGTCCGTCTGCATCCAAGGCGTCACCTTGTCCTCATACCCAACTTCCCGCTCCGCGTGATACGTTCGGCATCCCCCCACCAAAATTGTCCCATCCGCGTGCTGCCGCAGATACTCGCTGCCAAAGTTGATGTAGTAACTCGCATCCAGCCGCCGCGCCCCGCTCGCCCGCAGGGCAAGCATCTGCCCGCGCCGGGGCGTCACATGCTCCGCCAGCCCAGGCAGCAGCAACGGCCCATACGCATTCGTGCACACCAGCACATGCCGCGCCCGAATCCGCGCATCCGTCGTCCGCACCACAACGTGCGCCCCATCCGCCTCACACGCAAACACCTCCTGCCCCTCATGCACCGGACAATTGAGCCGCGATCGCAGATGCTCAATCACCTCCCGCGAGTTGCACGACGCGTCCCCCGGATTCACCAGCCCCCCCAGCACCTTCGCTTGCTTCCACAGCGAATCTCCCGGATTGCGCGAGCCATCCTGCCAGGAAACCTCAAACCCATCCTCCCGCATCATCCTCTCGCTCGCCCGCAGAGCCTCAAACTCATCCTCCCGCAACGCCGCCAGCACACTCGCCACATCCCGCGTCCCCGCCAGTTGGCCCACCCCCTCCCGCCGCAGCCCCGCGAGATTCTCCTCTGTCAATTGCCACAAAAACGCCGCCCGCTCGCGCCCAAACTCCCCCGCCGCCGCCGAATAGCAATCCGCGCACCCGCGCATCAAAAAGCCCGCGTTCCGCGTCGATGCCCCGCTCCCCACCCGCTCGCGCTCCACCACAATGACCGAAAGCCCCCGCCGCTGCAAGTGCAGCGCAGCCGACACCCCGCAAATGCCCGCGCCCACCACGAGCACATCACAAGCAAGCACGCCCAGCCGCTCCGTCCGCCGCCAATAGCTCACTGTCATGCCAAATTATAAGAACCAACCGGCGCAAGCCGCCGTCGTCAGCAGCACGGGCGTCCCGCACATGAGTCTCCGGGCCTTCTAGGCCCAGGACCACTCTCCGCCCTCGCTCGCTCAAATTTCCAGCAACAACCGCTGCGGATCCTCAATTGCCTGCTTCACCTTCACCAGGAACTGCACCGCCTCCGCCCCATCGATGATTCTGTGGTCATAGCTGAGCGCAAGATACATCATCGGCCGGATGGCTACCTGCCCGCTGCCCACCGGATGCTCGATCGCCCGGTTCTTGATCGCATGCATCCCCAAAATCCCGCTCTGTGGCGGATTGAGAATGGGCGTGCTCATGAGGCTCCCAAAGACGCCCCCGTTCGTGATCGTGAACGTCCCACCCTGCATGTCCTCGAGCGTCAGCTTGCCTTCCTTGGCCTTCGTCGCAAGTTCCTTGATCCCCATCTCCACGCCCGCCAGGCTCATCTTCTCCGCGCTCCGCAGAACCGGAACCACCAGCCCCTTGGGCGTGCTCACCGCGATCGCCACATCCGCATACTCATGCTTCTCAATCGCGAGGTTCCCCTGCTCATCCTCGACAATCGACGCGTTGACCAGCGGGAACGCCTTGAGCGCCCCGCACACCGCCTTCACGAAGAAGCCCATGAACCCCAGCCCGATCCCCTGCTTCTTCTCAAACTCTTCCTTGTACTGCTTGCGGAGTTCCATCACCGCAGTCATGTCGCACTCATTGAACGTCGTCAGCATCGCCGCCGTGTGCTGAGCCTGCACCAGCCGCTGCGCGATCCGCTGCCGAAGCGGCGTCATCCGCTCACGCGTGACCGACCGGCCCGAAGTTGCCTGCGCCGCGCCACCCGCCCGAGGTGCCGCACCAGCCGAAGGAGCCGGCGCCGGCTTGGCCGCCTGCCCGTTGCTGCCACCTTGCGGCTGAGTGTGCGACTGCATGTACGCCAGCACATCCTGCTCGCGAATCCTTCCACCGGCCCCCGTCCCGGTCACATTCCCAAGATCAACGTTGTTCTCCTCCGCCAACTTCTTCGCGAGCGGCGTCGCTCGCACATCCGTCGCCGCCGCCGCAGCGACCGGCACCGCCGAGCCCGCGCTCGCCTCCGCAGCGACAGCCTGCACAGCCGGCGCAGGCTTCGCGTCCACCTGCGCCGCCGCCGCCGCGCTCGCCTGGCCCGCCCCCGCCCCCGCCCGGGCCGCAAGAGACGCGAGGACCTGCCCGCACGCCCCCCCGGCCCCCCCCGGCCCCTGCCCGCCAC
>JALHOJ010000081.1 GCA_022843045.1 Phycisphaerales bacterium
CCATCGCGATCGGCGGGAGGGGCACGATCAGGACGGCCATCATGAGGATGAAGCCGACGGGAACGATGTAGCCGCGGTATTGAGAGAGCCAGAGCATCCAGTTGGGGAGGTCTGGGCGCGTGGCGACCGGCGCGGCGGGCTGCGGCGCGGGGCGGGGGCGGGGTTTGGGTGGCTTGGTGGCCATGAAGGGTGCGGACGATCAGGGCATTTGAACGCAGAGGAAGACGGAGAGAAGAGAAGAGGAAGACGGAGAGTGGGTTGGGAATGGTGGCATGGGGAGCATTGGGTCGGTCGAGAGATCAGGGGCGACGATGGATGCATCCGCGCTGCTGTTTGAGTGTCATCTCTTTCTCATCTCTGTCTCCCTCTTCTTGTGGCTCTGTCTTCCTCTGCGTTCAAAAGCCTTTGACACACCTACGCCGCTTCGCGTTCGAGGCGGTACACATACGCGAGCAGTTCGGCGACGGCCTGGTACATTTCGGCAGGAACTTGCTGGCCCACTTCGACTTCGTAGTAGAGGGCGCGGGCGAGGGGAGGGCGCTCGATGATGGGGACCTGGTGGACCATCGCGACCTGGCGGATGCGCATGGCCATGAAGTCGACGCCCTTGGCGACGACGCGCGGGGCGGCCATCGTTGCCTCGTCGTACTGAATCGCGACGGAGAAGTGCGTGGGGTTGGTCACGATGACGTCGGCGTTGGGCACGTCACGGCCGATCTGCTGCATCGCGATCTGGCGCATGAGTTGCATGCGCTTGCCCTTGACGAGCGGATCGCCTTCCATGCTGCGGCGTTCGTCCTGGACTTCCTGCTTGGTCATGCGGAGGTCCTGGCGGTGCTGCCAGCGTTGGAAGAGGTAGTCTGCGACGCCCAGCACGATGAGCAGGGCGAGCAGCCACGCGAGCAGTTTCAGGCAGAGCACGGCGATGGTCGCAAAGGCGTCGCGGAGGTCGAGCATGGGGAGGCCGGCGACTTGATCGAGCGCGCTGCCGCAGTATGTCCAGCCGACCCAGATGACGATGGCGAGCTTGATGGAGTTGAGGACGCCCTTGACGAGGTTCTTTCTGCCGAAGAGGTTCTGGAAGCCCTTGATGGGGTCCAAGCGTTCGATCTTGGGGGAGAGGGCTTCGGTGGTAAAGAGCGGGCCGTACTGCACGAAGTGGGCGATGATGACGACGATCATCAGCAGGAGGATGATCGGGGCCATGGCGATGAGCGGGGCCGTCAAGGACTCGCGCACGACGGCGCCGACCTGATCGGGGCTTAAGGCTCCGGCGAAGCCGTCGAGGCCGCGGCGCATGACTTCGAGGGAAGCGCGGGCGAGGGCGGCACCGAAGATGGCGAGCAGCAACGCGCCACCCAGCAGATCGATGGCGGCGGCGAGGTCGGTGCTCTTGGGCACCTGACCCTTCTCGCGCGCGTCTTCAAGCTTGCGCGGTGTGGGGTCTTCGGTTTTTTCGCCCATGTCGTCGGCCAAGGGTTACTCCAAGAGAGAATCACCACGGAGGGCCGCGGATGCACGGCAGGAGAGAGGAGAGAAGAGAGGGGAGATTGGTGTGAACTGAGTTCGGTGCATTCTGGTTGTTCCTACTTCATTCGATCATCATCCAAGCGTCTTCTCCGTGGCCCTCCGTGGTGATCAGGTTTTCCCGAGTTGCTCAATCCATGTCCCGGCAGCGGTCAGGGCGTTTTGGATCGCCTGGGCGATCGGCTCGCGGATGGCGTACAGCCCCAGGGCGATCATGAAGACGCCCAGCAGAGCCTTGATGGCGAAGCCGATGGTGAGGACGTTCATGGCGGGCATGGTCTTGCCCAGGACGCCCATCATGATGATGACGAGAAAGACGATGGCGATGACGGGGGCGCTCACGCGGAGGGCGATGTCCATGCCGCTCGCGACCACGCCTGTGAAGAGTTCGGTGCCGCTGGCCGCGCCAGCAAGGGCAGCGGTGGTGGCGCCAGCGGGGACGCGATGGAAGGTGTCAAGCAGGCCACGGAAGAGGGACTCGAGGCCGCCCACGCTCAGGAAGATCGCCATGGCGATGAAGAAGAAGAACTGGCCCAGCAGATCGACCTCAGCGTCCTGCGTGGGGTCATAGACGCGGGCGAGGCCAAGGCCCATCGTGGTTCCAGCGATGACGCCGGCCATTTCCATCATGAGCAGGGGCACGGCAGCGATGGCGCCGATGATGAAGCCCACGAGCAGTTCGGCGAGCATGAGGGGGATCAGTGCGTAGAGATCGGTGGAGACGCTGACGCCGCCGACCTGAGCGCGGGTGAGCATGGGGTACGCCGCGGCGGCGAGGAGGATGCAGACCAGGGCGCGGACGCGCATGGGGATCATCATGCTGCTGACGAGGGGGGCGATGACGACCATGCCGGCTAAGCGGGTGACGACGAGGGACCAGCCGATCGCGTGTGGAGCGAGGGAGTCGATCAAGGTCGCGATGGCGGGGGTTGCTTGCATGAAAAACAGGGATCAGCACGGAGGGCCACGGGGAGCGAAGGCGATTGCACGGAGGGAAGAAGAGAGAGAAGAGAAAAGAGAATGGAGAGACGGGTCACTTCGAGACTGTCATGAACATCAGCAGACTGCCTTTCCCTCAATTCCAAACCCTGGCTTTTCCTCCGTGCCTACTCCGTGGCGCTCAGTGGCCCTCCGTGGTGAAAATTCATCCTCCGAAACGGAACAGTTCACTCGCGTACTCCATCATCCTCGAGAAGATCCAGGGCAACAGCACGATCAGGGCGAGGACCATGACAACGATCTTGGGGACGAAGGCGATGGTCTGGTCCTGGATCTGCGTGACGGATTGCAGCAGACTGATGATCAGGCCCACGATGATGCCGGCGGCAAGGATCGGGATGGCGATCTTGAGCGTGATGATCAGGGCCTCGCGGACCATTTCGAGGGCGGTGGCGTCGTACTGCATTACGCGGACCTCCCGAGGAGCGCGAGCAGGTGTGCTGGGGACGCGGCGAGCACGTCGCGGAGCATCGGTGCGTGCAGGGCGAGGTGTTCGAAGGCTTGCGCGGGATTGAGCGCGGCGACGGCTTCGGGCTGAGCGAAGCTGGTGAGCAGCCCCCCCACCACCAGCGTCCAGCCGTCGACGAGGACGAACAGGAGCAGCTTGAAAGGCAGGCTGATGAGCACGGGGGGCAGCATCATCATGCCCATCGCGATGAGCAGCGTGCTGATCACCATGTCGATGACGAGGAAGGGCAGGTACAGCTTGAAGCCCATGAGGAAGGCGATCTTGAGTTCGCTGAGCATGTACGCGGGGATCAGCGTGATCATGTCGACGTCGGCGCGGGTGAGGTTTTCGGGTTGGCTGACGTCGACGCCTCGGTACTCGAGGACCATGTAAAGGCTGTTCCAGTTGCTCGATGCGTCGATCTGCGCGAACATGTAGTCGCGCATGGGCTGCTTGGCTTTGTTCCAGAGTGTGTCGTAGTCGGTGATCTGGCCCTGGCGGTAGGGCTGGATGGCTTCCGCGTTGATGCGGTCGAGGGTCGGGCTCATGACCAGCAGCGTCATGAAGAGGGCGAGGGCGGTGATGACCTGGGGCGGCGGGATGCTGGTGGTGCCCAAGGCCTGACGGAGCAGGCCCAGCACGATCATGATGCGCACGAAGCACGTGGTCATGAGCATGATCGAGGGGGCGAGGGAGATGACGGTCAACACCACGAGGATGTTGATGGCGGTGGAAAGCCCCCCACCGCCTGCCGAGGTGCTGCTGGAGTTTGGTCGCGAAGTGCCGGAGGTCGGGGCGGAACCGTCGGGCGTGCCGCGATTGACGCCCGGGAGTTGGCTGCCGGCGTTGGCGAGAACTTCGAGGGGATTGAGCGATGTGATGTCGGGGGACTGCGCGGTGGCGTTCGAAGGATCGAGGGCGTCGCGGAGGCTTCGGGTGGGCGTGATCACGCGAGGGGTGACGACGGCGGGGACGGTCGTGGGTTGCTGCGCGGTGATGTCGGGAAGGGGCGGGCCGATGCGGGATTGGGCGTGGGCGTTGCTCGTGGTGAGGAGAGCAGCGGCGAGGGTCAAGAAGAGGGTGAGGGTGGCGACGAGGTTGGTGACGCGAGTGGAGCGTGGTGAAGTTGGGGTTGTGACTTCCGGAGAGCGCACGTCGTTGGTGGAACGCATCGAAGTTGCTGCAGAGCCAGCGCCTTCGATGGCACGGTTGGTTGTTGCACTCTGGGCGCGGTTCATGCGTTGCTTGATCGCGGCGGCGGCATCTCGACCGGAGCGGGCGTGGTCGGCGGGGACGTGGAGAGTCGCGGCGGGGTGCTTCGTGCGTTGGGCGGGTTCGACTTCGGCGAGGGCTTGGTCGGTGATGGCTTCTTCGCGCGAGAGGATGGACTCGAACTTCTTGGCCAAGCGGGTCTGTTCTTCGCCGCGGAGCTTGAGGAGGATGGATGCGACGTCTTCTGGTTCGCTGAGCTCGGTGAGGACGTTGAGGGTCGCGCCGCTGCGCAGGCCCTTGTTGGCGGATTGGCTGATGAGCAGCACCCGGCGGTCGAGCTTGAGCAGCAGGAGGCTGGTGCCGGCGCAAACGGGGTAGCGGGCGAGGACCTCGAGGACGCCGGAGGGGGCGGGGGCCTTGCCGATAGAGCCGAGCGCGCCGGGGAGCGATCCCTTCGCTGCGAGCTTTTTTGCAATCCACGCGAGGACGAGGATGAGGGCGAGGACCGCGCCGAGAGCGGCAGCGGTGCGCCAAATGGAGGCGGGTTCGATGACGGGCTTGGTGGTGTCGGCGGACGGAAGGGGTTGGGCGGTGGCGGGCTTGCCGAGGGGAGTGGCTTCGCGGGCGGTGGGTTGGGGCGAACCAGGCTGCGGCGCGGCGGGCTGGGCGAAGGCGGCGAAGGTCCACATCACGCACGCGCCGACGAAGATGCCGGCGAGGGCGAGTCGGCGGAGGAGATGGAAGAGGGATTCCCGCATGGGTAGTTGGCGATTGACGCGGAGAAGAGAGAGAAGTGAGAAGAGAGAAGAGAAGAGGTGCCGCGGAAGTGCGCGGATCTGTGCGGATTTCAAGGCATGGGTTTTGTCTTTATCCGCGGTGATCCGTGAAAATCCGCGACCACTCTTCGTTCTTCTCCGTGTACGCCGTGATCTGCGTGGTGAACCGACTTTCTTGCAGAGCTACGCCGCGCCCTTTTCGGTTACGTTGGCGGGGTTGAGGACTTCGTTGATGCGGACACAGAAGTTGTCGTTGAGGACGAGGACTTCGCCACGGGCGACGTGGCGTTCGTTGACGTAGACGTCGACGGGGTCGCCGGCGAGTTTGTCGAGTTCGACCACAGCGCCTTCGGAAAGTCGGAGGAGGTCTTCGACGAGCATGCGGGTGCGGCCCAGTTCGATCTTGACGTTGAGGTGGACATCGCCCAGCAGGTCCAGGGCGTGGACCTGATTGGGGGAGAGATCACCGGCGAGGCTGGGGAGATCCAGCGGCTTGCTGCCTGGGGGCGGGGGCTTGCTGGCCATTTGGGCCGCGGCCTTTTCGGCTTTCTCCGCTTCGATGGCCGCGGCCATCTGGGCGGCAAAGTCGACCTCGCCCGCGGTGGCGGGGGGCGACATGCCTTCGGCGGGCGCAGCCTCGTTCACGAGGTTGTTGAGATCGCCCAACTGCGAGATCGCGGCCTTCGCGGCTTCGAGAGCGGCGTCGGCGGCGGAGTTGGGCTTGGGAGCGGAAGCCGCGGGCGGGGGTGCGCCGTCGGCGGGCCCGGGCGGGTTGGTGGGTTGATCGGCCATCCTGGCACCTTTCGGATGCACTGCCGCTCCGCGGAAGTGACGAAGGCGATGATCAACTGGCTCCCGGCGTCCATGCCGCGACACCAGCCGATCGCGCGACTTCGCGGCTTGGGCATCGGCCCGCCGGGGCGTGAGCCGGGAGAAAAGCGGCGAGAACGGCGCGGCGGGTCCTAGAAAGGAGGCTGGGGGTGCGCGGGTGCGCAAAGAGTGCGCGGGTGGAACTGAATGTCGCGATCGCTCACGGCGTTTCCAAGCCGTCGATTTGGGTCTTGAGGTCTGCCAGACGGGCGCGCCAGCGGTCGAGCAGGGTCGGGGCGTTGGTGATGGCGGCGACGTCGGCTTCCATTTGTTCGAAGCGGGCGCGGGCGGCGGCAGCGTCTTTGCATGTGATGGCGGCCTTCACGTATGCGAGTGAGACGGGTAGGAAAGTCGCGGAATTTGGGTCGATGAGGGACTTCATCCGCGCGAGTGTGGACTGGGCGAGTGTGGTGGAGCGGTCGCATTCGCCAGCTTCGGCCAAGTAGGCGATCAATTGCGAGGCGGTGGAGACTTCGCCGTTGGGGATGCCCGTGCGGTTGCGTTGGAATCGGGCGAGGTCGAGCTCGAGCATCGCGATGGATTCGTCGCGGCGGCCCAGTTCGATCAGGATCGGCGCGAGCAAGCGGCGGGGGCGGGTGGTTTCGGCGTGGTCATCGCCCAGGGTGTCGACGGCGAGGGCGATGGTTTGTTCGAGCGCGATGCGCGCAGCGTCGGTTCCTTGGAGGGGCTTGATCACGCCGCTTGCGTATTCGGAGAGGCAGCGAATGTGGGTGACGCTCCCTCGGTCGCGTTTGTCCATGATGGCGAGGGCGATGTCGAAGCAGGGCTTGGCGTCTTGGTAGCGGCGGAGGCGGACGTACGTGCCGCCTAGGTTGAAGTTGGCGAAGGCGAAGTCGCGACTGCTGGTGCCAAAGCGCTGACCGATGGCCTGAGTGTGAGGCAGCAGGACGTCGAGGGATTCCTGGAAGCGGCCCATACGCATGAGGACATTGCCGATGCCGCCTTGGACGCGGAGGAGTTCGTCGGCGCCGATGTCGCCCGCGGTGGCGAGGATGGCGGCGGCGTTCTTCATGGTGGCGAGGCCCTTGTCCTGCAGATCAGCTTCGCTGTAGGAACTGCCGACGAGGTAGGTGATCTTGCCGAGGTTCAAGAGGTTTTCGGGGGTGGGCTCGAGGGTGCTGTAGTAGTGGGCGATCCACTCCTGCTGGGCGGCGCAGGCGAGCATGAGTTCCAGATGGGCGTAGCCGCGGTAGAGGGTGGTGCGGACTTGAAGTTCGACGGTTGGGTCGTGCTTGAGTTCGCCGGCGTTGAGGCGGGCGGTTGCATTGTCGAAGACGTCGACGAGCATGGGCTGGCGGCCAGAGCCGGTTGCGATGTTGGCGGGGTGAGCTTGTGAAGTCGTGAGCACCTTGTCGAGGAACGCGGCGGTGCGGCGGGCTGTTTCGGATTCTCGCTGGGCCTGCTCGGCGTTCTGGGCTGCAAGTCTCTGGGCGGCTTCGGCGGCTTGCCGCGCGCTGACCGCGCGTTCGCTCACGCGCTCGTAACGGACGGCTTGCACGGCTGCGTAGCCGGCGAAGAGGACGAGGGCGATGATGGCGGCGATCGCGCCCCAGATGGCGGAGCGATACCGACGCATGCTGCGGCGGAGGACATAGAGCGCCGAGTCCTGGCGAGCGAGGATGGGTTCGCCTTGAAGGTGACGGCGGACATCCTCGGCAAGGGCGAGGGCGGATTGGTAGCGACGGGTGCGGTCCTTGGCCAGGGACTTGGAGACGATGGTGTCGAGGTCGCCTCGGAAGATCTTGCTGACGGTGCTGAGCTTGGTGGGCTCTTCGTCGCGGATGATGCGGACGGCTTCGGGGATGGAACGATCGGAGAGATCGTGGGGCAGATGGTCGGTGAGCAGTTCGTGGAGAATCACGCCCAGGGCGTACACATCGCTGCGGACGTCGATCTCGTCGGACTTGCCGACGACCTGCTCGGGGCTCATGTAAGAGAGCGTGCCGATGAGTTGGCCGACGTCGGTGCGGTGGGTCGTGTTCTGGGCTTCGCCCACCGCCCCTCCTGCACCTGCGGCTCCCCCGCTGCCGCCGCTGCTCATGGCGCGGGCGACGCCAAAGTCGAGGATCTTCACGTCGCCGGCGGAGGTGACGAGGATGTTGCTGGGCTTGAGGTCGCGGTGGATGACGCCTCGTTGGTGGGCGTGCTGCACAGCGTCGCAGACCTTGGCGAAGACGTCGAGGCGCTGGGTGTTGGTCCATTCGCGCTTCTTGGCGGCGCCGGTGAGGGTGTCACCCTCGACGAGTTCCATGGCGATGAAGGGCTGGTCCGCACCATCGAGAAGGGCGGTGCCGGCTTCATAAATCTGCGCTATGCCGGGGTGCTGGAGGCGACCCAGGATCTCCGCTTCGTACTCGAAGCGGCGCATCATGCGTTTTGTCGCGAGGCCTCGCTGGATGACTTTGAGCGCGACGGTGCGACGAGGGCGATCCTGCTCGGCCCGATAGACAACGCCCATGCCGCCGATGCCCAGGACGCCTCGGAGCGTGTAGCCGCCCAGCATGGTGCCATCGGGGAGGGCGGGCGCGTCGAAGCGGGAGCGGAAGAGCGGGCCGACCTGGCTCTTGAGGCGGTTACGGACTTCACTGGGGTGCATGAACGCGTCGCCCGCCTGGTCGGCGAGCGTGAGCAGTTCACGCACCATCGCGAGCAAGTCTTCGTCGCCTTCGCAGCGGTTGGCGAGAAAGGCATCGCGACCCTGCGTGGGCAGGTCGATGACTTCGGCGAAGAGTTCTTCGGCGCGTTGGCGGCGTGCCGCGTTGGTGTCGTTGCCTGGGGTCGACGCGCGCGTGGCGGAGGTGCTCATGGGCCCTCCGCGGCTGTATGGGCGGCCGCGCCTCCCATTTTCTTGAAGAGCCAGAGGCGCGCGACGGCCCAGTCGGTCTTGACGGTGGCGGGCGCGACATTCATTGCGGCGGCGGTGTCTTCGATCGAGAGACCGGCGAAGTATCGCAGCATGACGACCTGGTAGCGGCGCGGGTTGCTGGCTTCGAGCTCGGCGAGGGCTTCGTCGAGGGCGAGCAGGTCGGTGGCGGTGTCGTCGCCGGATGGAATCGCGCCGGCGTGCTCGGCGAGGGTGACGCGTTCGCGGTCGCCGCCTCGCTTGTCGCGGCCGCGGGCGCGGGCGTGATCGACGAGGATGCGACGCATGGCGAGGGCGGCGGCGGCGAAGAAGTGGCCGCGGTCTTTCCATGCGACGTCCGCGCCGCCGACGAGCTTGAGGTAGGCTTCGTGGACGAGCGCGGTTGCCTGCAGCGTCTGGCCCGGTCGTTCCTGGCGCATGTACGCCTGGGCGAGGCGGCGGAGCTGGTCGTAGACGAGCGGAAGCAAGTCGCCCGGCGCGGCAGGATCGCCTTGGCCGGCGAGTTGCAGCAGTTTGGTGACGCGGGTTGGTTCGGAAGGGGCCATCTTCTATAGACGGAAGCGTTGGTGAAACAGGGGAAGGCTACCCCGGGCTGGCAAGTCTGCGAATTTTCTTCAGATCGAGCAGCCTGAGCAGTCCTGTATCACGCTACCGAGTTTGGAGGGTTCGTCAAGACGGAAACGCCTTGAAACGAACAGAAACTCGCGAAAAGGCGGCGAAATCCGGACTGGAACCAACCAGTTCGGACCCGAGAAGTCGCTCGGTCGCGAGAGGGGAGCCGAGTTTCGCCGCGGGCTGGAGTGATCGGCGTCTGGCGGCGGGGACGGGGTGAAGTTGTTTTCATCCGGGCGAGTTCGTCGCGGCGCGTGTGCGCTGAAGTGGCGGCGCGCCGGTGCAGCGTCGGGGTTGGTTTGGGGCAGCGTTCAGAAGCAAGGAGTCAGTCATGTTCACGCAGATCCATCGTTTCAGTCAGGTTGGCAGTCGAATCGGTCGCGCGGTTGGGCCGGCGTTGGTGCTCGCGCTGGGCGCGGGGAGCGCGATCGGGCAGGTGTGTCCGTCGCTGGGCGTCATCAACGCGCCCAATCCGACGGCGTCGGGATGGTTTGGCCATTCGGGCGCTATGTCGTTTGGCGGGCTCAACAACCGTCCGCTCATGGTTGTCGGCGAGCCGCAGCGCGATGTGGGAGCCAACAGCAACGATCGCGGCGGGTTCACCGTCTATGAGCACAATGGCAGCAGCTGGGTCAACATCTTCGGCATCATCAACACCTCCGGGCAGGACTTTGAGCGATTGGGGCACAACGTCGGATTCGCGGATCCGTGGATCATCGCGGGCGCGTACGCGTTCAGCATGGGCCAGGGGCGAGCTGTCGTCTATCGGCGCCCCTCGAATGGCAGCGGATACGCGGCACAGGCGACGCTCATCGCACAAGACGTCAACAGCATGGGTAACTTTGGCGCTGCCGTCGCGATCACGGGCCAGCAGGACGGTTGGGCGATCGTGGGCGCACCCAACCACACGGTGTTCGGGTTCACCAACGAATCGGGCGCGGTGTATGTCTTCACCCGCAACGCAGTGAACAACACGTGGAACCAAGTGTGGACGATGCAGGGCACCGAAGCGTCGGGCTCGAGCTTCGCGCATCGCGGCTCGAGCGTCGCGATCAGCCAGAGCACGCCGTACGCGGCGTTCAGCACGCCCGATGGCACGATGCCCGGGCAGCCGGGCAGCCACGGCTTTGTGCAGGTGGTGACGCGTCAGGCGGACGGGGCGATCAGCCCGACGGTCGCCATGATTCGAGCGAGTTCGCCAGAAATCAATGAGGACTTCGGGCGCAGCATCGCGATTGAGGGCGACGTGCTTGTGGTCGGCGCGCCGCGAGAGGACTTCTCTGGATTGGAGGCACTTGGCGGGACGCCTGCAACGGACAGCGGCGCGGTGTATGTGTTTGAGAAAATGGCGGGAAACTGGACGCAGATTCAGAAGTTTCGCGCGCCGATTCCCACCAGCAGCACGTTCTTTGGAAGCAAAGTGGCCTTCGACGGCGAACGGATCGTCGTCGCGGGCAACGGCAACAGCACCGCGCATGTGTATCGCAAGGTGAACGGCACGTGGGTCCATCAGGCGCGATTTGAAGACCCCAGCACTTCGGCCAGTTCCAACTATGGCTCGGCCCTCGGCGTGCAGGGCGAGCACATCATGATTGGTGATTCGTGGGAAGACCCCATCAGTCTGCTGAATGCGGGCAGCGTGTACACCGCGCGGCTGCCAGATGCTCCTCAGGGCGACGTGCCGGCGGACGCAATCGCTGTGGGTTCGGGGGATCAGACGGGGTGTACCGACGCCGCGACGCCCACGCCGTATGCCACGGCCACGTGCGGGAGTTCGTCGGCGAGCAACGATGTGTGGTTCAGATTTACGCCCATGTGCTCGGGCAACGCGATCTTTGACACGTTTGGCAGCGGGTTTGACACGGTGCTGTCGGTGCACAGCCAGCCGCCCAACGCGGCCAACGCGTTCCAGCTCGCGTGCAATGACGATGCGAGTTTCCAGCCTCCGAACAACCGCGCGAGTCTGGTGACGTTCGACTTTACCGGGGGCGAGGATTACTACATCCGCGTAGGGGGCTTCCAAGCCGCATCGGGGCAGTTCACGCTCCGCCATCTCTTCACGTATCCATCCACGCCCGACAACTGCGCCAACGCTCCGTCTGTCGCGCCAGGCAGCACGTTCTTCCACACCTGCACCGCTACGGGCTCCAGCAACCTGCCCATCAACTGCGGCGCGGGCAACGCGACCAACGATGTGTGGTTCAAGTATGTCGCCACGCAAAGCGGCAGCACCCGGATCTCGACGTGCGGCAGCCTGTTTGACACTGTGCTCGCGGTATATCAGTCGCCCGGCTGCCCGTTCGCGGGTTCGCCCGCCCTCGCATGCAACGACGACATCACGAGCGTGTGCGACGTGCCGTCGAGCAACTTCTGGGTTTCGAGCGTGACGATCAACGCGGTGCAGGGGCAGACCTACTACATCCGCGTGGGCGGCTACGACCCCAACGATGTCGGCGACGGGCAGATCAACATCACGCCGCCGACGGTGTGCGATTCGCTGGACTTCAACAACGACGGCTCGAGCTTTGACCCGCAGGACATCGACGCGTTCCTGAGCGTCTTCAGCGAGGGGCCGTGCATTCCCGGTAGCGCGACATGCAACGACATCGACTTCAACAACGACGGATCGCTGTTTGATCCGTGCGATATCGATGCGTTCCTGCTGGTGTTCAGCGAAGGACCGTGCACACTCTGCGGCGAGTAAGTTCGCAGGACTAGTCAGAGACAATCTTTCGACGCCACAAGCGACTCCCCTGTCTTGGGGAGCCGCTTTGCTTACGCAATGGGCGAAGGAAAGCGCCATGAATTGCAAGATGACACCACAAAAAAAACCCCTGCACTCGCGTGCAGGGGTCTCAAGTGGGCGCGGAGGGATTCGAACCCCCGTAGGCTTACGCCAACAGATTTACAGTCTGCCCCGTTTGGCCACTCCGGCACACGCCCAGGGACTTGGCTGCTCGGCGGTTTTGGGGGAACGCCGGGCAGGGAGGAATGATATCGGCTTGGGGTGGCGGGGGCAACTGGCAGGGGTGGGCGGCGCAGGGGCTGCGTGGCGGGTCGTTGGGGCTATGCCAGTTCGAAAATACTCTGAGTTCGCAGCACGACACCTCCCAAAGCGGTCAGGTGGTAGGTCTGGGCGTGGGCTTGGCCTGAGTACCGCTGCATATCGATCATGCTCAGGCACGGGCCCTTGGCGTCGCGCCAGAGGTGCACCAGCGCGCCGTTTTGGCGGCCGAAGTCGATCAGTTCCCGGCAGGTCGACGCGTACAGGCTTTCGGGGAGCGTCTCGGTCTGGACGCTCGTCATATAGACCACGCCCGCGCTGGGGCCCAGGGGCTTGGCAAGCTTCGCGTGGTGCGGGGAGGGCTGGTGTGTCCCGGGGGATGGCTGCATCGGGGGGGTGGCGTGGGGAACGAAACGATGCTCGAAGTCGCGCTCCTGAGGGCAGGGGAAGCAGGTGATCAACCCAGCGCTGGGTACGATGCGGTCAAACTCGGTGACGTACTCCACCGCGATCGTGTCGCGCATCTCGAATCGCAAGGCATGGCCGCCCGAAATCACGAGGGCCTCGAGCATGTAGTCCTTGTCGGAGATCGCTCGACGGGCCTTGGGATACAGATAGTTCTCAGGCAGCTCGTGATCGAACAACGCGAGTTGGAATGCGTGGATGATCGACGATTTAGGAAGGAAGCTCATCGGAGCACCTCCCCCGTTGTTTCCACTCCCTGCCCGGTCAGGCACGTGCGGCAAAACGAGCGGAGCCGTTTGAGGTCCATTCGTTTCGGGCGACGACCGCCCCTGGGCTCGAAGTCCGTGGATATCTGTGCGTGTGCGCCCCATCCTCCCGCCTCCCTTTCCCCTTCGCTGCTTGCGTCTGGTTCCCCACCTCGGCGTGCGCGGCGTCCTGCGGTTGTGGCCATCATGGCTCGCCCTTTCCGGTCCGAAGATTCGGACCAGCGGCTCCGCCCTGGGCTCGCGAGCAATCAGCCCGTGCCGAGGCGGATTCGCATCCTGCGTTCGTTGTCCGGTGGCGACCCGGCACGCACCCCACTCCGACTCGCAGAGGGCACATGCCCTTTGCGAATCGCGCCCGGCTACGACGTCCTCACCCGCTCGTCAACACATGCCAGCGGTCAAGATACCAACGATTGCAAACGCTGTCTAGGGGTATTTTCAAAGTATCCGCAAGATTCCGGTCATTTGTGGCCCGATGCGCAACCTTCGCTGCGACAGGTGGCTGGGGCGAACAACCTGTCAATCACACAAGATCGTGCGGTCTGGTGGTGCCGACACGGGTTGAGCGTGCGACAATGCAGGCTCGTGGCAGGACGCCCACACGCGCTCGTGCGAGGCGTGCAGGATGAGGACTCGTGCGAAAGTTGCAAGCACCCATTCTGGCGATGATGAGCGGCGGGGGCGGTCCCAGCGGCGGTGGCGGCGCGCACGGAAACGGCGCGAGCAACGGGCTTGGCCTTGGCGCGAGCAGCACGACTGCGTCAATGGGCAACACAACGCACCCGAGCGACAACGCGCCGCTCGCGCCCAGCGACGAAGCGCTGCTGCGCGAGCGACTCGCGTTGCTTCGCGAGATGAGCGCGGAGGATCAGGCCGCGATGCTGGGTGGTGCGCTGTTGATCTGCACCAAGGCAGAAGCCGAAGTGCTTGCGCCGGCGTTACTCGAACTCATGCTCCGTGAACAGGGAGGAAGCGCCATCGGCTCGAACGCGGCGCGCGCTTCGACTGCAACACGCTCACCTGCGACAAGCGGCGGCACAACAGGCGGACCTCAGCACGGTGCCGAGGCTTCGCGTCCGCAGACCCAGGAGGAAGTCGTCCACGCCCTCCGCGTCAAGTACGGCTTGGCTTCGTCCCAGCCCGAAGAACGCGTCGATTGGAACGCTCGCCTCGCGACGCTGCGGTCACACTGGCAGGAAGTGCCCGCGATGCTCTGGACCAACGCGCGCGACGGCGTGCTCGCGCTCGCGACCGGCGCGCCGCGCCGCATCGAAGCCCCCAGCGACGCGCCCCGCATCGCGCTGGTCCGCGCGTGGCATCGATTGCCCGAGTCCGTGCGAGCCGCGGCCCTCGCGGCGGACAGCGACGCCCGGCGGTGGAGAGCCGCCGCGGTCGCGACCATCCAGGCTTCGGCGAACGAGCGAGGCGTGGCCCAGTTCGTGATCGACCGGGGCGACCCGGCGATGGCGGACCTGCTCGTGGGACCGCTTCAACAAGCAGGCACGGCGTCCGCCGCGCAGCATGCGTTGCTCGCGCTCGCGTGGCTGGCGCAGGCACGGCGCGACCCCGAATGGATGACGCTCGCGTTGCAAGGCGAAGGGCTGTTGCCCGCGCCAAATTGGCGAGGGTGGGCGAATCCGCAGTCTCGCGATCCGCTGGAGGCCCAGCGCGTGCTCGATGGCGTGCTCGCCGGCGCGCTGGACCCCCGGTTGGGCAATCCGCGGAATCCCAACGCGCGGACCGCGCGAGGCGTGCTGCTGGCGGGACTGGTTTGGCTAGATCCCAGCCGCCTGTCCCACGCGCAGCTCGCGCAGACGTCTCGCACTTTGACCGACACGAGCCATCCGGCCCTCGCCGAACTGGGCGCGGTGCTGCGATCCTCTCGCACGCCCATTGCCCGGCTGCGAGCGCTGCAGTGGCTGGGCGTTGAGCACCTCGCAGGCGTGCTGGGACACGCCGCGACCGCGCGACTGAGCGTCTCGCACGGCCCGGCGGATCAGGAAGCAGTGCTGCAAGCGACTCACCTGTCGCTGCGACCTCGGCGGGCGGCGGCGCTGCGACGTGTGATCGTGCGCGGCGCGCGCGGATCGGCGCGAGAAGCGTCTCGAAGCACATCCACACCGCCAAGCGCGCCGCGGAGCAGCAAACCAATCGCGATGGATCGCACGGCCACCGCCACGCCCCGCCAGGGCGACCTGCACGTGCTCACGGGCACGGCCCGGCGGATGCTTCCGACGTGGACGCGGGCGATCTCGATGGACGCCCCCACGCGTGACGCGGCCCTCGCGCCGCTGCTGCTGGACGAAGACCCCAGCGTCCGCCTCGCCTGCGTGCGTCGCGGCGCGGGATCGCTCACATGCGACTTGCTGTTTGACGCCAACAAGCTGGTCTCGCGCAGCGCGATGCTGCGAACCATCGATGATCAGGAGTCGCGCTCGCGGCTTTCCCGCTCCCAAAAAAGGCCCGGCGCGCGCAAAGAGG
>JALHOJ010000082.1 GCA_022843045.1 Phycisphaerales bacterium
AGCGGATTCCGGTGTTTGAGCAGCCCGAGCAGTTGGCGTTTCAGGCTCGCGCTCTGGAAGGCCGCGTGGGCGCGATGTTCGGGCCCGAGCTCATGGGCGCGGGCAAGATCATCGACGCAGAAGCGGCAAAGGGGCAGTTTGCGAATGAGTTCGCGAAACAGGCGGAGATCGGCGAGAGCGAACTGATGGGGCTGCTCAAGCAGCGCAACATCGCGGATGTGGTGATTCTGGGCTTCGGTCGCGTGGTGGCACGGGGCAGCGTTGCTCCGACGGATGAGATCGGGTGGGCGGATGATGATCAGGCGGCACGGAGCGGCAACGTCGTGGTGTACACGTTCAAGGCGGTGGACCTGCGCGACAACACGGTGCTGGGGTTTGCGGATGTGACGGGGCTGGATGACAGCTTCACGACCGATGGTCTCAGTGATGTGGCGATGCGGGCGGTTGGGAAGCTGGCTTGGGATTCGTTGCAGAGGTGGAAGTAGAAGAAGGCACGAGGCATCGAGGCATCGAGGCATCGAGTGCTTGATCAGGTACCGGGCATGAGTTGTTCGACTTGCCAACGGAGCTGGTCGCCTCGGCAATCGATGTGGACTGCGAAGAACCCAGGCTTGCCAGCCTGGGTTTTTTGTTCGCAGGCGTTCATGAGGGGCCAGATGACTTTGCGGTCGGTTTCGGGGACGGGGAGGTTGGCGAGTTCGGTCGGCGCGAACCAGTCGAGGCGACCTTCGCGCATGTCGTGGGGCTCGACCCAGACGGTGCCGAGCACGCGATAGACGAACATGAGCCAGTGGCCTTTGCCCTCGAAGGCTTGTTCGCTGACCATGCCGATGAGGTGAAAGCGGTCGATGGGGAGGTGGAGGCCGGCTTCTTCGGCGACCTCGCGCTGGGCGCACTGGGCGGGGCTTTCGCCCAGTTCGACGTCGAGCTTGCCGCCTATGGGGGAGACGAGGTTGAGGTTGGGCTCCTTCTTGCGGTGCAGGAGCAGGATGCGGCCTTGAGCGTCGCGGAGGTCGCAGAGGCAGGCGAGGCGGTACGGAAGGGGGGCGGGGGGCATGTGGGGCGACGGTAGGGAAGAGTGCGAAAGAGCGACGGAGCCAGGGAGTGACTGCGGGAGAAAGCCATTGAATCTCGCGAGAATCTGGGAACTTGGGAATTCGTGCGTGGTATACGGTGAAGTGGCACTATGGGGATGGCGTCGGGCGTGCGGAGGCTTGATGATGCGGGCACGAGCGAGCGGGCGTGACAAACGCGCCTTTACGTTGATTGAACTGCTGGTCGTGATCGGCATCATCGCGGTGCTGATGACGCTGCTTTTGCCCACGCTCGCGGGTGCTCGACGGACAGCTCGGGCGGCGGTGGGCGTGGCGAATATGCGGTCGCTGTCGCAGATCATGTTCCTGTACAGCAACGACAGCGGCGGGCGGTTTGTGACGCCATTTCGATATGACTGGGGCGTGGGCAGTCCGCGGGTGTGGACAGACCTGGTGCATTCGATGGGGAATCAGTCCGGAGGCGTGGATGAGACGGTGTGGAGCTTTTACACGCCGCTGGATCCGCGATTGCACACGGAGGGATTTGCGTACTACTGGTATTCGTTCCTGCAGAAGGCGACGGGCGGGTCGATGCTGAGCAAGGAGTTTTTGAGCCCGGCGGATCAGGCGCTCACGACGATGTTCTCGCAGTTTGGCTCGACGGACGAGTCGCGGAGCGGGCTGGTGTTGTGGCCTTCGTCGTTCTTGTACTCCCCCACCATGTGGACGAGCCCGTCGCGGTATCCGAACCTCGCGGCGGATCGGCTGCCCATGGAGCCGGAGATGTTGCAGGCGCAGGGCGTGGATTCGGTGGTGTCGCCCGCAGGGAAGGTGTTCTTGTTTGAGCGGGCAGACTTTCGCCAGCCGCGGCGGCCTGATGGGAAGCCGGTGCCGCCTGGTTTCAACAACCCGCGCTCGCGGATCAATGTGTCGACGATGGACGGCAGCGTGAGCGAGGTGGCGATTCGCGACTTGCTGGGCCGCGCGGATGATGAGCAGTTTGTGCCGGTGGGGTTTGGGGCCTCGCCCGATGGGCCGCCTTTGGCCAAGCCGTATGTGGTGCCTCAGGGGATCAGCGGGATGGCGGGGTGGCCCGTGGGCGGGGAGCCGACGGCGGATGATCAGTACCCGCTGTTTTTCTGGGCAACGCGGAATGGGGCGCGGGGGCGGGACCTGCCGAGGTAGGCGGAGTGGATCGCGGAGCGGCGGAGAATCGCAGAACAGGAACTGGAAGCGAGATCAAGTCCCGGTTTTGCCGCCGCGTTTCTCGATGTTCTTCTGTGGCCTCCGGGATGGGCCTTGGCGAGTGCGCGGGGAGAGGCACTTGGCATCGCGACCCTGCAAGGCTATATTTCCGCCCGGTTCATGCCTTGGCGGTGCCGGACACATCCCGATCAAACAGGCCCAGGTGGCGAAATTGGCAGACGCACCACCTTGAGGTGGTGGCGCCCGCAAGGGCTTGGAGGTTCAAATCCTCTCCTGGGCACTTTGGAACCGCCCGTCAGATTCCGGTAAACACCGGATGCTGGCGGGCGGTTTTCGTGCGCGGGTCAATTGGCTTTGAGTACCCCCCATGAGTGACCGATGGTTTCTGACACAGGAAGCGGGGATCGCTTTCGGGACCATCCATGCCCATTCGCGTACTGATTATCGACGACTCGGCGTTCATGCGCAAGGCTCTGGCGGCGTTGCTGTCCAGCGATGCATCCATTGAAGTGCTGGATGCGGCGCGGAACGGGGAAGAGGGGCTCAAGAAGATCGCGGAGCTGCGGCCTGATGTCTGCACGCTCGATCTTGAGATGCCCATCATGGATGGGATGACGACGCTGTCCAAGATTCGGCTCTTGCCCGAGAACCAACGGCCGGCGGTGTTGGTCTGCTCGACGCTGACGGTGGCGGGGTCGCAAATGGCGCTCAAGGCGATGCGGTTGGGCGCGAGCGACGTGATCTGCAAGGATCCGGATGCGATCGGGGCGGGCAACGAAAAGATCAAGAAAGACATCGTCGCCCGTGTGAAGGCGCTGGCGCCTTCGACGCGTGCTGCGGCGATTCGCGAGGCCGCCACCAAGCCCAACGCGCCCAAGCCGGCGGCGCACTTTGAGTGGAAGAACCGGGCGATGCACGGAGCGGGGATCGACCTGATCGTGATCGGAAGCAGCACGGGTGGCCCGCCAATCCTGGAGCAGATTCTGGGGGCCATTCCAGCGGACTGTCCCGCGCCGATCGTCATAGCTCAGCACATGCCGGCGATGTTCACCAAGAGCATGAGCGAGCGGCTTGGTGAGATGTGCAAGATCAAGGTGCGACACGCGGAGGCGGACTGCAAGCTGGAGAAGGGCGCGGCGTATATCACCATGGGCGGGCGGCATTCGCGCGTGCATGGGATCGGGATGGGCGGGTATCGGCTTGAAGTGAGCGAGCGGCCGACCGATGCGCTGTACAAGCCGTCGGTGAATGAACTGTTTCACTCGGCGAGCCTGTGCTCGAAGGAGCGGTGCCTGGGCATCATGCTCACCGGCATGGGCGATGACGGGTGCATCGGGGCGAGGGCTCTGCACGCGTCGGGCGGTCTGGTTCTTGCACAGGTCGCGGAGACATGCGCGGTGTATGGGATGCCTCGCGCGGTGGTGGAAGCGGGCATCACGGCCGCGGCCTTGACCCCCACAATGCTCGGGCAAGCTGTGGCGCAGCTGGCACCATCGGTGCGAGCGGCTGGGCGGGCTGCGGCGTAGCCCCGGAACCGGGAGGTACCCGGACCACGCGGGCGGCTGACGTGAAGTCGCACTGCAAACGGATCGATAGGTTCCTCAGTGGCCGGGCGATGATCGTCCGCCAGCGTCGAGCGCGCAGAGACCGAATCGCAACTTCGACTTGGGCAATCAGGGAGCAACGTCATGGCAAACGGCACCAGCAACCAGACTCAGCAGAACAACGCGGCGAGCGCAACGGCGGTCGTTGCCGGCAAGATCGGCGGCAACGCTGGCCAGGAACTGCAACTCGTGACGTTTGAAGTGTCCAGCGAAGAGTTCGCGGTGGACATCCTCGCGGTGCAGGAAATCAATCGGATGATGGACCTGACGCGGGTGCCGCAGAGCCCGGCGGATGTAGAGGGCGTGATCAACCTGCGTGGGAAGATCATTCCGGTGATCGACCTTCGCAAGCGGTTCGGCATGGAAGCCGGGAAACGCGACGAGCACAGCCGGATCATCGTCGTCGAAGTGCACGGTCGCGTGATCGGGTTCATCGTCGACCGCGTGCACGAGGTGCTGCGCATCAGCAGCGACATTGTCGAGCCGGCCCCGGCGATGGTGTGCAGCATCCGCAGCGAGTTCATCGCGGGCGTGGGCAAGCTGCAGGATCGCTTGATCATCCTGCTGGACATCGCGAAGCTGTTCGCTGATCAAGCGAGCGAGCAGTTGGCGAAGGCGGCCTAATGGGTAGACCCAGCGGTCCCCGCTGGGCATTCTGGGTCGAACGGGCGATTCTCGCCCGCTCTCGACCGCGACTTCACGACGAATCAACGACAGGCGGGCAGAGAAGGAGTTTGCATGGCCGCGTCCATGAGTGACAAGCAGTTTGCCGAGTTGCGGAAGATCATCTACAACCGCGCGGGCATCCACTTTCCGGACAACAAGAAGTACGTGCTGGAATCGCGGCTGGGGACGCGGTTGCAGGAGCTGGAGATCGAAGACTACGACCAGTACGTGGGCTTTCTCACGATGGGACCGTACCAGCAGGACGAGTTCCAGGAGATGTTCAATCGGATCACGATCAACGAGACGAGCTTCTTCCGCAACGAGCCGCAGCTGGACATCTTCGAGAAGCAGGTGCTGCCGGAACTGCTGGAGGCCCGCAAGGGCGTGAAGCGGCTGCGGCTGTGGTCCGCCGCGTGCTCGTCGGGTGAAGAGCCGTACACGCTGGCGATGATGATGCACCGCTCACTGGGGATGCGGTTGTCAGAGTGGAAAGTCGAGATTCTGGGAACGGACATCAGCGAGAAGGTCGTGGAGTTCGCGCAGGAGGGCGTGTACACGGACTACGCCCTGCGGACCACCTCGCCCCTCGTCAAGCAAAAGTACTTCACGGGCAAGGACGGGCAGTGGCACCTCTCCGATGCGATCAAGGGGATGGTGAACTTCCAGATTCACAACCTGAAGGAACGCCTGGCGGCGAAGCGCTTTGGAGCGTTTGACGTGATCTTCTGCCGGAACGTGATGATCTACTTTGACGACGCGATGAAGGACGGGTGCGTGCAGATGTTCAGCGATCAGTTGGCGATTGACGGGACGCTGTTCATCGGGCACTCGGAGAACATCCGGAATGCGAATGTGTTCATGCCGCTGCCGATCCCGCAGGGGTTCTGCTATCGCAAGCCAGGTGCGATGGGGCTGAAGAAGGCGGCGTGAGGACGAGACGTAGAGACTTAGAGACGAAGTGATGGCGTGACGGAAAGGCTTGCTATGGGGCACGGATTTGATCAGGAGATCGTGCAGGACTTCCTGACAGAGTCAGGAGAGCTGATCGATCAGCTCGAGGGTGACCTCGTGGTGCTGGAAGCCAGCCCGCGCGATCCGGAACTGCTCAACAAGGTGTTCCGAGCACTGCACACGATCAAGGGCAGCGCGTCGTTCCTGCAACTCACGAACCTGGTCAGGATCGCTCACGCGGCGGAGAGCGCGCTCAACGCGGCCCGCAACAGCGTGGTGACGGTCGACAGCGCGATGATGAATCTGCTGCTGGAGACGGTGGACATCATCAAGACGCAGATGCAGCAGCTGGGGAGCGGGCAGGACCTTGCCGAGCCTCGCGCGGAACTGGTCACGATGCTGACCGCTATCGGCGAAGGCAAGCAGATCAGCAGCGCAGGGCCGCACGCCTCGGCTGCCAACGCAGCGCCTGCGGCGAAGCAGGAGACCAATGCGAAGCCGACTGAGAACGCACCAACGCAGGGGCCGAGCGTCAAGAAGCTCGTGCTGGGGCCTGGGAAGGCCGACTTGCTTGAATACCTCGTCGCGGATCTCGACGAGACGATGAACAAGGTCCAGGCGTCGCTGAATCAACTCGCGGGGAGCGAGAACGCCAAGGGCGGGGCGGTGCAGCTGGCGGAAACGTGCGAGCAGTTGTCGCGGTGCGTCGAGTTCTTCGAATTTGCTCAGATGGGCGAACTCGCCGGGGCAATGGCGAGCGCGGCGGTGAAGCTGTCGCAAGATGAGGGGTTGGTCGCGGGCGTGCTGCCGCAGCTCAAGTCGCTGTGCGCGTTGGTGACGACGCAGGCGGAGGGGCTCAAGACCGGGGAAGTCCGCGAGTTGGCGGCGGATGATGTGCTGGGCAATCTGGGCAGCGCGTTGGCGGGTATGGCGGTGACGAGTGCGGCGCCGAGCGCGACGACAATGCCCCCAGCACCGACGATCTCTTCGACTGATACGCCGCTGGCTGCTGAGCCGACGGATCGGGAGGCTACGAACAACGCAGCAAAGAGCGATCAGGCCAAGTCTGTTGACAAGGCTGCCGACAAGGGCGGCGAGAAGCACGGCGCGGCGGGCGGGGAGAACACGATTCGCGTCGAAGTCGGGCGGCTTGAGGCGCTCATGAATCTGGTCGGCGAGCTGGTCCTGCAGAAGAACCGGATCACGGCGCTCACGCGGAAGGCCGCGGGCGTACGGGAGATGGAAGCCGAGCTCGCGGAGGCGATGGGCCTCGCGGCGGGCTCGCTGGATCGCGTGACAAGCGACATTCAGACGGCGGTGATGCGGACGCGCATGCAGCCGCTCGACAAGCTCTTCGGGCGATACCCGCGCTTGATTCGCGACCTGGCGAGCAAGACTGGCAAGCAGATTCAGCTGGTCATCGAGGGTGGCGATACGGAAGTCGACAAGTCGGTGATCGAGGAACTTGGCGACCCGCTGGTGCACCTGATCCGCAACAGCGCGGACCATGGGCTCGAAGGGCCTGAAGAACGCACGAAAGCGGGCAAGAACGCGCTGGGCACGATCACGCTGCGGGCGAGCCACGAGGGCAGCCATGTGCGCGTGCTCGTGATGGACGACGGACGCGGATTGGCTCGCGAGCGAATCGCGAAGAAGGCCATCGAGCGCGGGCTGGCGACGCAGGAACAGATCTCGGCGATGAGCGACCGAGAAGTCTTCAACTTCATCTTTGAGGCGGGATTCTCGACTGCGGAGAAAGTCAGCGACTTGTCCGGACGCGGCGTGGGCATGGACGTGGTGCGCACGAACATCCAGAAGCTCAAGGGGTCGATCGAGCTGTCAAGCCAGGCGGGCAACGGCACGACGGTGGCAATCACGATTCCGCTGACGGTGGCGATCCTGCAGGCGATGATGGTGGGCGTGGGACCAGAGATTTATGCGGTGCCGCTGACGAGCATCCTTGAGATCGTCCGTCCGCAAGCCGATCAAGTCTCCAGCATCGGCGGGCATCAGGTCATGCGATTGCGTGACTCGGTGCTGCCGCTGGTGTCGTCGGCGGAGTTGTTCGAGCAGCCAACGGATCGGCGGAGCGAGCAGCCATTCGCGGTGGTGCTGCAGTCGGGGCAGAAGCAAGTAGGCCTGATGGTCTCGCGACTGATCGGGCAGCAGGAAGTGGTGATCAAGCCGCTGGACGAGGGCGAGCGGACCGCACGGGCGGTGTCGGGCGCGACGGTGCGGGATGACGGGGGCGTTTCGCTGATCGTGGACGTCGAGCAGTTGGTCAGAATGGCACAGGGCGGGCAGAATCGATAAGGTCGGAAAGCCGGGCGAGCAAGGAGTCGAATCAGTCATGGACGCGAACTACATCAAGCCGTTTGTCGCGAGCATCCAGAACGTTTTCTCCACGATGATGCAGTTGCAAGTCGTGGTGCGCGAGCCGTTCCTCAAGACCGACAACAACCCCAACCACGACGTTTCTGGCGTGATCGGGATGTCGGGGGACGTGAAGGGGAGCGTGATTCTGAGCTTCCCGCAGCAGACGGCGGAGAACGTCGTCGCGCTGTTCTCGGGCAGCAAGTTCTCGATGGGCTCGCCGGACTTCGCCGACGCGATCGGGGAGCTGGTGAACATGGTCACGGGCGGGGCCAAGGCGATGTTCAAGGACCGCAAGTGCAGCATCTCCTGCCCGAGCGTGATCGTGGGCAAGGACCACACGGTGGCGCGGCAGAGCGACATTCCGTGCGTGGTGATCCCGTGCAGCACCGATTGCGGGGATCTGTTCATCGAGATCGCGGTCAAGCCCGCGGCGGCACCGGCAGGAGATAAGTCCTCGAAGGCGACGGCATCGGCCTAAACCCAGGCGTTTGCACGAGCAAGTTGCGGTTGTTTCTGATCGATACATGAACGCGGCGGTACGGAATCCGCCTCGAACGAACGGACGGAGCCAGTCATGCGAATTCTTCTTGTCGACGACTCCAAGACCATGCGGAACATCCAGAAGGCGGTCTTGGCCCAGCTCGGGTACACCGAGGTGATGGAAGCCCAGGACGGGCAGGACGCGCTCAGCAAGGCGCCGGCGTTCCGGCCCGAGCTGATGCTCGTGGACTGGAACATGCCCAACATGGACGGGCTGACGTTCGTCAAGGCGTGGCGGTCGACCAACAAGACCACGCCGATCATCATGGTGACGACCGAAGCTGAGAAGAGCCGGGTCATCGAGGCGATCAAGGCGGGCGTCAACAACTACGTCGTCAAGCCGTTCACGCCCGATCTGCTCAGCCAGCGAATCCAAGAGACGCTGGCGAAGACGCCTGCGGCGGCGGCGTGAGCTGATCGAACCATTGGGAGCGGTCGTGACACAGGAGACGATCGACAAACTAGTCAAGATCGAAGTCTCGAGCGACAAGCTCGAGGCTTCGCTGCTTTTGGGCGCGAACATCAACCCCCAAGAACTGACGCCCTTGTACGTGGCGACCAGAATGGGCGAGTTGGGGCTGGAGCAGACCAGCGAACGCACGTCGGCGGTGCTCGAGGCGATCGCAACGTATGTGTGCAACGAGGGCAAGCCCCTGCGGCATCGCATCGCGCGAGGGACGACGCCGACGCACGGCACGGACGGGCGGCTGGTGCTGGTGGATGCGGTGTTGGAGAAGCACGAGACGACGCAGACAACGGCGCGGCGTGACACGGACACGACGACGTCGATTGATCAGCGCGAGCGGTCGAGCGTGCGGTGGACTGAAGCTGGGGCGGTGATCGCGCGGATCCAGCAAGCGACGATCGGAGCGGACGGACGCGATGTGTTCGGTCGCGTGCTGGCGGCGCGGACGGGGCGGGTGTTTGAAGTCTCGCCCGATGAGTCGGTGCTGGTGCGGGCGGATGGAGCGTGCATCGCGCTGCGGGCGGGGGTCGTGGAGCATTCGGGGCGGGTGCTGCGGGTCTCGAATCGCTTGGTGATCGACGGGGATATCGACTTCTCGACGGGGAACATCCGGTTTCCGGGTGATGTGGAGATTGCGCGCGGGATTCGCGACTGTTTTGAGGTGCACGCGGGGGGCAGCATCTTCGTGCGCGATCTTGTGGACGCGGCGACGATGTCGTGCGCCCATCACATGGTGCTGGAGAAGGGAATCGCGGCGCGGGAACTCGGTTCGCTTGAAGTGGGCAAGGACCTCTCGGCGCGATATCTCACGAACGTGCGGGCGGTGGTGGGCCGGGACGCGATCGTTGAGGCGGAAGTGCAGAACTGCACGCTGCTCATCGGGCGCGACATGAAGTCGCCAGGCGCTTCCATCGTGCGCGGGGATGTCAGCGTGGCGCGATCGTGCGAGATCGCGGAGCTGGGCGCGCCGGGCGGCGCGGCGACGACGCTGCGATTGGGACAGATCGCTTCGGTGCACGACGCGATGGGTGCGCTGGCGAGCGCGGGGGCGAAGGCGCGGGATCGGGTCGACAAGGCCAACGCCCGGCTGAACGAGTTGCGATCGGTCAAGGGTCGCACAGGTCCGGATCACGCGGAGTTGCTGACCGAGGCGCAGTTTGAGGCGCAGACGGCGGCGAAGACGTACGCAAAGGCCTGCCGAGCGGGTCAGATGCTGCACGGCTTTGTGGACAAGCACACAAAGGTGCATCTGGTGGTGCGCGGCGCGGTGCATCCACAGGCGGTGGTGCACGCGGGCGGGTGGACGGCGACGTTCACACAGACGCTCAAGGGGCCGTGCGTGATTGAGATGGACGGGAAGGGGGAATTGACGGTGCGGATGATGGTTGGGAAGTCGGAGATCGTGCCGCTCCGCAAGTGGGCGCGGGTGGTGCGGGAGGAGCAGCACCTGAACAGCAGGCGGGTGCTGGAGGCGATGGGGATTGCGGCGTGAAGCGATCGGGGTTCGGCATTCGTGATGGAAAGCGAATGTCGGCTGGTCGCGGAGTGAACGCGGCGCTTCGAACTGCGGTTAGTGGGTGATCGCTTCGGCAACTCTGCGAGCGACTGCATCATCAAACTTCAGGTCGGTGCCTGCGGGGCCGTTGGCGGGATCGACGATGATGGTCGGAAAGCCGGAGGCGGCTTCCGTGGGCGCGTTCATCACGGCGTCGAAGAAGGCGAAAAAGCCAGCGGGACCTCGCAGGGCGCGGGTTGGGACGATGGCGAAAGTGCCCGCGGGCAAATAGGCGCGCTGGTCGCGTTGGTTTGGGGCGGGCTGACGCGCGCCGCCTAGCACATCGATGTGAAAGAGCAGGCCTGGGTGTTGCTTGGAGGCAAGGGTGAGGGGAATGGTGCGGCCGACGAGCAGGGGGCCGGTTTCGGTGGTGATGTGTTCGTTGACGGGAGCGCGGTCGATCTCTTGAGGGATCAGGATGTCGCCCAGATCGAGTTGGCGGCCTGCGACGCCGTCAAAGTCGGCGGGGGTCGCGTGTGAGGGGTCGATCGAGACGATGCGGGAGACGCCGCCTGAGTTGCTGGTGAGGCGGATGCGAGTTGGGTTGTCGGCGGAAGCGTCGGCGGGCACACCGTCGAGAATGACGCGGTCAGTGGGGACGCGCTCAGCGAGGGCGAAGAGCTGCCACATGGGGTTGAAGGCCCATTCTCGCTCGGGGGTTGCGAAGAGGACGCGGTCGCGAAGGTACTTCACGCGTGCGAGCACGCGCAAGGCGGGACGGGCGCGGATTTCGGCGTGGAGGGGCGCCGAAGCGGATGCTTCGGGCGCGGGGATGGGGACGCGGACCTCGGCCGGGAAGGCGTTGGTCTTCATCAGGCGGTCGAGGCGGGCGGGCCAGTTGTCGGTTGATGATGTGTCGTCGTGCGACTCTGCGGGTGCGCCGCAGCCGGGGGCGACGGTCGCAAGAGCGACGCGTACTTCCGTGGCGTCGGGTGGGACGCGGAGGATGAGAGTTGCGAGGCCTTGGGCGTTGGTCCAGGCACAGGGGGCGGGGCTGGCGGGGGCAAGCAAGGTTCGGTCCGCGACGACCGGGAGCGTGGGGACGGGGGTATTGTCGGCGGTGCTGACTCGGACGAGGATCGTGATCTGGCGGGTGGATTGCTCGTGTGAGGCAACTGTCTGGGGACCCGGCTGCGAAGCGGACGAGGCTGCGAACACGGTCGCGACGCCAAGAAGCGTTGCAAACAGCATGGCGATGTGCCTGTCGAGGGGCCTCATGGGGCACCGTAGGGGACTGGATTTACGGTTCGGAAAGGTGGGATCATGGCGGGGCAAGCGTCCGTACCATCGGGCATGGCGGGCCACCCAACGCGTTTTGTGTCATCGCGAGGAATTCGGACCGGCGGGGTTTTCGCCTCGGCGTGGGTGTTGTGCGTGGGCGCGCTGTGCGTGGCGCAGGAACAGACGCCGACGCCCCCTCCTCCCCCAGCGCCCGCAACGCCGCCCGTGACGGAATCTGCGCCGGCGGTGCCGCCTGGGCTGCGCGCGAATGAGCCGCAGGAGGTGGAAGTGGTCCGGCGGGATCGGTCGCGGCTGACGGGGGTGTTGATCGAGCGGACGGATGAGAAAGTGGTGATGTCGATCTCCGGGCTGCGGACCGAATTGCCCATGACCGAAATCGAGTCGGTGCGTGTGCTGCCCAGCGTCGAGGATCGCTACGCGCAGTTGCGGGTCGCGATCGACCCGCAGGATGTTGACTCGCTGCTGAATCTCGCCCGTTGGCTGCGCGAGCGCGAGCGGTACGCGTTGTCGCATCGCGAGGTGGAGCGGGTGCTGGTGGTGGAGCCCAACAACCCCATCGCCCTCGAGATGAAGCGCCAACTCGAGGCGCAGATGAAGGTGCTGGGGCAGAAGGCAGAACCGGAGGAAAAGCCGGTGCGCCCGGCGCGCGACGAAGGCGAAGTCTTGCCGCCCGTGGAGCGCGAGGACTTTCCGCTGCTGACCGATGATCAGATGAACCTGATGCGGGTGTTTGAGACGGACTTGAAGGATCCGCCTCGGATGATCATCAAGCGCAGCACGGTCGACGCGTTCCTCGATAAGTACGCGGGAACAGTCGTCGAGGGGCGAGGGATGGTGCCGGTGAATCCGGAGGGGCGCAAGCAATTTCTCGCGCAGAGCGAGCCGACGATCCTGTCGTGGATGTTTGATCTGCGGGCCCGCGAGTTTTACGACGACGTGCAGATCATGGAGAACCCGCGATCGATGCGTCTCTTCCGCGACAATGTGCATCGCACGTGGCTGATGAACGGCTGCGCCACCACCCGCTGTCACGGGGGCGAGGAAGCCGGGCGGCTGTATCTGTACAACAAGAGTCCCGCGTCGGACCGCAGCGCATATACGAACTTTTTCATCCTCGAGAAGTTCAGGACGTCGCAGGGATTGCCTCTGATTGATTACACGGAGCCACGCCGCAGCCCCTTGCTGCAGATGGGCCTGCCTCGCGACAAGGCGACGATCAAGCATCCGGACGTGGGCGGGGCGGGCCGACGCTGGAGCCCGGCGTTCAGCGGCGAGGACGATCCGCGGTTCCGCGCGGCGGTGTCGTGGATTCGGTCGATGTATTCGAATCGGCCGGAGTATCCCATTGAGTACGTGCCGCCGGTGCCCAGGCCCTTGCGCGGGGATGTGGAGCAGCCGGTGGATGAAGGTGCGCCGGCGGTGCCGACCAAGCCGCGGTGAGAAGTGAATCTCGGGACTGATCAACTCGCCGGATGCTCGCTTGATCATCAGTTCGGCAACGGCGAAGCCGTTGGGGCCAGCCGTTGGGGTCAGTAGCCGTGGGTCGTCGCGAAGCGACACCCACGGGAGGGTCGGCAACCAACAGTTCACCACGAAGTGGTGACGGTCTGCGTGGCTGTTCCTGCACCACTGCGCGGTGCAAGGCTTTGCTCGTCGCTCTCCGTGGGTATCGCTTCGCGATGACCCACGGCTATGCGCCCTGACGGCTTCGCCGTCCAAATCAGCCTGCGATGCTGTCGCAGTAGAAGCAAAAAGCCCGCACGCGGGCGGGCTTTTGGGGGTCATTGGTCGGGTGTGTTGGGTTCGCTTTGCTCGGAGAGCCGAGGTCGCCAAAGCCTCCCGCCCCGGAGGGGCGGGCCACCAATTCAGCGCTTGTCGATGGGCGTGTAGCGCACGTCGTGCGGGCCCTTGTAATCCACATCGGGGCGGAAGAGGCGGTTGTCGGCGAGCTGCTCGAGCACGTGGGCGCTCCAGCCGCCGATGCGGCCCACGACGAACATGGGCGTGAAGAGGTCCAGCGGCAGGCCGATGCAGTGGTACGTGGTCGCGCTGTAGAAGTCGACGTTGGGATAGATGCCCTTGGCGGCGACTGCGGTGGCCATGGTCTTTTCGATCGCCGTGCTCTTGTCGTAGAGGGCCATGTTGCCCGTGTCCTGAGCGAGTTGCTTGGCGAGCACCTTGAGGTGCGTGGCGCGGGGGTCATACGCCTTGTAGACCCGGTGCCCGAAGCCCATGATCTTGTCCTTCTTGGCGAGCTTGTCGAGCGTGTACTTCTCGGCGGCTTCGGGGCTGGCAATCTCGTTGAGCATGACCATCACGCCTTCATTGGCGCCGCCGTGGAGGGGGCCGCGAAGGCTGCCGATGGCGGCGGTGATGGCGGAGTAGATGTCGCTGAGGGTGCTGATGACGACGCGAGCGCTGAAGGTGCTGTTGTTGAGGCCGTGGTCGGTATGGAGGACCAGGCACACATCCAGGGCCTTGGCCATGGTGGGCGTGGGCTTGGTGCCGCTGATCATGTAGAGCACGTTGGCTGCGATGGACAGGCTCTTGTCGGGGGCAACCAGCGGCTTGCCCTGGCGGTGGCGGTGGAACGCGCCGAGGATGGTGGGCGTCACGGCGAGCAGGGTCAGGGCCTTGTCGCGGACGCTTGCTGTGTCGGTCGCGTTGGGCTTGGGATCGATCAGGCCCATGGCGCTCACGGCGGTGCGGAGCACGTGCATGGGCTGGGCGTCCTTGGGCATGCTCGTCACGAGCTGCTGGATATACGCCGGCATGTCGTAGCGGGCGCGGATGGCGCTTTCAAAGTCGGTGAGCTCGCCCTGCTTGGGCAGGCGGCCGTTCCAAAGGAAGAAGACGGTTTCTTCAAAGGTGCTGTTGCTGGCGAGTTCGCCGATGGGGATGCCGATGAACTCGAGCACGCCCTTTTCGCCGTCGATGAAGGAGATCTTCGTCTCCGCCGCGATCACGCCTTCGAGACCTTTGGAATACGCCATGGATGAGTCCTTCTTGGGAACGGAACTTGGACTAGGAGTTGACTAAAGCCTGACTGCAGGTTGATTCGTGCGGGCCGCAGCTTGGACGCAGCCTGGGGCAGTGCGACCAAGAACGGGCCGGGCTGGCACTATAGAAATGTCGGGGGCGGAAAGCCAAAGTCGCGGGCGATGCGGGACTGGAAAGCCCGAGAAACCATCATCGGGCGCCGCCAAAGCCCCAATACCGCCGATGCGGGTGGGTTTTTCAAGAGATTGGGTTGCGAACCGCGGGAGTTGCCGGTAGGATCGTCGTCCCGCGGGCCTCTTCGTGCGTCGCGCGGTGTGTTCTGAGAGGAGAGAGATTCAATGCGTTTATCCATTGTCGCTGGTGCGGCGGTCGCCGCGTGTGGTGTGGCTGGCTTGGCTCACGCTTCGCTCTTGGTGTACAACCCGGCGCTGGGGACGCTGCCTCAAGCTCAAGGGTGGTCGTTTCTGGGCTCGTACAACGCTCCGACCACGGTGGCTGGTGGCCAGCTGACGTACGGCCCCACGACCTTCGGCGGGACGACATACTG
>JALHOJ010000083.1 GCA_022843045.1 Phycisphaerales bacterium
AAGGAACGCCCGATGCTCGTTCAAGGGTCGTACGCCAAGCATCCCAACGCTCGCCCCGGATGAAAAGTGGTCTCGTCGTCGTTTGTGCACGCACAGCCCGATGCGATAGCGAGACGCCCGCATACGTAGCGGCCGCGGGACGTGTTTAGGAGTTCAATCCACCGGCATGAACGGGCGTCGGCGGGCCGCCGAGGCCTGCCGAGACCGCTTCTGAGCGTGCCAGAGGGGGGGCGTGAGGTCGTGCTCTGTGGGGTCCTTATTGCGGAGGTAACCGCCTAAAGGGCGTGCCATCGTCGCTTCGGACGCGCGACGTGCTGCACCGTGACGATGGCTCCGTCGGATGACACAACCACAGCAACATTGTGAGCCCGATCGCCGATACGCCTCAGTTGCGCGCCGTTCCTCCGGGTCGCCTGATCGCCAAGGAAGTATGCGATGCATCCGTCACCAGCTCGGTACACATCGCCAAACGTCAGGACCGCCTCCATTACGCCTGCGAGAATCCCCCTCTGCTGCTGGCGAGCGCATGCGTGGTTGGTCAGCTTCAACTCCGAGAGCGATGGCCTGATCGAGATTGTGGACATTGAGTGCTCCTTTCTATGAGGAGCGGATGCATTCCCCGTGCCAATGTCGGCCGATGGCCACTGGATGAGCGGAGCAGGCCAGGACGTCGAAAGAGCGACCTGGAACCGGGTCGTTTCACCCGGTACCGGGCCATTCGTGTACTATGATGCCTGCCTCATTCTGCCCTCGTCGGAGCAGATCGCGGATGCGAACGTTGGCATAGGCGTTGCAAGAGGTACACCGGAGCGGGCGTCGAGGAACACGACCCGCCCGGAAAGGACCCGATGGCATCTCTGTGGTACGAAGCACTTGCAGCCTACGACCCGTCGCTTCCCGTCGATCGCGTCGAGAAGTTCGCCCGTAGTGGCATTGATGAGTTTGTCCAATACCTCCAGCTGGCCCGGAACCACCAGGAACGGGCCGCGATACGAGCATCGTGGCAGCGTGACGGTAACGAGGAGGTGCGGAAGGACGGGAGCGTCTGGGTCGAGCTGTGCGCCCCCTCAGGAAACGTCGATCGGTTCGAAAAGGACGCCAAGAAGTTCTTCGCTGATCAGGTCAGGGAGGTGTACGAGGCGGAGCCAGCAGATAGCGACGCCGAATCGGAGCGTCCCCAGTTTGATGAGTCACGTCGCATCGGCGTACTCGATGTTGACGAGAACTCAGGCCGCCTTCTTTTGGATCGTGAGCCCGAGCTCGAACACCTCCTGCTGCGACCCAATACCTACGCACTCCATCGCCAGATCCAGGCGATGAGGCAGCTTCGCAATGAGCCCCGCCCCGAGAACCTGCCGCTGCTTCGGCTCCTCGGACCCGCGCGTCCAAAGGATGGGATCTGGCCTGGCGGGCGCGAGATTGGAGCGGTCCAGTGGCCCGACCCCACGCCGTGCGTGATCGACACGTGGTATGTGCTTGACAAGGACATCGAGGGCGTCGAAGAGCAGAGAGGATTCGTCGCCCAGGCATTGAGTTCTCCCGACTTCGCGGTCCTGGAAGGTCCTCCGGGCTCAGGCAAAACCACCGTCATCTGCGAGTTGGTCATGCAACTGGTCGAACGCGGCAAGCGGGTGCTGCTGTGCGCGTCAACCCACGTCGCCGTGGACAACGTCCTCGAACGGTTGAAAAGTGATTCACATCGGTTCCGCGATCACGTGCTGGCGGTGCGTATCGGGGACCGCCACAACGTCTCCGTAAAAGCTCAGCCGTACCGACTGGATGAGTTCAAGCAGACGACGCGGACCCAGATCACCACGCACCTGCAGCAGCAACGCATCCGAACCGCCGCCCAGGACGAGATGCTCCGGGCGCTCCGTGGCGACGACACCACCATCGAGCGGCTCGTACTGCAGTGCGCCAACCTCGTGTGCGGCACCACAATTGGCATCCTGCAGCACCCCGACATCAAGGCGCAGAAGGACGAGCGGCGGGGTGTTGATGCCGCGTTCGACGTGCTGATCGTGGATGAAGCAAGCAAAACCACATTTCAGGAGTTCTTGGTGCCCGGCCTGCTCGCCAAGCGGTGGGTACTGGTTGGTGACCCGCTTCAGTTGTCGCCATACGTTGAAGACGACGAGGTTGCCGCGAGCGTCCAGGCAGCGATGCCCAACGCCGACGCACGCAACGCTTGCCTGGACGTCTTTGACAGCCATCGCAGCGCCGACGATCCTAGAGACTGGAAGCCCACCGTCGTTGTGTCGGACGACCCGCAGATTCATGAGCTGTACGCGGAGCAAGCGGCGGCACGCGGCGTGCAATGGGTCGACGGAGAGACTGCCGATTGGATGGCGCTGCACGGTGCCCCGCTCATCCTGACCACCTCAAGTGGAGTGGCCCGTTCCCGTGACTGGCCGGCAGATATCGCGGTCGTTCGAGGAGAGTTTGATGGAGCGGAGGCACTGCGTCGCCGAGCGAGAGCCTTCTGGGCGGGCCGCGACCGTCTGATGGATGAGGATCGAAGCTGGGAGAGCGAGATCGCCTGGCGGCTCTCAAGGGAGTATGAACAGCGGTTGTTTGAGCGGGATGGGGCGCAGAGCGCCACAGCCCAGAGGTATCGGCGTGACAGGCAACTGCTCCTGCCCGCGGAGGGAACGGGAATCTCGGCCGACGCGGTGAGTGACTACCTGACGAATGTTCAGCGGATCGCGTTGCCATCTGTCCTCGAATCGCTTCGGTATGGGTTCGGACGGAAGGGAGCTGTCACACCGACGGCCCTCTCTGAAGGGTTGCCCCCAGAAGTCCTAGCCGAGCGCCATACTCGTCTCACGTACCAGCGGCGAATGCACCCCGAGATCTCTGCATTTCCCCGAACGCATGTGTACCAGGGGCACGCTCTTATCGATCCGCCCGACATGGCCTCCCGTCGAGAGTGGCCAAATGGAGGGCCGAAACGCTATTCCTCGCGGGCGGCGTGGCTCGACGTCCCGACCCGATCCAGCGGGCGCAGCGGTGAAGAGGTTTCGGTCATCGTCGACGAACTCAAACAGTTCCTGGCATGGGCAGCTCGTAACCCGCGCTCCGACGGGCGGATGTGGGAGGTCGCGGTGTTAACGTTCTACAGGGCCCAGGAGCGTGAGCTGCGATGGGCGGTTCGGTCCCTCAGTGGTGAGCGGCACGCGATGCAGGAGTCGGTCCTGAAACACTCAGGCGTCGCAGTCGCCTCCGCTCATGTGTGCACAGTTGACCGATTCCAGGGTCACGAGGCCGACATCGTGTTCCTCTCGGTGGCCAACGGATGGGCAACAAGCTTCCTTGAGAGTCCCAACCGGATCAACGTCGCTGTCACTCGGGCAAGGTACCAGCTCGTGGTCGTCGGGAACCGCCACGCGATGGCGAAATGCCGCTCGCCCGTCCTCGGCGGACTCGCCCGCTCTCTCGAATACGGACTTCGTTTCAATCCCGGCAAAGGGGGGCATGCATCATGACCATCCAGTTTGTGCTCGCTCGCAAAGTCCCGCTGCGGCGATTCGATCTTGTGGCGACGATCGCCCGTGAAGAAGCTCGTGCAGAACTGGCCCCAGTGCTGGTGTGGGCCAAACAAGAGTCCGATGCTGGGCGGGAGTTGAATCCCGTCGCACTCGCCCAGCATCTACTTGGACCAGGTGCCGGCATGATCACCGTTGCGAAACGGCTGCTGCTGATCTGCCGAGATCTCCATCTGGTCACAGATGACTTCGTCCGCCTTACCGACCAAGGCATTCACGCGGCGAGAACGGGCAAGGTCCTTCAGCCAGATAAGGGCGAGTGGTCGCTCTGGGCCGCAGATGACCCGCTGCTCCACTTCCCCATCATCGGCGTCACACCACGCACTGACTCGCAGAACGGCAGTGAACAGCGCAGGCGGGACGAACCTCGCCCGCGAGCGGCGGAGTTGCCCGACTGGGTTCTCGCTGCAGCGGAACAGGTGGCCCCGATGCTTACGGACGGCCGCCTGGCACGCTTCGACGACATCGCCGCAGCCGCCATCGAGACCACCACTGCCGACGAACTGGAGATCCGCTGGACGGTGAGCGACAAACCCGAGCTGCGGGTAGTCGGCAACATCAACGGCCGGCACCGCATCGACCAGCCGATCAGTCGAGATGATCTTCCGGAGGCCGCGAGCGTGTGGCACGAGTTGCTCGCTTCAAAGCGGCTCGATCGCAGTTGGGACAACACCCGTCAGGCGTTGGTGATTCCGTTTGCCGCTGCGAACACTGAGGACGAGCGTCTCAACATGCGAACCACGCTGGAGTTCCCATCCCCCAGCCTCGACGGAGTCGGCACATTCCACGACGTGAAGGTTCCGAGTATCACACTCTCTCCTGACTCGAACCGCGCAGCCACCGAGTGGGCCCGGCACCAGATCGGAGCGCTGCTCAGTGGGGTTCAAACAACCCGCGTGTACGAAGGGTTGACCCAGCGTGTGCGTTCGACGTTCTCGGGATGGAATATCGAACTTCCGACCCGGGAAGAACTCGCGCGGCAGTTGGCCGCGGGAACCCGTAGCGACGCTCGTTCCCGGCCTTACTGGGCGGTGCAGGCAGCTCTCGACTGGAACTTGTGAAAGGGGACGTGCAGACCATGTGGGATCAGACCATCGAACACTCAGTGGATCAGCGTGGACGGCCCGTGCCGCCTGTGCTTGTACGGGCAAACGTATTGAGAGCTGAAGCGAGGCCGACCGCGCCGAGCAACTGGCGAGTCGCCGCAACCGGCGTGGATCGTGCCGTGCTGACCGAAGCACTGTCGCTCATCCGGGCGGCGCAGCAGGTCGTCGTGTTCAGCTCGTTCCTTTTGTCTGACGGCGACATTCAGAGGGCGCTCATCGAGGCGACTGCTCGTGGCTGCCGGATTTACGGCCTGATCGCAGCCGAAACCAAGCTCGATCGCGATGTCAGCGATGAAGACGACTTCGAGGCAAAGACCACGGAGTCCCACAAGCAAATGCTCAACGAGTTCGCGGGTCGCATGCTGATCCGCTCATCGCCATCGTTCCATGCGAAATGTGTGCTCGCAGACCCAGCAACCGCTTCTGCACGGGGCCTTCTGCTCACCGCCAACCTGACTACCGAAGCCCTCACGAGGAACGAAGAACTCGCTGTGCGGCTGAACGCGACCGAGACTCGGGAGTTGTTTGAGCAACTGCGATATGCAATCTGGGAGGTTGCCGAGCGGGAGTTGGTGGGCAAGGGGCAACTCGACCGTGTCAAGCCACTCGGCGAGGTGCCTCTGCCCCCGCCGGCGCGCCACGTCATCGCCACCATGGGCGGGCGCTGTCAGATTCGGGACGCCATGATGGAGATGATCGGCACAGCGCGGGGCGGCATCATGGTGTCAAGCTTCGGTTGGGATGTGGATCATCCGGTCGTCACCGCGCTGTGCAAGCGGGCCAATGAAGGTGTGCCCCTGACGGTCCTGGCACGGTATCGAGCGAACTCGCTTCCTGCACTCCTGAAGCTCCGCAAGGCCGGGGCGACAGTGTTTTGTTTCACATGGCTGCACGCAAAGGCGCTCGTGTGCGACGATCAGGCGCTGGTGATGTCGTCGAATCTGCAGAAGCACGGTCTTGACGATGGCTTTGAACTCGGTGTTCGGTTGACGGGTCCGGACTCTCAGGCTCTCTCGGGGCTTCTCCGGGCGTGGACTGACCAAGCGCCGTGGCGACTGGAAGTGCCTGCGACACTCGGAGCAGTCTCGGGCGAGGTCGTACCGCTGCCATCGACATCCGTCCCCAAGAAGCCCGAGACGACAATCCAGATCAAGGCAAGTGAGACACTAAACCTCGATGCGGTGACAGCGAAGTCGGCTGATCGACTCGACGAGGCCAAGCTGTCGGAGGCCAGTCTCCGTCAAGAAGTCGAAAGGCGAGGACTGGCGTGGGTTCAGCAGGTGATGGTCAAGTATTCGCTTCGAGCGCCGCGACTGCCCAGCACCGCCAAGCGGGAGGAACGCGCCAAAGGGTCCAAGGCGGGAGACGGTCCCACCGCCGACGGCGCGAGGGTTTATCGGCTGACGGACGGGTCGAAGGTCATGGGCGTCTGCACGCCCGAAGAGGCGAAAGCCGCAATGGCGGTTGCTGAAACCCTGGGCATCCGGAACATCCTTGTTGAGGAGCGGACGTCATGAGCATCAAGAGCGGAACACTGCTCGCATGGCACTCCAAGAACCACGGCATAGACGTGCTGCGAAATGCCATTCGCCTTCTGAAGTCGAAGGGACATCCAGTCGGAAACGTGATCTATCTCTGCAGGAAGGCAGAGCCCGTCGCGCTGGGGCAAGAGTGGGATGGACCACCAGTCGACATTCGAGCATTGACCGTTGGTGACCCAAGTAGCCACACGCAGATCTATGAGACGATCTCTCAGCAGGTGATCCCAGATGTCCAGTCTGTCGCCAACCTGCACGTGAACGTCTCACCAGGGACACCGGCCATGCACTGCGTGTGGCTTCTACTTCATGCGGGAGGTGCGTTCCCAAATGGCACCCGGCTGTGGTCGTCTCAACGGGAAGGACGGGATGGCCCAATCCGGATCGAGCCTGTTGTGTTCCCAATCTCGACGTACCTGGCGGAGATTCGCGAGACCGCGTCCGTGCGTGCACCAGTGGCGCAGTATGACCCGGAGGCGAAATCACCTACAAGACGCCGGGCGCTCGAGGATCTCATGCGATATGCGGGCGTCCCTGGCGCTCCGTTGCTCGTACTCGGCGAGCGCGGTACTGGAAAGACACGGCTTGTCGAGACCATCGTGGCAAGTATCAAGCGTCGTAGTAGCGTGGTCACGGTGCCGTGCGGTGCGCTTGATTCCACTCTCGCCGAGAGTGAACTGTTCGGACATGTCAAGGGAGCGTTTACTGGAGCCGACTCGGTTCGCAAAGGGCTGCTCGGGAACGCAGATGGGGGTATTCTGTTCCTCGATGAGGTGCAAGACTTGCCCATGGGGGTACAGAGGAAGCTGATTCGGTTCTTGCAAGATCGACATCGGCGGTATCGCCAAGTGGGTGGCGACAGAGAATTGTCGGTCGATGTTGAAGTTGTTTGTGCTAGCAACATTCCCGTGGCCGAGCTCGCAGATCGGCTTGCTCCAGATCTTTTCGATCGCCTGAGTCAATTGATCGTAACTGTCCCTCCTCTCAGGGACTGCCGCGACGACCTCGCTGACGATTGGACGCGAGTTTGGCGGGAGCTGCGTGTGACGACCGAGGTCCCAATCGATGCGCCGCAGCACGCTTTGCTGTCCGAGGCGTTGGCGACGCAACCGCTTCCAGGCAATCTTCGTGATATGCAGCGGCTCGCGGTCTTGATTACGGCGTGGTGGCGCGGCCGTTCGGAGGCTGCCGCTCTCACAGAGGCGATATCTGCGTGGCAGCGATCTGAAAGACCGTCGGTTGGCTCAAAGAACGAATTGCCGTGGGGTGCTGGCACCAGACGAGAGCGAGTTCGTTACTTCCAGCGTGGACTGGCAAAGTGGGCGAAAGAGCGGCACGGAACATGGGCTCGTGCCGCGAAGGCTCTGGGCTGCGACGAGCGGACCCTTCGCGAGGACGCAGGAGAGTGAGGTCATAGCACACGATCGGCAGCTTCGCCTCAGGTTCAGCGGGTCGCATCTCCTCAGTCCATAAAGGTATCTGCTCGTACCTTGAACTTCGCCGCCAGCAGCTTGAGATGATCCACGGTGAGCGCTCGCTCGCCCTTCAGGATCTTCGAACCCATGCTGGTATGAATTCCGAGGACACGAGCGAGACCGGCCGCGTTCATGCTGTGCTCTTCCATCATGTGTTTGAGCGCATCGATTCCTCGGGGCGATTCGATCGCGAGGTGTGACGCCTCGTATGCCTGCACCAGCTGAACGAGTGTCTCCATGTAGAGTTCCTGACCCTTGCTCAACTTCCCGCTTGCCATGAGGCGGTCGATCATCTCGGTCGTGTTCTCGTAGTGCACGTCGTCCAAAATGGCCTGGGGGGGCATCAGTTGAACCAGGTCGTCGAACTTGCCGGGCAGCTTCGCGTTGTGGTTGTGCTTGGTTGCGGGCATGGTCCTATTCCTTCCACTTGCCTTTGTCGTACTCCGCGTGCGTCAGTACAAATCGGATGTTCACCAGCTTGTAGTCGTATCGGATGCGGGCGATGAGCCGATACTTGTTCCCGCAGATGTTGAACACAGTGAGTGTTTCTCCGCTCTTGGTTTCTACGCCGTCCGCGTGCGGAAAGGTTGCTCTTGCGTCCTGAAGACTATTCCAATCTGCCCCGAGCACGATCTTGTACCAGGCGCGGAGGGCGTCCTCCGCGTCAGCGTGCTTCTCCCAAAACTCCCGCAGAAGCTTGAGGCTGATCACCCGCATATAGACATTTTGTCTATTCTCGGTTCGTTTGTCAAGAGAAAATAGACAAAAAGTCTACACATCCCGATGGCCACGTCCGCCGCAGTGGCCCCGTGTTGTTCGCGGACCGTTCTGGTTTGGATCATGGACGGGTCTTTGCCGACATGCCCATGTTCGGCGTGGGTCGTCGCGAATCATCTGGGGTCCGAAGGCTCGCTCCGGGGTTTGAAGCCGACCTCTCAAAACACTTGAGCAACGGTGACTCATCATGTCAGATCTGACTCCTCTAACGGTCACCCTCACCCGCGAGCAGCTCTACGACCGAGTCTGGTCGGCATCGGCCGTTCAACTCGCCAAGGAGCTCGGCATATCCGATGTGGCGATTGGAAAGGCGTGCAAGCGCTACCAGATCCCCAAACCCCCTGCCGGCTATTGGGCGAAAGTCGCCAATGGAGCCTCGCCCACGCGTCCGCCCTTGCCTGTGATCGTCGATCCGAAGATGCAGCAGATCACCTTTTGGCCCGGGCCGCCACGCACTGAGCGGCCGCCGGCTCCTGGCAATACCGATGGGTCCACAGACGTCGAGCTCGAGTTCGTGTCGACCAACATGAAGGAACTCGGCGAGCGCATGAAAGCGAGTTCACTTTCGTGGGCGGTTCCAACGTCGCTTCAATCGCTGCATCCGGTCGTTGAACTCACGATGGAGGCGCTCAAGCAAAGTGCCAAAGAGAAGCGCTACGTCAGGCCTGGCAAGCCCGACTTGCTGTATCCGTCATCAACGCGCATCGGCCGGAACACACTGGACATTCGCGTGGCACCAGGAAGCGTCGATCGTGCGATCAAGCTCGCTCAAGGCCTCATTCGCGCTGCGCAAGCCGTTGGGTTCTCGTTCAAAGAGCAAAAAGACAGCTATCGCGGGTACCACTATCTGGAGCTGTTTGGACATCAGATCCAGTTCAGTATCGTGGAGTTGTCCAACCGAGAGCCACACGTGCCGACGGCAAAGGAACTTGCTGATTCTGCCAAGTACTCGTACAGCAAGCCACCAAAGTGGGATCACCTTCCCAATGGGATGCTGCGCGTGAACCTGTTTCAGGGCAACTTACGCACGAATGTGGCAGAGATCGCGGATGGGAAGGTGCGGCGCGTCGAGCAGATGATTCGGGAGATCGTCGTGGCGATGTTGAAGGAGGTCGACGTTGCCCTTGAAGGGCGACGTGTTCAATGGGAAGAACAACGCCACGCGATGGAGGCTGCAGACGCGAGGCGACGGGAGGAAGAGCAACGAAGACTCGAACAGAAAGAGCTTGATGATCTCGTCGCTCAGGCAGAGCGGTGGGAACTATCGGAGCGGCTGCGTCGATACCGAGCGGAAGCGGAGGAAGTGGCACGCAAGGCCGGCGCTCTCGATGATCCATCGAGCAAGATGCACGCCTGGTTGCGATGGGTGGCCAACGTCGCGGATCGGGTTGATCCGTTGTCTGCGCTAAAGAAGCGTGACGATCCCGCGAGTTGAACGACGTACGGATTGGTCAAAGCCCATCATCCTGAGTTAGTGCGCGGTGTGAGTGGCGGGCAAGCTGGTGGAGGGGGTAGGGGGGTTGCGGTTGCCATTGGTTAGCAAGTACCAACCTGTCCGCCCCTCCTTTTTCGTGCCCCGAACGGCGGGATTGGAGCGATTCCGCCCAGTTCGCGACACTGCGCCAACGTGGGCGGTTCTCGCGGACCTTCATTGAAAGCAGGCCAGGTTGCAAACGTCGCGGTTGCACGGCCCGGTGGACGTGACGATCCGTTTCACGCTCGCTGTGCCGCGATCCTCACGCGGGCTGCAACGAGGGCGGCTTGTTTGCGAGTGGCGTAGATCTCTTCGTTTGCCTTGAACGCTGGGATCGTGCGGTCAAGGTACTCGTTGTCGGTTTCCTCGGGCCGTCGTGGCGAGTGGGGCGGAAACGCTCTTGAGAACCACCGGTTGAGCAACCGCTCATCCCGATCGGCGTACGCGATCGTGATCTGGATGCGGGCGTACGTCATCGGGTCCGTATCGCACGGCTGCACCAGGCGCATATCGGGGTTGTTCTCGACTTCGTCTATGAACAGTGCATGGCCGCACTCGTCGACAACATGCCAGTTGGGGGCGTGCTTGTCGCCGGTAGCGAGTTCGATCTTGCGGACTCGGGCTGCGAACCTGTGCACCGCTACCTCCTCCAATCATCCTTTGGCTTGGAGTCTCGTTCTAGGGCTTCAAGCCGTCCGGCGATGTCGTCCAGTTCGATCGACTCACGGCTGAACCTGAGCAACGCCGTCGCCGCCGATACCCGCGCGCTCGCTTGCACGCTGCCATCGGTCATCACCTTCGCTAGCGCGTGCACGGCCACCGGCGCGTACCTCTGGGTCACGGCAATCGCCTGCGCGAACGCTTCACGCCGCGCCTTGCGGAACGCGCGGTGGAACGTCTCGTCTTCGAGCCAGCGATGGATCGTCCGTTCCGATACACCCAGTGCACCGGCAGCCTTGCTGATCGTGGGTTCGCTGAGTAACGCCAGGATCGCCTGGTCCTGCTTCGGCGTCAGGCCGCTTGGCGCGTCGTAGTCCAAGGTGACGGAAGTATCGCTCCCGACGCCCTCGACGAGCGCTGGAACAAACGGGCCACTCTGGTCGGGGTGCCCCGCGCGTTCGCCCGTGGTGCCAACGTCGTGGCTTTGTGGGCCAACGTGGGGCGGTAGTGGGGGCGCTGGCGTGGCGGTTGGTGGGGGCGTGGGTGGCGTACTCGGGCGCGTGGGGTGTTCAGAGTGCGACAAAGTGCGACACCTCCGGATCAATCCCGCTGGAACTGCGCGAACTTTCCGCTTGTTCGGACCTCACCGCGTCCAAGGTCCGGAATGACCCGCCACGTTCGCAGATTGTCTTGGAATCTGCCGCGATGTTCGCGAGATCAACTTGAATGCTCGCCTGCTGAGCGGCGTCATGTGTCAGGCCCGAGCGAGTTCGCCGACGCGAACGCCACGGGCCAAGGAGAACCGCACGATGCCCGCCAAGAAGCCCACCCGTACCACCAACGCCCGACGTACCGGACGCACCCCCGCCCCCCACGCCGCCCACATCGCGGCGCTGCACGAACGGGTCTGCCAGATCCTGGACATCCCCACCTTGGCCGACCGCAACCGCGACAGCCTTGACTTCCACAGCATCGGGGTTGCCACCCTCCGCGAGATCATCAAGATCGCGTTCGACGCCGGGGCTGCCGCCGCAACCGGCGCTCCCGTAGCCACGACCAACCGCGACCCCGACGACATCCTCGAAACGCTGAAGATCACCAAGATCGAACGCCAAAGCGCGGGCGGTACTGGCACCTGGGTCACGGGCACGATCGGCGGGTTCAAGTTCGAGGCGCTGGTGTTCCCCGAGCACGCCGAGGTCGCTTCGTACGAACTTAGCGAGAGCCGGATCAGCAAGTTGTTCGTTCGTCACCTCGCCACACGCCAGATCGCCGCGAACTTCGATCGGGGCTGGGATGTGCAGCCCACCAGCGAACGCGCGCGGGTGGTGGTCGACCTGCTGGCTGCGGGGTTGGCGGAAACCGTGTTCGGCACCTGAACCAACCCAACCCACGCCATGCATGCGGGGAACCGCGTGCAGGGCGATTCCCCATCGCAGCGTGCGCTGGGCATCGTGACACCACGCCAGGAGATCAGCATGAAGACCAAGAACAAGTCTACGAAGTCGTCCAAGCCAGCCAAGCAACCCGTACCACGCAGAGTCGCCATTGGCAAGAGCGCTCGCAGCGCCGAGCCAGCCGCGCAATCCGCCGTTCAACCGGCCACGCAACCAACCCCCGACGCCAGCCACGCGACGAGCGACGCGACGAAGGCCACCAAGCAGCCACGCTCGGCCAAGCCCGCCAAGCAACCCCGAGCCCCCAAGCCCACCAAAGAACCCAAGCCCCGCCGCACCAGCGCCATCGACGCCGCCGCGATCGTGCTGGCGGACGTGAAAAAGCCGATGCGCGCCGTCGACCTGATCGCCGAGATGCAATCGCGCGGTCTGTGGACCAGCCCCGGTGGCAAGACGCCCGAAGCGACTTTGTACGCCGCGATGACTCGCGAGATCACCACCAAGGGCGACCTCGCCAGGTTCAAGAAGGTGGAGCGCGGGTTGTTCGAAGTGCGCATGACCAGCGGAGGGGAGGCCTGAGCCATGACCAACCCCACGAACCCCACCAACGCCATGCCCACGCGTGACCAACTCGAGAGTGTGCTGAAGGCTGCCCTCGATCTGCTCGCCGCTCGCCAAGCGCACATGGTCACGATCGACGAGTGGACCGGGTTGGCCCGAGCGGTCGCCGCCTGCCAAGGTCGTAAGGCCATCGAGTTCCTCGCCGACAGCGACTTGGACGCGATCGCTGGGCGTGCCAGCGTCGATTGGGATGATGCCACGGATGGCCTGATCGAGGTTCAAGACGACTGAAGCGCTCATCATGCACCCCTCCCCGCCGCGGCTTCGGTCGCGGCGTTCTCGTTGGAAGAGTGTGAATCTGCCGGGACGCGCTGCGCGGTCTTGCCCGTGAACGCCTCCCAGCGCCGCACCGCCACTTCCACGAACACCGGCTCAAGTTCTATCGCGAAGCACCGTCGCCCGAGTTGTTCGGCCGCAATTAACTGGCTTCCCGATCCCGAGAACGGTTCAAAGCAGATGTCGCCGACGTTGGTGTGCTTCCGCATGGGACGCGCGAACAACTCGACCGGCTTTTGAGTCGGATGTTCGTTCCCGACGATGCGGCCTTTGCCTTCCCAATCGACTTCCCAGACCGAGTTATGCGCGTGATCGCTGTCGTGCACCGGCTGGGAGCCTTTCCGCCATCCCATCATGCACGGCTCGTGCCGGAAGTGCCAGTAGACGCGACCGAACACCGGCGTGGGCTTCACCCACACGATCTGTTGATGATCGAGGATGCCCAAGTCTTCCCAAACTCGGCTGATCAACGCTTGGCGCTTGTGGGCATGCCAGCAGTAGATCGCGGCGTGGGGCGCGAGCACCCGCAGCACGTTGGTGAACACGTCACGGAAGAACTGATCGGCGTCGGTGATCTCCACTTCCCGGTATGTGGCGCTCCAGTCCTTACCGGAATCGTTCGGACGCTCACCCGAATAATCGACCAAATACGGCGGATCAGTTGCAACCAACGCAGCCTGATGCCCATCCATCAAACGGTCCACATCACGCGCATCGGTGCTGTCGCCGCACAGGAGGCGATGGTTCCCCAGCACCCACAGATCACCGCGCTTGGTGGCGACGGTTGCCGCTGACTGCGGCTCCGGCACATCGTCTGGATCGGTCTCGCCCTCGGTGCCGATGGGCTCGTTGGTGATCGCCGCGATCTGCTCGGGCGTGAACCCCAGCAAGCCAACATCAACGCCAAGATCGGCGAGTTCGTCCAACTCGACCGCCAGCAGAGCGTTGTCCCATGTCGCGAGTTCGTGCAGGCGGTTGTCCGCGATACGCAGGGCCTTCACCTGCTCGGGAGCAAGATCGCGCGCCACATGCACTGGCACCTCGTTGAGCCCCAACGACTGCGCGGCCTTCAACCGCGTGTGGCCGGCGATGATCGTGCCCGAACCGTCAACCACGATCGGCTGCCTGAACCCATACTCGCGAATGCTGTGCGCCACGGCCTCGACCGCAGCATCGTTGTTCCGTGGGTTCTTCTCGTACGCCTTGACTGACCCGATCGACCAAACTTCAACGACCATGCTGAACCATCCTGGCGTTCATCGCCACGTTCGCAAACACGCGAATGCCGCTGGCCGCGCTGGCCAGTGGTCGGGAGTGGATGGATCAGAGAGGCGCGGGGTCAGTATTTGACCATCGCGAGATGCATAATGCTAGCGAGTTCTGGTACGAAGTCACGCGAGCGGATGATCTAGCGACGACTCAAAAAAGCTGCGGGCCCGCGTCAACTAAGACAGCAGGCCCGCGCTCGGGGGGCAACAGAAGGTTTCCAGAAACGGCGGGCCCCGGAGCGCGGTGTCGAGCTTTCGCCGTCCGCTTCCTCTCCGGCCAGTCCGCCGTCCCTAAATCTTACGGCAGCATCGCGAGCATGTTCCCGTCCCGAAGCGCCGAAAAGCTCTGCAAACAGGCAAACGGCTGGCGTGCCTGAATCCCCGACGCATGGTCGTTGTGCCGGGACTTCCCCAGCAGCAGAGCGATTGGTTGACGATATCCGACCATCGACCAAGCCGCGCGCTGTCTGTTGCCATCAGATCCAATCCAGTGCGCTGGGACTCAGCCCGGCGGCGATGCCTATTTGGGCTCGGCAAAGACCCCCCCTCCTCCCTGCCCCCTCCCCGCGCCCGCCCCCCAACCAAGACATACAAACTTCTTTCACTTTCTTCATTCATTCAAGGCATACCTCTTCGTGGCATCCCCTTACTTGTGGTGTTGTTGGTTCCCGGTTGGACATAGGGAAAGAGAAGTCCTTGAAAAATGAAAGAAGTCGACCTCGGCGATCGCGGCTGTTG
>JALHOJ010000084.1 GCA_022843045.1 Phycisphaerales bacterium
CGGGGTACCTTTTATCCGATGAGCTACGACCCTTCCACACGGGATCGCAGGATCACTAGAGCCCTCTTTCGAGACTGCTCGACCCGTCGGTCTCGCAGTAAATCCGGCTTGTGCTCTTACACTCGAGGCACGGTTTCCATCCGTGCTGAGCCGAACTTTGCGCTCCTCCGTTACTCTTTGGGAGGAGACCGCCCCAGTCAAACTGCCCAGCATGCACTGTACCTCGCCCGGATAACGGGACACGAGGTTAGGCCACAAACGCTAACAGGGTGGTATTTCACCTATGGCTCTTTCCGGACCGGAACCCGGACGTCAAAGCCTCCCACCTATGCTACGCAGTCAATGCTCATGGCCAATACAAGCCTACAGTAAAGGTCCACGGGGTCTTTCCGTCTTGCTGCGGGTAGGCGGCATCTTCACCGCCACTACTATTTCACCGAGTCGGTCGTGGAGACAGGAGTCCAGTGATTACGCTATTCATGCGCGTCGGAACTTACCCGACAAGGAACTTCGCTACCTTAGGACCGTCATAGTTACGGCCGCCATTCACCGGTGCTTCGGTTATGAGCTTCTCTTGCGATGACCCACTTCCTTGACATTCCGGCATCGGGCAAGCGTCACACTGTATACGTTGGTTTACACCTTTGCACAGTGCTGAGTTTTTGATAAACAGTTCCCAGACCCTTTTCTCTGCGGCCTCCCTTACGGGTAGGCCCCCCTTCTCGCTAACTTACGGGGTTAACTTGCCTAGTTCCTTCACGACCGTTCTCTCGCGCGCCTGAGGCTATTCGCCACACCCACCTGTGTCAGTTTTGGTACGGGTTACTCACGGTTTTTTCTAGGAACCGATCCACCCTGCATCGGCCTCAAGGGCCTGGACATCCGACAGTCCCGCAGAGCTTCACAATCCGTTCACCGTGACAGCTATGATTATTAACATTGGCTCCATCGACTACGCCTTTCGGCCTCGTCTTAGGTCCCGGCTAACCCTGGGCGGAATGACCTTCCCCAGGAAACCTTGGGTATTCGGCGATAAGGATTCTCACCTTATTAATCGTTACTCAAGCCGGCATATTCACTTCTTCGCGCTCCACGGACCCTCTCGGAACCGCTTCGCCGCTGCGAAGAACGCTCTCCTACCGCTCTTGCGAGCCCACAGCTTCGGTATTCTGCTTTTTCCCGATCATTATCGGCGCTGGATTCCTCGTCCAGTGAGCTGTTACGCACTCTTTAAATGGTGGCTGCTTCTAAGCCAACATCCTGGATGTCACAGCAATCCAACTTCCTTTCGAACTCAGCAGAATTTAGGGACCTTAGCTGGTGATCAGGATTGTTCTCCTTTTGACGACGGATATTGTCACTCGCCGTCTATCTCCCAGACTTACGCACATGGTATTCGGAGTTTGGTTGGTTCGGCTAGCCTTTCGACCGCTCAAACCATCCAGTAGCTCTACCCCCATGTACTACTATCTGAGGCTAACCCTAAAGTTATTTCGGAGAGAACGAGCTATCTCCCAGTTTGATTACACTTTGAGTCCTCCCGTCAGCTCATCGCAGATCTTTTCAACGATCACGCGTTCGACCCTCCAGGCGGTGTTACCCGCCCTTCAGTCTGGCCAACGGTAGATCACAAGGTTTCGCGTCTACTCCGTACGACTTAGCGCCCTTATCAGACTCGCTTTCGCTCCGCCTCCGGCCCGTTGGGCCTTAGGCTCGCCGTACAGAGTAACTCGCCGGCTCATTATGCAAAAAGCACGCCGTCAGTCCGTAGACCTCCGACCGCTTGTAAGCACACGATTTCAGCTACTCTTTCACACCGCTCGACGCGGTAGTTTTCATCGTTCAGTCGCCTTACTTGTTCGCTATCGGTCATCAGGTAGTATTTAGCCTTGGAGGGTGGACCCCCCATCTTCAATCCGGGTTTCCCGAGCCCGAATCTAATCTATGGGCTCACCAGCTTCCAACTACAGGACTTTCACCTTCTTCGGTGGTGCATTCCAACACCTTCGTAGTTCCGCTGGCTTATCCGATTTCGCTCGCCGCTACTTACGGAATCGCTGTTGCTTTCTTTTCCTGTGGGTACTGAGATGTTTCAGTTCTCCACGTTCGCTCCTTACCCCTATACATTCAGAGTAAGGTACCCTTGCGGGTGGGTTGCCCCATTCGGACATTCTAGGATCGCAGCCTGGTTGCCGGCTCCCCTAGACTTTTCGTAGGCTCCAACGTCCTTCATCGCCTCCTGATGCCAAGACATCCATCGTGTGCCCTTGCTGTTCGGTCACGCCAACCGGACGCCGAGATCCTCGCTTGCTTGCGCTTGCGATTCAACTCGCCACCGGTCAGTATGCCTCACGTCAACATTTTCTTACTTGGACGACCCCGCGGAGGGTCGTCCAGCCTCGGCGCTGCACAAACACTAACGCGGTCAAGTCCTCACTTTCGTGAGCACTTGCCGTCTAGGACTTTTGTTGCAGCTATCAACAGTGCGTCATGGCGACCCCGCGTTCCGCCTCGCCCTCAGGATTGCTCCCTCAGGTCTGCACGCTCAGCCTTCCGGGGGGAAAGCTTCGCTAGAAATCGCGTAACCACGACGCACTCAATCGCCATCATCCGGTTGTCAAAGATCCGGCCTTCCTACCCCCTCGCGGAGGCCACCCCTCACGGGGCATGCGGTCGGCTGATTCCCACCCATCCTTCCGGCGACTTGCGTCGCGTTCCGAAACGAGCGGGAGAAGATGCTAGGTTTTCCACGCGAGGAGTCAAGGCGCGTGGCCTTGCGATTTCTGAATGATTAGGCGCAAGTATCTGAAATTGCCCGATTTATCGCTGAACTTTCATCCGCTACCCAAACAAAAGCCGTTGTCCGACACTTCCGATGCGATTTCGCTGCCTGATTCTCGGCATTGCATGCTCCGCACAGCCCTGTTTCGTCCCAAAAAAAAACGCGGGCGAGCCGTTCAGACTCGCCCGCAGAACGCATCTTGTCAGCTTAGCCGCCGCCCCCGCCGCCCCCACCACCGCCTCCGCCCGCAGGACGGGTCGGCACGGGTCGCGGCCTTGGGTCGGGCCGCTTGGGCTCCTCTTCAACCTTCGGCTCAGCCAGGGCGTCCTTCCCAGCCTTGACGGACGCCTCCAGACGCCGATACGCCGGGTTGCTGCGGACGTCGTCCGGGGCCAGCGCCACGACCTGCTGAGCGAGGTCTCGCACCACCGCTTGGTACCTCGTCTGGCCGTCTCCAGGAACGCCCCGCACGCCCAGCAGCACCGAATCGACGCCCGTGGCGACAAACTTGGGGCCGGCGATCGACATCAACGCTTCGGCAGCCACCGGCTGGTTCTGACCTGGCCGACCGGTCTCGCGATCTTCCGGGTTCACGACTCGCCCGCGTCCGCCGCCCGGCTGGGCGTCTCGATCCTGCGGGCGGACGATTGGCGCGATGCCTGGAACCTGGCCTTTGTTGAACAGCTCTTCCAGCACCTTCATGTCGGCAAGCTTGAGCTCGTCCGGGAGGTTCACGCGGAGGTTGAGCTTGTCGCCCGGCTCAAAGGAGCCGCCCTGGCTGCGGTAGTAGCCGTAGTAGAACACAAACACCTCAGCCATCGCCTTGGGCCGGCCGGTGACAGGGTCCGTGTCCACGGCGCTGGTGACGAAGAACTCGCGATCGCGGTCGATGGTGACCGGAGTGGTCCATTCGGACCACGTGCCGCGGAGGAGCTTCTGCTCGGCCAGCGCCTTCTGGTCGTCTTGGAGACCACGCCCGAACATCGGGTTGTTGACCACCAGCCGCATGCGGTACTGGTACACCGCCCCGGGCTGCACTGTCAGATCGTGACTCCAGACGTCGATCTTGGCGTTGTCGAGCCAAGGCGTTTCGAGCGCATCGAGATCGTCTTGGGTCGGACCTTCATCCTTGCCGCCGAGGCTCTCGAGCTTCTTGACCATCTGCTCGCGACGTTCCTCAGCTCGCTTGAGATTCTCTTCCAGGGCCTTTCGCTGGCTGTCGTTGAGTTCTTGAGGGGCGGCCTCGCGCTCGCCACCACGACCACCGCCTTGCGAGCGTCCGCCACGACCGCCACCGCCGCTGGCGGGACCGCGATCTCGGTCGGTTTCGCGCCCAGCCCGACGCCCGCCGGAACCAAGCTTGCCTTCGATCTCGGCGATGTCCTTGTCGAGTTCGGCAAGTTGCCGCTTGACGGAACGCTGCTGGCGGGCCTCGTCGTTCTCCCCGATCGCCACAGCCGCCTCACGCGGACGTTCCCAATCTGGACCGGCGATGGTTTCGTAGAACGTCGGGCGGGTGATGACGGGCCCGATGGCACGAACTTCGTCGAGCAGGGGCGGAATGTCACCAGCGCTCCGCGCGTCCCGCTCCCACATTGCAATCACGGTGGGAACGGTTTCTTCCGCCGCCAAGCCGCTGCGACCGGGCGACACGGGCACCACAACAACTTCTTCCTTCGACGGGACGGTGCCATCGGGGTTGCGGATGGTCTTGCGCTCCATCTCGACACCCAGAATCTCCACTGCAGGCAAGCCAGCGGGGTCACGCCACCAGTTGATGGGTACGGGCGTCGCCGGCCCCGTCGGACCATCCGGGTCTGATTCCAGCACGCTGCGGAACGCGACTCCGTCGAAAGTGCCTTCGACGCTCACGCTGGCTTTGTCGAAGGGCTGCTCTGCGGGGAGCAATGCCGCCAACGCAGGTGTGCGGAGCTTTTCAACGGGATGAAACGTGTTGCGATAGGTGGCGGCGACCACGCTCGCGGGCGCGGGCACCACGGGCAACGCGACAGCGGCCCCAGCGGGCTTGCCAGTATCCGCGCCCACGCGCACGCCCGGCCCGGCGCCCAGGGCAAAGGCCTGGCCCGACGTTGCGGGCAATTCAACGCCCAGCCGCAGCGCATCGCGAATGGCGAGCTTGGGAACTTCGGGGAGTTCAGGCGACGCGTTGCCGACCTTGGACTCCAGCTTCCTGGCCTCGTCCCGTGCGGGGTCAAACGCCGCGCTGATGGGCTTGCTCGCGGGGCCAACCTTGACTTCGCTCTTGGTGAGAAAGAGCTGCCAGACCAGCGCACCGACAAACGCCGCGCCGCAGACGCCCAGCACCGCCTTCTCAACGTGCTGCTCGACCGGCTTGATGCCCTTGAGTTTCATGGGTGGTCCTTCCTGCGATCCCAGGCGGCACAGGCTGCCCGGGGTTCAAACTGCGAGTCTGTTCGATGTCTCTATTCGTACCCTGCGGGGTGCACGGCTGTCACGCCCGCGTCACTGCTGAACGGATGCAAGCCGCCATCGCTCAATTCGGACCGGGAGTCGCCGGAGCCGCTTCGCCCGTCGAGCCCGGATCGGTGGGCGCCGGCTCAGGAGGCGTGCGACCCAGCGCGACGAGCAATTCGTCGGGCATCTTGGGCAGCAGCCAGCTGTTGAGCCATGCGCTGTCGATGACGAAGGTCGCCTCGACGACGTGCTCGTCGCCATAGAAGTAACCCTGACGCAGATGATCCCAGACATCCACCGACGCGAGATCAAGATCGCTCACGGCGATGAAGTTCGTGCGCTGGAGCGCATCGACAAACTGGTTGATGCGGGCCGAGGACACGATCGCCTTGACCCGGGCGCGACGAACTTCATACACGCCGTTGCCGCCGGAGCGAATCCAGCCGGCCAGCGAACGAGACCGATCGATGGGCGGGCTGGGCACGGCGGGCGGAGCTTCTGCCGTCGCGAATGGGTCTTCCCCGGAAGACTCGCGCGCGCTCTCGCCCGCGATGGGCTTCATGTCTTCCGGCTGGAGCATTTCGATTCGCACAATCCGCTTGACGACCGACTGATCCACTCCGGTGGGCTTGCCCGACGAGTCGATGTTGGCAAGGCGGATGGCATTGAAGATGTCCTGCATCGCCCAGATGTCCCACTGCCAGACGAACGCGCGAGCGCGGTTCTGCAGACTGGCGGGAATCGAGTCGGTGGGAACGTAGCTGACGGGCCAGGCTGCGCCCCCCGCGCCGGTCGAACTGATGGTGCCAGATGCAAACGCGTCAGGAGCCGCGTACACGCCGATCTGGCGGGCTGTCGCGCGATACTCGCCCAGACGCCGGTCCTTGAGCAGTTGATTGAGCCGTTCGGTTTCTTCGGGCGTCAACTGGCGGTTGCCCGCCGTGATCTTCTCGCGCTCGCGCTGATTGAGATCGCGGATGATCTCGGCCACCATCTCGGGGTTGGGAGGCTGACCAGCCCGCACACCCGCCAGCAAGCCGGCGTAAGGCGTGGGTTGGCCGCCCTTGCCCAGGAGACGGTCTTCGAAGTCGCGGAGGATCGCCCCCTCGACTTCCTTCATCGCGTTCTGCTTTTCCTGCTCGGGAGTGAGCTTGGGCTTGGGGAAAAGGCCATCCACGAGGAACTTGTACTCGCCGCGACCGACGCTTGTCGCCTGCGGGCCCACGCCCTTGTTGAAGTCATCGCCCTTCTTGGCCAGTTGCTCCACCTCAGCGAGCATCTGCTCGCGGGTCTTGGAGAAAAACTCGGTCAGCTTGGCGTTGGGAGCGTCAGACTTGGAGATGCCCTGACCCGCGATATCAATCTGGGGCAGGGCGTACGTGACGCTCACCTTGGTCTTGGCCATCTCCGCGTCGGCGCGCTTCTGCACCTTGTCGAGGATCGACTTGTGCCACTGCATGCTGAAGAACGCCGCGACCGGCAGGATCGCGATGATCAGCAGCACGCTCACGACGATGATGATGTGGGCCTTGCACCAGCCCAGGATGTCCTTGAACTTCACTTGCCACCTCCCTGACCGGCGGCCGCGCTCTCGCCCTCTGTGGGCGGCGCGGGCGGCTTGAACACCAACTGGAACGCCAGCACGCGATTCACCGTGGGCGGAGGAACCTGATCCGCATCGGGACCGATCGGAGCGAGCTGCTCCAGGCCCTCGCCACCCGCACCTCCTGCGCCGGCGCCGCCGCCCACGATCATCACGTCGGGCCGGGCTGGCTGGCGTCCGGCTCGCGGGCGGGGTTCGCCGCCGCGTTCATCCTGCTCTTCCCGTCCGCTGCGCCCGGTCCGACCGCTCGCCCGCTCGGCTGGGCGAGAAGCGTCCTGATCTCGGAACTCCGTCGAATACACGATCTCGTATGGAACCCCGGCTCGATTCGCGTTGTCGCGCAGCCACGCCGTCACAGTGTCACTCAGGAATCGGCGGGCTTCGGGAGCCGCTGTCGAAACCTGCATGATGACATCGATCGTCGGATGTTCGGCCGACATGCTCTGCTCGCCCTCGGCAGGAGCCGCCGCCCCCTCACCCGCGGGCCCGTAGTAGTCCGTGTTGAGATACACCAGGTTCAGCACGCCATTGGCCGGGATCTGCACCGGCGGGCGCCCCGGCCCGGGCGACCAGTTCTTGGCCTTTTCGTTGGCATACGCGAACATCGACTGGAGGTCGCGCATCAGGTAGTTGTACCCGTCGCGATGGGCAGCAATCGCTGCGATATTGGCGGCACGAAGATCGACTTCGCCTGTCTTGGTCGCGTTGACTTCGTTGGCGCGATTGGCCTGATCCTTGGCCTGATTGACAACCTGCGAGATGATCGGATCGGGATTCGCCGCCTGAGCCTGGAAGTTCGCTCGCAGCGGGCCGATGAACATCACGCCGCCCGCCGCCGCCGCCACACCAGCGGCCGCCGCGAACCACTTGCCCTTTTCCTTCCACATCGACTTGCGAATCGACGAGACAGGCATGAGGTTGCCCTTCACCGCGTTGAGGGCCAGGCCTTGCAGGGCCAGGCCGTACGCCGTCGCCATTGCAACCGATGCCTCGTTGAACGCCGCGTTGCGGTCGTTGGGGTCGATGGTCTTGGCCTGCCCGCCGTCCTCGGCGTCTTCGCCCGCATCGCCGCCCACGCCCGAGCCGCCCGTGCCCAGCTTCTTGAAGCTCTCAATGCGGTACACGTCCATGCCCAGCTGTTGCTTGAGATACTTGCGCAAGCCAGGCAGCCGCCACGTCTCGCCCACGCCAATCACGCGAGCCAGCGTCGCGTCCGGGTGCAGGCTCTGGAAGTACCCGATCGAGCGCTGGATGTCCTGCGCAAGATCGGTAAAGACCGGCCGCATCGCCTGGAAGACCTGACGAGCGTGCTTGGTGTCCTGAGCCTCGCGCTTGAGCTTCTCCGCCTTGGGATAGCTGAGCTGGAACTGGTTGACCAGTGCCTCCGTGAACTGATGCCCGCCCAGCGGGAACGTCCGCACCCACATCCGGCCAGGCGTGGCAATGACCAGGTCGGTGCTGGTCGTGCCAATATCCACAATAATGGTCCCGGCGGTCGACTGGCCAAAGTCCAGGTCGTACGCCAAGGCGTTGTACACCGCAATCGGGGATAGGTGAACGAAATTCGGCGCAACCCCAACGTCGTCAAGCATTTGGATGCGCTCAACGATACGTTCCTTGGTCACGGCGAAGATACCCACCTCAAGTTCGGGAGAGTCTTCGACTTTGAAGGTCTGGTAATCCCACTCCACCTGTTCTAGGGGGAACGGAATCTGCTGCTGGGCCTCAAACTTAATGATCTCAGCGACCCGCCTGGGCTCCACGGGCGGCAACTTCGCGAAGCGAGCGAAGCTGCTGTGGCCCGGGATGCTCACTGCGATCGAGGCCTTGCCCAGTTCGACCTGGTTGGCCAGGGCACCCAAACTGACGCGGATCACGTCGTTGGGATCGACGCCGGGCGTCGAGAGGACCTTGGGATGGGGGATCAAGGCCCAATCGGCGAGCTTGACGGTGCCTTCGCCCGTGGATTCGAGCTTGAGCGCTTTGATGGCATGAGCGCCGACTTCAATGCCCCAGCATGCGGAGGTTGATGGCATAGTGGTTTCCTGCGGAGGTGGCGGACCAGTTTCCCGAGCCCATGGTTTGAGCGCGGGGGGACGAGTTTAGCGTACGGACGGAGGGCGCGGCGGTTCCGTCACGAGCGTGTCACGAGTCGGCCAAATCGATTCGCTTCGCTCGTTGATCGAGGTGAAGCCGTCGGCTGGCTGGAACCGATCTAGTGCAGAAGGTCCTTCCAAGGAGAACTGCATGAAGCCGGGGAACTTGTTGCTGAGTTTTTGCTGTCTTGCCACAACCGCTCTTGGCCAGACCTTTGAACTGCTACAAGTGCCTGATGCTGCACCCCGCAGCATTGTTGGACTGTCTGCGGACGGAAGTTCATTCGCTGTGGAAGCCAGCGACCAAACCAGTTGGTTCTGGAGTTCGACTGAGGGATTCAGGCAGGTCCCGCTGCTTCCCGGGTACTCGCAGGCGTTCACGACAGGGATTTCTCAGGACGGAAGGTACCTCTCGGTGAGAAATCTGAAGTCCTCCAGCCCAACGCGTCAGGCATCACGCTTCGACACAACGGCGTGGACCCATGAGCCATCCGGTCTGTTCAACGACCGCTCCACAACCCCTGGCGGTATCAGTCGCGATGGCAGCGTGCTGGCGATGGAAGTCCAAGAGGTACTGCCTTCTGGAATCTCCACTTCAGCCGCGCGATGGCGCCCGGGCCAACAGATCGAGCAACTTGTTTTCAGTCAGCAGACCCAACTGGACATTGCAACTGGAGTATCAAATGATGGGCGCGTTTCCGGCTACCGCGTTAGATCAGGTTCGATGCGAGCCTTCGTAGCAGACAACAGTGGTTCCACCGAACTGCAGACGATCGATGGATCAGCGTCCAAGGCTCTGGCGATTTCTTCGAATGGGCAGGTTGTCGTAGGACAAATCGGCAACGCCGCAGCAGCTTGGGTCAATTTGACTCCGATGCTGTTTGATCCACTTCAAGGCTTCGACACGATGCTGGCAACTACGATGAGCCCAGACATGGTCATTGTTGGTGGGCGAACGAAGCTCGAATCTGACTTGGCATCGCGCGCTTGGATGTGGTCGGAAAACACGGGAACAATACTGCTGCAGGACTTCCTCATCGCTCGCGGAGTGACTGTGCCGGTTCCCCTTCGCCGGCTTGATGGGATTTCTGCTGATCGCAGGACATTCGTCGGCGCGACAACAACCGGCCAGATATTCCGAGCGACGATCGCGGATCCAGTCTCTGGCGGACCCATCCCGTCATCCGCCACGTTCTCGGTGATGGCAATTGGGTCTATTTGGGTGTCACGTCGGCGCCGCTGCTAACTACCCCAACACCCCAATCGCATCATCCACCGTCCGCACCCGTACCACTTCCACGCCCTGGGCCTTGGTTGCGTCCGCCGGGAGGTCGCGGGGGTCGTGGGCATTGGGGATGACGATGGTCTTGCAGCCTAGACGCACCGCCTCGCGCACGCGTTGTTCGAGGTTGGGGATCGGACGGACTTCGCCTGAAAGGCCGACTTCGCCCATCGCGGCGGCCCGAGGCGGCAGAGCCTTTCGATAATGCGCCCCGGCGATCGCCAGCAGCAGCGCAAGATCGCTCGCGGGGTCCAGCACCTTGATGCCGCCCACGCTGCTCGCGAAGATGTCGCGGTCGGCCAGTCGCAGCCCCGCATGCTGCTCCAGCACCGCGATCAGCATGGCCAGGCGATTGGCATCAAGCCCACTGCACTTGCGTTTCGCCGCGCCCAGGAAGCCGGTGGCGGTCAGGGCCTGCACCTCGACGATGAGGCAGCGCGTGCCGGTCATGATGGGGACGAGGACGCAGCCCGGGCGGGGCGTGTCTTGGTTCGCGAGCGCGCCGACGACGCCGCCCTCCGCGACTTCGCGCAGGCCCGAGCCGCCCATCTCAAACAAACCGATTTCAAGCGTGCTGCCAAAGCGGTTCTTGATCGCGCGCACGACGCGGTGGCTGTGGGAGCGATCACCCTCAAACGACAGCACCGTGTCGACCAGATGCTCCAGCAATCGCGGCCCCGCGAGCGTGCCGTCCTTGGTGACGTGCCCCACCAACACCACCGCAATCCCCGCCGTCTTCGCGAGATATACCAACTCCGTGCAACAACGCCGCAACTGCGTCACGCTCCCGGGCGCGGCGGACACATCCGCGCGATAGATCATCTGCACCGAATCGATCACGAGGATGCGCGGCTGGACCTTGCGGACTTGCTCGACGATGCGGGCGAGGTTGGTGTCGTGGAGGAGGTAGAGAAGGGAGGAAGAGTGCGACGGTGCGAGAGTGCCAGAGTGCGAAAGTGGTGAGGGTTCGGGGGCCGCTCCTTTCACTTTCGCACTGTCGCTCTTTCGCACTATCGCACTCTGCCCGCCCCCCACCCTCTTCGCCCGCACCCCCACCTGCTCCGCGCTCTCCTCGCTGCTCACGTACAGCACCTTCGTCCCCTGATTGGCCCAGGCGAAGGCGGCTTGCAGCAGCAGCGTGCTCTTGCCGATGCCCGGCTCGCCGCCCACGAGCACCGCGCTGCCGGGAACCAGGCCGCCGGTAAGGGGCGTGCCGTCCGGCGCGAGCGAGATGCCCAGGGTGCGATCCAGTTCGCGGATGCCGGTGGGGATGCGCTCGATGGGCGCGGCCCCCGCACCGTCGCGCAAGATGTCGGCGAGGGGCTTGGCGACGCCGGCGGTCGATGCGTCCGCGAGCCGCGTCTGCTGCGCCCCCGCACCCTCGCTCGCGCCGGGATCAGCGAGGTCCTGCCACGCCAGCGTGAGCGACTTGTGCGGGTCCTTCTCGGTGCTGGGATCGAAAGAGGTCTCTTCGAGACTGTCCCACGTGTTGCAATCCGGGCACTTGCCCAGCCAGCGGGCTTGGCTCGCGCCGCATTGGCGACAGACGAAGAGGCGACGGACCTTGGGCATGGCGGAGCGTAGCGGGCGGCCCGTAAACCACGTCGCTGGTTACGGGGACGGCGTGGCGAAGGCCGCGCAGTCGGCATGCGCGACATGCTCGTCACGGGAGTTGTCACCAATGGGTGGGAATAGGGGATTCAGGCACCCGTACACGACGCGTCTACGGACTGGGCCGATAGTCGCGAGGAGTCTTCGCTTGAGTTCCGACCTGTTCCAACACGTCATGATCTTTTCGGTGCTCGCCGGGATGCTGCTTGCGCTGGCGGATCGGCTGGTGCGCCGCGCCACGGCGAAGGGGCTGCCGTGGTGGTCGTGGGTGATCGCGGTGGGGTTGGTGGGCGGATCGATCCCCATGGCGGAGAGCGCACGTTTGAACGCGCGCGAGCGCATCCAGAAGATGGTGATGGGCATGGGGCCCACGTACGTCGAGGAACTCAAGCGAGCGGGATACGACCAGCTCTCGATGCAGACCAGGGCGGACGATCCGCTGTACCTGAATCTCATCAACCTTCAGGTCGCGTGGCTCGAAGCCAACCCTGCGATCGCGGACATCTACACGATGGTCAAGGACGACCAGGATCGCGTGTACCTGCTGCTGGATTCCGAAACCGACTACGACCGCAATGCTGCATACGACGATGAGCGCGAGCAGCGCACGCCCATCGGCGAGGAATACGACGAACCCAGCCACGGCTTGTTCCTCGCGTTCGGCGGCGAGGCGAACTTCGAGGACGAGATCTACACCGATCGCTGGGGCACGTGGATCAGCGCGAACTATCCGATTCCGGGCGAAGACGGGAAGGTGCATTCGATCCTGGGCATCGACTTCCCGGCCGAGGACTGGATCGAGGCCCAGAACCGCGCGAGCGTCACGGTGTTTGGCTACGCCGGGCTGCTCGTCACGCTGCTTGCTGGCATGGCGTCGTTCTATGCGCTCAGCCGTCAGGCGATTGCGGCTCGGGAGCTGCAGGCGAAGCTGGCCATCGAACAGGCCGAGCAGTTTGACGGGTTGAGCAAGGCCAAGAGCGCATTCCTCGCGAACATGAGCCATGAAATCCGCACGCCTCTCACTGCAATCCTCGGATTCGCGGACGTGTTGACCGGGCCCGATTGTGATCAGGATGAGCGCATCGCCAACGCAACGACGATCCGGCGCAACAGCGAGCACCTGCTGGCTGTGATCAACGATCTGCTGGACTACTCCAAGATCGAATCGGGCAAGTTCACGATCGAGAAGCTCTCCTGCAGCCCGTTCCAACTGGTCGAAGAGGCCATCGAGATGCTGCACGTGCGGGCCAAGGAAAAGGACATCAAGCTCGAGGTCCAGTACGACCTGCCCCTGCCCGAATCGATCCAGGCCGACCCCGTGCGGCTCAAGCAGATCATTCTGAACCTGGTGGGCAACGCCGTGAAGTTCACGCACGCGGGCGGCGTCACCGTTCGAGTCTCAATGCACGATGGCGGAGCGGGCAAGCTCGTGCAGTTTGACGTGATCGACACGGGCATCGGCCTTTCACGCGAGCAATCCTCGCGTCTGTTCGTGCCCTTCCAGCAGGCCGACAACTCCACCAGCCGCAAGTTCGGCGGCTCGGGCCTGGGCCTGGTGATCTCTCGCCACTTCGCGCAGATGATGGGCGGGGACATCACCATCGCAAGCGAAAAGGGCAAGGGCAGCACGTTCACGCTCGAGATCGAACCTGGCAACATCGCCTCGGCCCGCATGATCCGCGAGCAGCACGACATTCCAAGCTTCCGCAAGCCCCGAGACTGGGCCAAGGAACTCGCGCCCAAGGAAGTCAATATCCCCGCCCGCATCCTGCTCGCGGAAGACGGCCCGGACAACCAGCGCCTCATCGCCTACCTGCTCCGCAAGGTCGGGGCGGATGTCACGATCGTCGGCAATGGTCGCCTCGCGTTCGACACCGCGCTGGGAGCCTGGCAGGGCGGACGCGGCTTTGACATCGTGCTCATGGACATGCAGATGCCCGAGATGGACGGCTATGAAGCCACCCACGCCCTGCGTAAGGCCGGCTACGACCTCCCGATCCTCGCGCTGACGGCACACGCACTCATGGGTGAGCGCGAAAAGTGCATGAAGGCCGGGTGTGACGACTTCCTCACCAAGCCCCTCAACAAGGCCGTGATGATGGAAACCATCGCACGCCACTTTGATCGCCTCCGCAGGGCAAGCCGCAAGGCGGCTTGACGTCTCACAGCATCGTGCACACCGCCGCCCCTCCGTATCATGGGTTGGCCCATGCTCAGGCGATTCCTCGATCCCGCCCATCGGCATCATCGCCGGCGCAAACGCCGGGTGCGGGCGTTGCTCATGCTCGCGCTGCTGCTCGTGGGTGGATACTGGCTGTTCACGGATTCGTTTTTGACGCGACGCCTGCTGCTCCGCGA
>JALHOJ010000085.1 GCA_022843045.1 Phycisphaerales bacterium
GGTGTACCAGGTGCTGGTTGCGGTGTTGTTGTCGCTCACAACGCCCCAGAGGATCTGGTTGTTCAGATCGACCGTGCCGTTGGGGATGCTGGCGGGGTACCAGTTCGGGTTGCCCGAGCCGGCGACGCGGAGGAATTCGCCCGCGGGAGCGCCAGCCGAGCCGCCGCTGTGGCGGATGCCGGTCAGGCCGCCGCTGCTGCCAGCGGTCGTGCTGCGGCTGGTGAAGCCGTAGCGGACGCGGCCGTAGCTGGCGAGGGTGCTGCTGTCAGCGCCTTCAGCGACGCTGAGCAGGCCCTGCTGCAGGGTCGTGTTGCCCTGGCCGCTGATGCCGTTGTTGCGCCAGGTGCCCAGGTTGTCCTGGTTCGCGCCAGCGTTGTCAACGTTGTTGAAGATCGGCTGGTAGTACACCTGGCCGAGGCCGGCGGCGTTGGTCTCGCTGCCGGTGTAGGTCACCACCGCGCGCCACTCAACGCGCTGGCCGGGGAGGATGTCCACCGAGGAGCCCCAGGCGCCGCCGGGCAGAGCGACTTCGTACTTGAAGGTCGCGCCAACGGGTTCCATCGGGGGCTGCGTCTGAGCGTTGACGGCCGAAGCCACACCAGCGACAGCGACGAGAGAGACGATCACATTCTTCATTTGCATTCTCCTCACAGGAAAAACACTGCGGGGCACAAGCCCCTTTGACTGCATGCCTGAGAACGAACTGCTCGTTCTTGACCCACGAGGAACATGCACCATGCCAGCGATTTGGCAAGCAAAGTGGAAAAAAGAGTGCATCTTTTTGCCGTTCGCAGCCACCCCTGGCCTGATTTCAACCCGGCTCGCGTGGTATTATCGTGTTTTGTTTGGTGCTTCGCCGGTTATCGGTGATGCGCAAACGACGCGCGGGCCATTCAAGGTCCATTGGCTGGTTCACAATGGCGGGCTTGGCCTCGCCATGCGGTACCATGTCCCCGTGCCGGACGAAAAGTGGCGTGAACATCTCGCTGCCGTCGACCGCGTCATGCGGGACATCTCACGCATCTCCGATCCCGAAGAGCTGGTCACCACCTATTGGAGGGGGCTTGGCCACTATCTGCCCAGTCAGCACTACGTCACCGTCTCCCGCAGAGCCGAATCGCCGCCCTTCTATCGCGTCACTCGCTCTTCCCGAATGCCCGACGGGCCGAACCCGTGGACGCATCGAAAGGAACTCCCGCTGCTGTCGGGCGGCATCCTGGGCGAGATCGCATATGCCAACCAGCCCGTGATCATCGATGACCTGCCCGCCCGGCTTCGCCCTGATGATCCTGGCTACTTCTACCTCGAGGGATTCGGCGCTCTTTTCAGTGTGCCCCAGTACGACAATGGAGAGGGGCTCAACGCGAGCTCGCTGCTTATTCCGATCGGGCATTCTGTGGACCATTCGGTGATCCCACGCGTGCATTGGGAGACCAGTCTCTTTGGGCGCGCGACCCAAAATCTGGTGCTGCGCAATCAACTTGCCCAGGCCCACGCCCACCTCGAGCGCGAAGCCAAGGTCGTGGGTGAGATTCAGCGATCGCTGTTGCCCGAAACTTTGCCCACGATTCCCGGCGTTGACCTCGCCGTGCGATACGAAACCGCCACCAACGCCGGCGGCGATCTCTACGACGTGTTTCGCGTGGATCAGGACCTCTGGGCGTTCTTGATCGCCGACGTCTCCGGGCACGGCACGCCCGCGGCGGTCCTGATGGCGATCGTGCACGCGCTGGTGCGATCCCACGCGGCGCAGCATCGTTCCCCGTCGGCCTTGCTTGAAGTGATGAACGAGCATCTCCACGCGTCCTATGCCAAGGGCGGATCGTTCGTCACCGCGTTCTACGGAGTGCTCAGTCTTTCCGACCGGCGATTGCAGTTTGCTTCTGCGGGCCACAATCCGCCCATGCTGCTTCGCGGGCATCGCATGATCGAGTTGCGTGAGCCCGCGTCGGTGCCGCTGGGCATCTTGCCTGGGCAGGTCTTTGAGACCGGCGAAATAGGCCTCGAATCAGGCGACACCCTCGCGCTGTTTACCGATGGCATCGTGGAAGCCATGTCCCCGGAGGCATCGAAGGCCGGCACGTCTCTGTTCGGCGCGATGCGCTTGCGTCAAGCGCTCGATGAGGCGATCAACGCGCAGGGACGCGTCGATGCGGTGTGGAAGCGCCTGCGTGAGTTCGCTGGTGCAGGCCCAGCCGCAGACGATCAGACGTTACTGGTCGCGCGATTCGGGACGTTGTGACACACGGCCATCACGCTGGGCGCAGCCCAAGCCGAGCGGCCTTGACATCCCACTCCGCCTGCTCTCGCTTGTTGGAGGTGTTGATCGGGCCCACGGCTCCGCCCTTGGAGGCGCGGAGGGCTTCGATCTCGAGGCGCGTCAGGTGCATGGCCTCGAACTCGTAATCGCGCCAGGCTTCCATGGTGAGGGGGACAATGGACGCGATCAGGTCGTGCATCGCGGTGGCGTATTCGCGGATTTCGAGCTGCGCGTGGGCGTCCATGCGCAGGGCGAGGAACCGGAGGATGTTGTGCAAGTCGCACTTCCAGTACCACTCGGTGTAGACGTTGACGGGCAGGCCGGTGCGGGCGAGCTCGCGGGAGACGCCGGCATCGGTGAGCTTCAGGTAGTCCTGGTACAGGGCTTCGGCGCGGTCGAGGTACGCGAGAAATTCCTCGGCGGTGCGGCCTTCGTTGGTGGCTTGTTCGGCGGGATTTGCGGGCTTGACGGCGAAGGTCTCTTCGCCTCCCTGACGGTTGTTCTTGCTCTGCTTGCGGACGGATTCCAAACTCGGCTTGTAGAACCGATCGGGCAGGATCGAGTAGCGAGCGGAGTACTCGTTCACGTTCGCGGTGCGATGGCGGATCCACTGGCGGGCGATGAAGATCGGCATCGCGATGTGGAACTTGAACTCCACCATTTCAAAGGGCGTGGTGTGGCGGTGGCGCAGCAAGTAGCGGATCAGGCCCCGGTCTTCGTTGACCTGCTTGGTCCCTTGTCCGTAACTCACGCGGGCGGCTTGCACTATGGCGCTGTCGGCGGTGCTGCCCTGGGGCACGAGGCGGGGCATGGCGTCGAGCAGGGCGACGAAGCCGTGGTCCAGACACTTGATCTGCACCCGCGACGCCCCCTGCATCACGTCCACCAATGGGGATTCCGGGCGGATGATCTGGGCCGTGCTGGGAAACCCCTGCAAAACCGGCGTGGAACCGCTGTGCGAGGGTGTGGCAACCGGCTTGAGGGCGACATCCGTGTCCATGAGCGCAGATTAGGCGCGTAGGGGAGGAACGGCGGCGATTTCTAGGGTTTCGAGGCTTGTGGACCGGTTTTCCACGAGGCTCCGCAACTGCCGCAGACGGTTGCGCCGTCCTCCTCGGGCTGGGCGGTGAGTGGTTCGCCGCAGCAGGCGCAGATGGAGAGTTGGGCGAGGGCGTCGGCGGCGGGTTGGGGCGGGCTGGGTTTCCAGCCTCGCAAGCGCGGGTAGTACTGGCGCATGAAGGCGACGAAGGCGATCGGGATGACGGCGATGACGAGGAGGTTGACGATCGTGCCCCAAAGACCGGAGATGCCAGGTCCGGGTCCGATTCGCAGGAGCATGCGGACTTGCGCCCAAATCACGAGGCTCCACATGCTTGTCAGGAAGATGGTCAGCAGCAACGCTGGGATACGTCCCTTGGCCATCGCCTTGCGGGCTCCCTGCAACTGCGGTTGGGAAAGCCGGGTGCCGTGATTGAACTTGGCGAACGCCTTGCCATGCACCAGTCGAACGCGCCGCGCCCGCGCATCGACCACGGTGGGGGCGAGCATCCACTTGTCGCCAAAGAACCAGTTGGCCAGCCCACTCGGGGCGCGCTCGATCGTGCTTCGCGAGGCGCGGGCCTCTTCGGCCGCGATGACGCTCTCATGGGTCAGCGCGCCGCGGAGGGCGCCGATCCGCTCGGTGTTCCAGGTCGCGCCGCACTCGGGGCACACGGTTTGTTGGCGCGACCGGTCGAGGTCGCGCAGGCCATACAGGCAGGCTGCGCAGCAGCCCTCGGCGAGGGCGGTGGCGATGGCTTGATGCTGGCGCACGTTGAGTTCGCGGGCGAACCACCAGCGGTAGTAGATCATCATGAAGAGCATCGCGCTGGCGAAAACCGCCCAAAACGGAATGTTGCCCGCGCCTGCCATCACTGATGCGACGAACCAGATCAGAATCGCAGGCACGATGAGCGCGACCATGCGAGTCCAGTTTTGACGTGTGAGCGGTTCGCGGAGCAGGCTGGCGTAGTCAGGCATCAAGCGCGCGGCGAGCTCTGCCCGGGCCGCGTCGCCCGATTCCGGGTTGCTCGGGCCGCTGCTCCACCACGCGTTGCGGTTGAAGCGAAACCAGATTGCTGGGACCGGCTTGGGCTCATCATCCGTAATCGTCGGTGGTCCCCACAGCGCCATGATTCATCGTAGTGGCCGCTGGCTGCGCAGTTACTATCGCCCGCCCGTGACGTTCCTCACTCCCATCCCTGCTCTCATCGCCGCGGCGATCACCGTGCCTCTGCTGCTGGCGTTGTATCTGCTCAAGCTGCGGCGTCGGCCGCTGCGCGTGGCGAGCACGCTGTTCTGGCCTCGGGCGAGCGAGGACGCGCAGGTGAATGTGCCCTTGCGGTGGCTGCGGCCTTCGTGGCTGCTGCTCTTGCATCTGCTTGCGCTGGCGTGTTTGCTCATTGCGTTTGCACGACCTGCGGTGGACGAAGGCGGCCAGGCGGCGGGGCAGCGGGTGGTGCTGTTGATGGATGTGTCGGCGTCGATGGGCGCGGTGGATGGGTTTGGGGCTACAGCCGCCGCGGCGGGCGCGAACCCGGCGAACGCGAGCGAGGCTTCCGAGGAGACTGAGACGCGATTGGATCGCGCCCGCGAGCGGGCCAAGGAACTGGTGCGGGACCTTCGCGCGGGCGAACGGCGGGAGATTGCGGTGGTGTCGTTCGCGGGCGGGGCACAACCGCTTTCTGGGTTTACGGCCTCGCGGTCGATGCTGGACGCCGCGATCGACAGCGCGACACAGACCGATCAGGCGGCGGACTTGCCTGCCGCGCTGACGTTTGTTGAGTCGCTGCTCGCCAGCGGCGCGGAAGGCGATGCGGCGGATGCCACGGGCGCGGATGGGGCGACGGTCATCCTGTTGAGCGATGGCTCTTTCGCCCCCAGCGAAGCGCCGGTGGAAAGCACGCTGCGTCTGCGCTTCGAGCGCATCGGCCCCGCCCTTGCCAGCGTCGACGAAACTCAACGCACACCCCGCGCCGACAATCTCGGCATCGTCGGCTTCGCCGCCCGGCGCGACGACGTGAACCCTGCGCTGGTCCGCGTCTTCGCCAGGCTCGCCAACCCAAATCCGCAGGCGATCGATGTGCCGCTCACCCTGGCGATCGAGGGCCAGCCCGCAACCCGACGGGCGGTGCGAGTCCCCGGAGCCGGTGCGAGTTCCGCCGCCGCGCCAGACGCTGGGGACGCGCCCGGGCAAGAGCAAGTGCTGTTTGAAGTGCCCACGTCGCCTCGGGGTGTGTTGACGCTCACGATTGACCGCGATGACGCGCTCGCAAGCGACAACGTTGCGTCGCTGGTGTTGCCAGAGTTGTTTCAGCCCAAGGTGGTCGTGGTTGGGCCGGATGATGCGGCGGACGGGGCGTCGTCCGCGTCGTCTGCCACAACGCCCAACGCATCGGGCCAGGCAGGTGCCGCCACGGGCTTCGATTGGCTCGTGACTGATGTGTTGGAAGAACTCAGCCAGCGGGCTGTGCGGCGGGTCGGCATCGGCGCGTACGAATCGGCTGTCGAAGGCGGTTCCGACGACCCCGCAGACCTGACCGTGTTTCTCGCAGACGCGACCCCGTTGCGAGCACCGCGCACGCCCTCGCTCAGCTTCGCGGGGCAAACCGGCCTGAGTTCGCTCGAAGTTGACTCTGCGACCCCGACCCTTACGCCCCGCGCGGGGTCGATCTTCTGGGAGCGAACGCATCCGCTGATGATCGGCGTGCCGCTGGACAACTTGATCGTGCGGAGCACCGCGGCGTGGCGGGTCCGCGAGCGGAGCGCGGGCGACATTGATGGCCCCGCCGTGACGGTGCTGGCCCGCGCGGACGACACCCCGCTCATCGCACTGGTGGAGGCCCGCACGGGCGGGGCCGGTGGCGTCGAACATGTGGTGGTGGGGTTTGATCTGGTGGACACCAACTGGCCCCTCCAGCCCAGCTTCGCCGTGTTTCTCGCCAACGTCGTCGATCGTCTTACGCCTCGTGCCCGTTCGTTCGTCGGCCAGGCCTTCACGACCAACCAGCCCGTCCGTGTGCGTGCCGCAGGCACCGGCCGCGTGACACTCGAAGGCCCCGTGTCCCTGACCATTCGCGAACCCAGACCAACCGGCGCCGCCGCGACAATTCCAAACGTGAACGCAGAAGTGCTCGACGCGGGCGTGCTTCCGCGTGCCGGCCTGTACGTTGTGCGAGGCGGCGGGGGAAGCGGTGGGGGGGCTGGCGACCGCGCGGTCGCGGTCAACGTCGCGGACCTCACCGAATCAGCAACCCTCGCCCCGACCGAAGTCCGCGTCGGTACCCGCGCCGTGGCCCAGTTCGAACAAGCCCGCGTGCCCAGAGAACTGTGGATCTGGTTCGTTCTTGCCGCGGCGGTACTGCTCACGATCGAGTGGTTTGTCTATGGCTGGCAAGTCCGCAAGTGACGCGATGCGCTGCGGCGACCGGTGGCGAGTTCGCGACGCCCGGTTCTATAGTGGCCCATGCCACGACACCTGCTTGGGCTTCAAGGGATGCCGCGGAGCGAACTGACGCGACTGCTCACGCGCACGCGCGAGATGGGCGGTTTGCTCGCGACGCCCGCGAGCGCCGTCTCCACGCTCTCGGGCAAGGTCGTTGCGAATCTCTTCTTTGAGGATTCCACTCGCACACGACTTTCGTTCACGGTTGCTGCCAAGCGGCTGGGCGCGGACGTGATTGACTTGCTGGGGTCGACGTCGTCGGTCTCCAAGGGTGAGACGCTCATCGATACAGCCTGCAACATCGAAGCCATGGGCGTCTCCGCCGTGGTCGTGCGAGCTCGCCAATCCGGGGCGGCGGCCTTGATTGCGTCGCGGGTTTCCATCCCCGTCCTCAACGCCGGCGATGGGAAGCACGAGCATCCCACCCAGGGCCTGCTGGACACGTACACGCTCGCCGAGGCGAGCAAGCGGCTGGACTCGTTTGATCTGAAGGGGCTGCGCGTTGCCATCGTGGGCGACGTTGCTGCTTCGCGCGTCGCTCGTTCGGCAATCGCCGCGATGACGACGCTGGGCGCCGAAGTCATCTGCGTGGGCCCGGCAGGCCTCGCCCCCAAGAGCCTTGAGTCGCTTGGCTGCGCTGTCACGAGCGATCTTGACACCATCCTCCCCACCCTCGACGGCGTCATGATGCTCCGCATCCAGTTCGAACGCTACGAAGGCGCGAAGAACCCCGGCGCGGCCAGCGCCCCGCCCGCCAACCCCGTCATCGCGTCCGTCCGAGAGTTCCGTGCCAGTTACGCCTTGACCGCCGCCCGGGCCGAGCGCATGAAAGCCGGCGCGGTGGTCATGCACCCTGGCCCCATCAACCGCGGCATCGAACTCGACGCGGAAGTGGCGGATGGGCCGCGGAGCGTGATTTTGCGGCAGGTGACCAATGGGGTAACGGTGCGGGCGGCGGTGCTGCGGGATTTGATCGCGGGCTAAGGCCTACCTTCGCGCGATGACCCACCGCCTCCCCACCGACACCGACGACGGCCTCTTGCTCATCATCTCCGGCCCCAGCGGCGCGGGCAAGACCACCATCACGCGGGGCGTTGAGCGCCGCATCGCCGACTCGGTCTTCAGCGTCTCCTACACCACTCGCGCCAGGACCCCTGCCGACACCGAAGGCGTCGATTACCACTTCACCACCGATGAGCTGTTCAACGCCATGAAGGCACGGGGCGAGTTCCTCGAAACCGCCGGCGTCTACGGCAAGCAGTACGGCACGCCCAAGGCACCGGTCGTCGAGCAACTCCGGCGCGGCCGCCTCATGATTCTTGAGATCGATGTGCAAGGCGCAATCACCGTCAAAAGCCAAATACCCGACGCCTTCGCCATCTTCGTCCTGCCTCCCAGCGAAGAAGTCCTGCTCCAACGCCTTCGCGACCGCAAGCGCGAGGACGAAGCCCAGATCCAGAAACGCTTCGCCGCCGCCAAAGCCGAAATCGACGCCGCCCGCAACAGCGGTGTCTACGACGTCTTCATCGTCAACGACAAAATCGACGCGGCAACCCAACGCGCAATCGATCTGGTCGCCGCGGAGCGAACCAGACGCCGCGGCGTGCGGTAGCGACGCACAAAGACTTCGATTTTCGGCACAGAGACACAGAGATCAGGAGCAAGAAGAGAAGGTGGGTGGGCTGTGTCCGCACGCGGCAGCGATGCTCCGCACTCTCTCCCAGACCCAGTCTCCTCTCCTCTTCCTCCTCATCTCTGTGTCTCTGTGCTGAAATCGATCCACCCTTGGCCCCTACTTGGGCTCAATGTGCCACCCCTCCGGCATCCACACGGGCAGCGTCGCGACGCTGGTGCGAGCCTCATTGCTGGTCGGCACGCCCCACGCCGTGAAGAACGGCCCGAGATTGCGTCCCGTCGCGCGTGACAGTCGTTGCAGCCACTGATCCCGCTTCTGATCATCAGTCTTCGGGCGATTGTCCTTCGGCAGCCCCCGATACTCCGCGAACACGTCCCTGTACACGTCCCATCCGAACGCCTGCTGCAACTGCACATACATCGTGAGCGCCAGGAACGGATCCTGCTTCCACTTCTCAAACGGCGCGCCCTCGCCATAGTGCTTGCGCATCGCCGCGAGCATCACTTCAGGCTTGAACGTCTCCTCGCGAGCGTCCGGCGTTGGCTGGCCGCAAATCTCCTCGATGGCGTGCAACGTGAAGATGTTGACGGTCACTTCGCCCGTGCCTTCAAAGGTCCACATGTCGTTCTGGTGCCAGTGGCCGAGCTCGTGAAACAGTCCCCACACGTCGCCATGCTTGTTGGTGGTCAGTGTTTCGACATCCACCATTGCTTTCGCTGCTTCGAGCGGGATCGTCAGCGGTGCGTGTGCTGGTGCGTACATGTAGCCCCACGACACGCTGATGTCTGGCACATAGCGAGCCTGCCGATCGCCCAGGCCGTTCAGCCGCCGGGGCTCGAGACTTGCGTGCGACGCAACGATGCGATTCCATGTCTCCAGCACCGCCTGGGGGTCGTCAATCGTGCGAGCGAGCGTGCTTGGAATCGTGAGCGCGATCTCTCGGCTCTCGAGTTCGGCCCAAGGTGCCGGAGCGTTGCGGATCGATTCCCGCCACGCTTCGTTGGTCGTCTGACCGAGCACGAAATGGGGGGCTTGCACCGCGCCGCGCACGCGGAGGCGAAGGTCCTTCAACTCCGGGCCTGTCGGCACGTCCACATAAAGCAAACCGCCGACGCTTGAAGCGAGCGTCGCGGTCCACGCACGGCTTTCATCGCTCCCATCGTCCCCACGCGTCGCGGCAAATCGCTTTGTCACCACTGGCAACCGCTTGAGGGGCGGCCGAGTTGCCGGGTCGAGGTGTGATCCGACCTGCAGCGCGAGCGCACCGAGGTCCAGCCCCGTCGCCGCCTCCGGCAACACCAATTCAACCTTCACCGCTTCCCCCGCCGGCACATACAACCCCGTCGCCCGCCACCCCGGCATCGACGCATCAACAACCACCTCTCGCTCCGACCGATCCGCGTCCTTGGCTACTGGGCCCGGAAATCCCACGTGTCCTGCGAAAGCGCGCACGTCTTCGGGCTTGGCCGCCGCTTCGCGCGTGACGAAGCGATCGACCGCCAGCAGCGCGAGGGGATGCTCGCGGGCTCGCAGGCCTTTCTCGTGCATCGTCGCAAAGGTCGCGTCCAGGTCTGTCGCGTGCGCCGCGATCAATGCGTCCACGCGTCCGCCAAACGACTCCACGCCATTCTCGGTTTGCGGCGTCACCGACAGCGCGCGTCGAATCGATTCGACCATTCCCTCCATCCGCTTCGCATGCGCCCGAGCCTGCTCTTTGGCGTTCGCCGCCTTGGAGTCCGGGCGAGGTGATCCGGCCGCAAGCCATTCTTTCAATGCTCCCATCGCCAACGCCGCGTTCGTGGCTTCGGGCGTGATCGCATGAATCACATACCCATCGTCGGCATCCTCATCCACGATCCCATCGGCAAACGCGATGCCCGCTTCCCGCAACAGCAGGTTCCCAGGATGCTCCTGAATCGTCTTGCCCGGGTTGAGCTGCAGCCAGCCCCAACCCAGCCCGGCGGTGACGAGGCCGGTGCCATTCGCGACCAGACGCGCAACCGCTTCGCGATCCCTTTCGTTGTTCAAGCCGTGCGTCTGTCCGATCAACACTTCACACGTCGGACGTTCGTAGTTCAAGTTGAAAAGTGCCCGCTGAATCCAATCCATGCTGCTCCACTGCAGGTCGTCGCGGCCTAGCCCCTTGACCCATCCTTCGCTTGCGCCGGACACCTTGATCGTCGTGGCTTCGGCGCCGGCCGGATCATCCCCCGCCGCCCACGCAATCGCCCGTCCGATCAGCGCCCGCGTTTGCTCCCCGTGCTTGCCCTTCAGCGCGGCCTCCTCCAGATACCCCGGATGCCCAAACACCACCACCCGCCCCTGCCCCAGCATCCCACCGGCCACGACCACCTCTCCGGTTTCCGTCGCCACAATCGCAAACGCCTCCTCGCTCATCAGCACCAGCCCGCCCGGATTCCCCGGCGCACTGATTGCCGCCAACCCGCTGACCACCCCCGCTCGCGCGTCGGCGAGCAGCAACGCGTCCTTCGCCGGCGTCGGCGCAGTCGGCAAAGGCGTCTGCCCAAAGCACGACCCGCCAAGATACAGCGGCCACCATGCGAATCCAGCAAGAACCATCATGTGTGAGATGAAACGCGCCATACAGCAGCGTAGAACCGCACGCCGCGCGAACCCGCGGCGGGCCCGGAGGCGTATGTGCAGCCATGCGTGATGATCGTTCGGCTGCGGGGAAGAAGACGGTGCGAGAGTGGCTCCGCCCCACACCAGCCGCAAAGCGTGGGCTGATCGTGCTGCAATGGATCGTGGTCTTCGCGAGCGCGGTCGTGCTCGCCTGCATCTGGCTCGAACGCGTCGCGATGGAAGACGCCTCGCCAGCCCGAACCGTCTTCGCCTATGTCGTGTTCATGTTCCGAACCTTCACGCTGCACGCAGCGATCGCCCTCGCGCCATTTCTGCTGCTCGCCATCCTGATGAGGCGTCGGTGGCTGAGCATTGCGGTTGCGTGCTGCGTCCTGGCCTTTGCTTGGCCAAAGCTGGCATCCATCGCGTCAATGGTGTTGCCGCGCCAGCACACTGCGCTCGCCAGCGCGCAGTCTTCTGATCCGTTGAGCGAGCTGCGCGTTGTGTCCATGAACGTACTCGTCAGCAACAACGACGTTGAAGCCGCCTGGGCGTACATCCAGCGCGTCGATCCCGATATCGTGCTGCTCCAGGAGTTCACGCCCACTTGGAATCGCATGCTGGGCCCGCGTCTGCTTGAGCGATTTCCCCACGCCGTCCGTCAGATGCGCGATCATGCCTTCGGACAGGCGATCTTCAGCAAACGACCCTTCATCGAGCCGCCCGTTGAGTACCTGCCGCAGGAAGTCCGTGACAAGAGCCCCCGCCGGACCGGTATCGTCGGCTTGCACGATCCTCAGATCCGCGTCGTGATCGATCTCGACGGCACACCGGTCGTGGTGCAGAATGTCCACACAACCTCTCCGGGCTCACTCGCCCACTTTCGCGAACAGCGCATCCAGTTTGCAGCTTTCGAGAGGTTGGTCCGGGAGGAGAGTCGTCCCATCCTGCTCGCTGGCGACTTTAACGCAACCGAAAACAGCCGCCATGTCCAACTGCTGCTCGACGCAGGCCTGCACGACGCGCACACGCTCGCCGGGAGGGGACTTGGCCACACCTGGCCCGACGTCGGCGTGCTCCGCTACTTCCCTGGCATTCGTCTCGACCACGCCCTCGTGCGTGGCCTTCGCGTGATCGAAAGCGAAGTCGGCCCCAACATCGGCTCTGACCACCGTCCGCGGTTTGTGCGACTGATATTGCAGTAGGAGTCACCGTTCCAAACAACATACGGGAGCGCACCCCACCACCTCGACACCTCGCCCCCGCTTCCCCTATCCTCCCCCATGCCCAAGAAAACCATCGCCCAGATCGACGTCAAGTCCAAGAAAGTCCTCATCCGCGTCGACTTCAACGTGCCCATCGAAGATGGCGTCATCACCGATGATCGCCGCATCCGCGAAGCCCTGCCCACCATCAAGTCCGTCCTGGACCGCGGCGGGCGCGCGATCCTGATGAGCCACCTGGGTCGCCCCGAAGGCAAGGGCTTTGAGAAGGAATTCAGCCTCAAGATCGCCGCGGACAAGCTCAGCCAGTTGCTTGGCAAGCCCGTCGTCTTCGCCGGCCAAGACCCCGTCGATGCCGCCGCCGCTGCGGGTGTTGCGGGCCTCAAGGACGGCGAAGTGATGCTCCTCGAAAACGTCCGCTTCAACAAGGGCGAGAAGAAGGGCGAAGCTGAATACTGCGCCAAACTCGCCGCGTACGGCGACGCCTACTGCAACGACGCCTTTGGCACCAGCCATCGCGCCGAGGGCAGCATGGTGGGCGTGCCCAAGGCGATGACTGGCAAGCCGCGCGTGATGGGCTTCCTGGTTGAGAAGGAACTCAAGTTCCTGCACGCGGCAATCGAAAAGCCCGCCAAGCCCTTTATCGTCGTCCTGGGCGGCGCGAAGGTCAGTGACAAGATGGGCTGCATCGAGAACCTGTTGCCCAAGGCCGACACCATCATCGTTGGCGGAGCCATGGCGTACACGTTCCTCGCCGCGCTGGGCAAGAAGATCGGCACCAGCAAGGTCGAAACCGACCGTATCGCGGACGCCAAGAAGATCATCGACCTCGCCGCGCGAAGCAAGTGCGAACTGCTCCTCCCGGTTGACCACGTCTGCTCGACCCAGTTCAGCGAAGACGCGGGCGACATCGAGGTCTACGACGAACATATCAAGGACGGCTTCATGGGCCTGGACATCGGCCCCAAGACCCAGACCAAGTACGCCATGGCCATCCGCAAGGCCAAGACCATCGTCTGGAACGGCCCCATGGGCGTCTTCGAGTTCCTCCCCTTCGCCACGGGCACGCAGCAAGTCGCAAAGGCGATCGCCGAGGCGACCAAGGGCGGCGCGACCAGCATCGTGGGGGGCGGCGACAGCGCGGCGGCGGTGGAGAAGTTCCACCTTGCGAGTGCGATGAGCCACGTCAGCACGGGCGGGGGGGCGAGCTTGGAGATGCTGGAGGGGAAGAAGTTTGAGAGCGTTGAACTGCTCGACAACGCCTAAGGCCATTACCAACTGACATGCCCTTCCAGGGCGCGAGTCCTCTGGCCACCTCGACCAGAGGCTCGTTGCAGCATGGCCTGCGTCACGTGCTCAACGCGTGGCGGATGCTCCGCCATCGCCATGAACGGCGAAGCAATTGGTGATGCGCCCATTACAACAGGTCCATCGCCGCCATCAACACCGTTCTGCCCTGACCGTGTCTTCGTCATCCCACTCAACACCCCACCCAACCGGCGCACATCCTGCGCTACGATTCCACGTGCCCACAGATGCCCCATCCCGCTCCTCTCCCGCGCGTTCCGCGAGGTGTGTGTTGTGGGCGCCTCCAGGCTACAACCACGACGCCAATCTCGTGCGGGCCCTGACTCGCCCCGGCATGCACGCCCGCCCTGTCAGCGACGACCTCAGCGCCCTCGCCGCGATGCTCTCGGGCCTTACCACCGCCCAAGCCGCCGCGATGGCAAGCGGCAAGCCCGTCGCCGAGCATCGCATCCTGCTCGTGGTCGAGCCTGCCAAACTCCCCTTCCTGCGCGAGACGCTTGAAACCCTCTCTCGCTACATCAGCCAAGTCACCCTCTGGGTCTTCGATCCCTCGCGCCCTGACTCGCTCCGC
>JALHOJ010000086.1 GCA_022843045.1 Phycisphaerales bacterium
CTTCGATTCGTAGTGCAGGAGCACAGGGATATCCTTTGGCCGCTTGATGGAAGTGCTAAAATTGGTAGACTTCCGCAAAGTATATTGGGCGTTGAGTATATGTCATTGCCGTTCAATCAGAATTGGGAAGCGGCGTTAACAACGGAAATTGGCGGACTGGTGTTAAGAGCTGAGTGGCTGTCGAGTTCCATTAGATTTTATCGCTCATTATTGGGATGCGAACAGATCGCATTGCGATACAATAAAGAGTATTTCTGTCTGCTTAATCCTGTTGTTCTAGATGGGCTTCCGGAGGAGTGCTCATGGGAACGACTCCCGCCCTTTCTTTTCCAATTGCGCGAAAGTCATTCTGGAGATCTTTTTTGTTTTGATGATTTTGTAAACGACGATTTTAATTTTGTCACAATTTGTAAGGAATGCGGTATGAGTGGGATATCGTTTGACCTTGTGCGGCAGTGGTAGTAAATGACTATTTAATATAAACAAGTACTTTGTGTATTCGGCGGGTGGCACGGGTCGGCTTCGCGAAACAGCTGATGGGATCTTTTCACCCGTGCCACATGCTTCGCCGCCGCTCTGGGCGGCGATGCTTGTGGCGAATCACCGCCGGCATGCCCACCCGACTATCGCAACGCCATCACAATCGCGGCCGATTGCAACGGGCTCGCCACACCGCCGCCTCCCGATCTCCGCGTTCCTCCGCTCCCCCTCCGCCCCTCCGCGATCCCGCCCCGAACAACCACGTTTGTGCGCGCATCACCCCAAACAACCATCCTTGTGCGCGCTTCTGATCTCCTTTCACTCCTCTCCCCTTGCGTTCCTAGAAATCCACGTCATACTACCGCATCGCCCGGCCCACCAAGCTTGGCGGCCCGTCTCTGGCGTTTCTTTGGCGGTGGTGTCGGTAGAGAGCGGACCTCAAAGGCGATCGCTTCGCCCCGAGCACAGGAACGAGTCTTTCGTAGACCAGAACCTGTGGCGTTCCACCAAAGGTGTCGCGCCTCTCCCTCAAACCCTACCCCACCCGAGGCAGCCCCGCCAGATCCTTCAGGCCGCACAGCAAGGTGTGTCGAGCGATACGGTCGAAGCGTTTCGGAAGGACGCGAACTGCGCCAAGCGGCTGCCGAAAGGACAGCCGCCCACACGCCAACTCCTCCCGAAGGAGCAGCAAGGCTCCCGCAGCGGTGAACCCAATCGCGCGCGAGTGTCGCTTCGCCCGTCAGTCACGCCGGATCTATGGAGGTGTCGGGGTTGCCGCAAGGCCAACCCCAAGACCGAGCTGCCCGTCCGCGCGTGCCCTGAGAACCAATCCCAAGTGTGCCAAACGAAACGCACCCGTCAGGAAGCGTCGCAGTCCAAGTGCGCCCACACGCGCCCAGACTATCGCTCCATCGCTCTTCCCCACTCCGTCTCTCCGTCTCTTCGTCTCTTCGTCTCTTCTCTTCCCCACCCCTCGCTCTTCTCTTTCGCACTTTCGCACCGCCACACTTTCGCACTTTCCCGCTCCCTACCTCCCCGCCAACGCTCGATCGAGCAACGCACCCACGCGTCCCGCCCGCCACTGCTCATTCGTCCAGATCGTCGGCCCCGACGGCACAATGTCGTCCTTGGTCTGAGCAAGCGCGTCGGCCTCGGAGACTTGCTTCGCCGGCACGGGCGGATTCGCAAACGGGTTGGCCGGCAGCGGCTGCTGCTCGATGCGTTGCACCAGCGAATTGGGCGAACTGGTCCGGCTGCGGTCGGTGGTCATGCCGGTCCATGTGGCGGTGTCGGCGAACAGGTACACCGTGCCAGGCGGCACGCTCACGACCTCGACGCCCGGAGCAAGCCGGCGATTGTCGGTGCGAGGGAAAACCGCGACAAGGCCGCCGCTCGCGCGGGCGAAGGCTCGGCCTTGAATCCCAGCACGCGAGCGGATCGCGGAGGAATCGACTTCGTAGAGGCGGTCAAAGTTCAGCGGCAGCCGCAGGTCGCTGAACGGCTTGCGAGTGCTGGCCGCGAGGTCGTTGCGCCCCTGAACCTGCTGATCAACTTCGCGCAGAGCCGGTTGATTGAGATTCTGGTTCTGCTGCTGCGACGTCGCGTGGGGCGTCGCGAATGTCGTAGCGAGGACGCCGCAGCACGCGAGCACGCAGCGTCGTTGCAATCTCTTGCTCGCAAAATCTCGCTTGGAATCGTGCATGGAGGTGTGCATCGGCTCGGGCATGAACGGGGTGCTGCGTCCGAATCGCTTGTTGCGCCGCGAACACTACTCGCGGAAGATGTACTCGAGTTTGAGCGTCACGCGTGCGTCGGGGTCGTAGGTGGGCAGGTCTTGCAGCACCTTGCCGCTCGCGGTCCAGCGGAAGATGGAGTCGCGCAGCGGCGCGTCGACATCGGGGAACCCGGTGCCTTGGTTGTTCTCAAACTCAACGTCCGTCACGATGCCGCGCCGATTGAACTTGATCAGGATGATCGGGTTGCGGGGCGAAGCGGTCATCCGCGTCATGTGCGCCAACCGCAGCGGCGCAGGACGCACCCGCAGGCCCTTGCCCGCGAGCGGCTGGCCCGGCTTGAAAGTCATCGAAACCGTGCGCGACGCCGCGACCGATTCCGCGTCGCTGCGAGGCCCCGGCATGCGAAGATTGCCGCCCTCGCCAGACGCAGGCGATGACGCGTTGGACGGCGCACCCAGCACGTTGGTCGCCGGCCCCGGCGCGGCTGTGGATGGCGAGGGTTCGGCGGCCGCGGCGGGCGTCGGCGCACTCGCAGGCACCGATTCCGCAGGCGCGGCGTCCGGTTGCACAGCTTCGGGCGCTGGCTGAACCGGCGCAGGCTCGGGCGGCGCGGGTTCGATCGGCGTTGGCTCGGTCTTCGCGACTTCCGCCGGTTCGACGGGCGCGGGTTGCGGCTCGATGATCGGCTCTGGGCGCTCGATTGTCGGTGGTTCGGGCGTGATTGGCTCAGGCTTGGCGGGCGTGACGGGCGTGGCGAACTCATCGCCTGGCGCGGGGTTGGCGCGATCGGTTTGGATCGGTCCCGCGGCAGGTTGCGCGGCAGGTTGTACGGGTTGTTGCTGCTCCGGCTGCGGAGTCGGCTGCCGCGGCGCGATGGGCGCGGGCTGCGGAGCAACTGGCGCAGGAGGAGTCGCTACCAGTGGCGCGGGCTCAGCGGGCGGCTTCGACGCGGCTTGCGGCGTCGGAGTCGCGGGCCCGCCTGCAGGCGCGGCAGCAGCCTCAGCAGGCGGCGGGCTTCCAGGCTGCTGCGATGCGGTGGGGGATTCGGAGGCGTCGGGGGCGTCCGTGCCGGGCGTGCCAGGCAGGCCCGGGTCCATCGATTGCGCGGCTTGGTCCACCTGCGAGAGCGGTGCCTCGTGAGGCGTGGCTTGGGCAGCACCGAGCCACGCGGGGCTGTCGGGGGAGGTTGATTCGTCAATGCCGGGACGGACAAAGCGCTCCCGGGGTTGGGGCTGGGATTGGGGTTCGGGTTGGGGCTGCGATTGGTCGCGGGGCTGATCGCGAGACTCTGTCGGCTGCGGCGCGGCGTCGGGAGGCGTGGCCTGGGGCGGCGTTGCGAGTTTGGGGCTCTCGGCGTACTCGTTCCAGCCCGTACCCGCGAAGTTGACTTCGGTCGTCCAGCTTTCCTGCGGCTGGGCCGCGGGCAGAGGCGTCTTCAGGATCAGGATCGCAAGCCCGGCGTGCACCACCAGACTAGCAGCGCCCGCGACAAGGGCGGAGGTGGGGCGGGTCCGAGTTGTGCCCGAGGCGGCGGCCACGTGGTATTGTTCGCATCCTCGCGGGTGGGGGGATGAATGGTCGATGGGGAATTCGGGAACTCGGGCGGGGCGGGGGGCGTCGTAGGGGAGTGCGAAAGAGCGTCGGTGCGAGGGTGCGAAAGTGCGGGGGTACGGCTGTTCTTGAAGTGTTCGGTGATGATGTGTGACTGTGGTAGTGGGTGGAATTGGGAGTAGATTGCGTGAAGCAGTGCAAGCGGCGAGTGATGGCGGTTTTGGGTGGCTTTGGCATGCTTTTGAGCGGGCTGGCGTTTGCGCAGCCCGCGCCGCGCGAGCCGGAGCAGCCCAAGACGGATGGGACGGGTGCGGAGCAACTCACTCCCGCGCAATCGCAGCCCGCCAAGGACGCCAAGCCTTCGGTGATCAATCCGGTGTTGCCCAAGTTATTGGGGCCGGGCGATCCTGCGCCGTCGATCGCGGAACTGGTTTCGGTGTCTGGCGAGAAGCTCGAGCGGTTTGAGCCCGGCACCATCTACGTGATCGACTTCTGGGCAACCTGGTGCGGGCCATGCATCAAGGCGATGCCGCACATGAGCGAACTGGCGAAGAAGTACAAGGACAAGAGCGTCAAGGTGCACGGCATCTCGATCTGGGAGACCGAGATGCGCGCGGACAAAGCCCTGGTCGATCGCGTGCGCGACTTCGTGCAGACCAGCGAGACCATCGCGTACTCGATCAGCTACGGCGGCGACAATGGCGATCTGGCCCGACGCTGGATGAACGGAGCGGGGCGATCGACGATCCCGACAGTGTTTGTGATCGACAAGGAAGGCAAGATCGCGTGGATCGGGCATCCGATGATGGGCCTGGACGACGCGCTCGCGAAGATTGTCGCGGGCACGTTTGACCCCGCGAAGGAACAGGAAGCCGCCAAGCAGCGCGAGGACAACCGCCAGATCGGCATGCGCATGGCCACGCGACTGCAGCAGCGGGTGCAGGCCAAGGACTGGGACGCCGCGCTCGAAATCGCGGACAACATCATCGAGATCGACCCCGTGATGTTCGCGCCCACGTCTGTGGCGAAGATGCGGATTCTCGTGAAGGAACTCAAGGACGCGAAGCTCGCGAAGGAATGGGGCAACGTGTCGGTCGAGAAGTTCAAGGGCAGTTCGCTCGCGCTGCGGGAGCAGGCCCGTTTGCTGCTCGAATCCGAGGGCGACCTGCGCGATCTTGAACTGGCCAGGCGGCTCGCCGAAGCCGCCGTCGCAGCGGCCCCGGCCGACGAAACCGAAACGTTCCTGGTGCTCGCGAGCGTGCAGGCGGCGGCGGGCGACAACGCCGGGGCGCGGGCGACGCTGGAGTTGGCCCGCGGCAAGGCCAGCGATGCGGACAAGGAAGTGATCCGGTCGCGGCTTGAGAGTCTCAAGTGAAGAAGGACGCTGTCGACGCTGGCGCGTGGGTGTTGACCGCCGCGCAGGCTCGGCGATTTGATGCGTTGGCGACGGAACGCTTTGGCATTCCTTCGCTGCTGCTCATGGAGCACGCGGCGATGGGCGCGGTGGCTGTGGCGAAGGTGATGCTTCGGGCGGCGAGCGAAGCGGCACGCGGTGATGTGCGAAGCGCGAAGGCACGCGGGCGCGGTCGTGTGCTCGACGTGCCCGGCTCCGTCGTGTTGATCGCAGGTCCGGGCAACAACGGCGGCGATGCTTTGGCGATGGCTCGATTGCTGCGGGCGGATGGGTTCGAGGCCAAGCGCGTTCGCGTGATTGCGCTGCGCGAGCAGTTCAAGGGCGATGCGGTCGCGCAGCGGACGATGCTTGAGGGCTTTGGCGTGCGAGTGGACGTGTGGGAAGGCGCGAGCGCGGCTCGGCGCGACGCACTGGCGCGGGCGATGCGTGATGCGACGCTCGTGGTGGATGGTCTGTTCGGCACGGGGCTCGATCGGCCGGTTGGGGCCGAGGCTTTGGGGCTGGTTGATGCTGTGAACGCCGCTCGGCAAGATGCTCCGGGCCCGCTGGTGCTGTCGCTGGACCTGCCCAGCGGCATGCATGCGGATCGGGGCGTGCCCAAGGGTTGGCAGAACGCCATCGTGCGTGCCGACGTCACGGCGACGTTCGCGGCGATCAAGCCGGGACTGCTGGCGCGCGGGGCTACGTCGTATCGCGGCGCGGTCGTGCCGGTGTCGCTGGGAGTGCCCGAAACGCTGTATCGGCTCGCCGGGGCGAAACGAGTACGGCCGTAACGCGAGCCGCTGCTTCTCCCGAAGATCTCAATATGATGGAGCATGAGCGACGACAGTGCACGCCGCGGGGCCGGCAGACAACCGATGAGCAGGGCTCGCAAGATCACGCTGCTGGTGGGCGTGGTCCTGGTGGTGCTGCTGGCGTGGTTCGTCGTGCGGGGCGTGACGGCGAAGGTCTCGCCCACGACCGATTACGCGACCGAACTGGAGCAGCGGACCATCGCGCAGATTGCGACCGCCGACGGGGTGCCGCCCACGCCCAATCAGTGGGACGTGATCATGCGGATCGCGGATGAACTGGAGGCGTCGTGGAAGAGCGTGGCCAAAGAGTTTCCCGCCGCGCCGGATGGCTATGCGGGCGAGCGCTGGCCCGATCATCTCTTCGCTGGCAATGCGTTCACCGTGAGCGAGGCGACGCGTCAGCGCATGCGTGACGTGTCACTTCTGCCGGACGTTCGCAGCGCACTGGAGCGAACCACGATGCTCCCCAACGCCCGCGGCTATCGCACGCTGCCCAAGGGCCAGCCGCTCATCGCATGGACGATGCCGCCGCTTTCGCCCGTGCGGGCGATGGCTCGCACGATGGGTGCGCAAATGCAACTCGCAGCATTGGACGAACGCTGGGAACTCTCGGCACAGTGGTACGAGCGGATGCTGGGTCTGGGACGGGTGATGATGGTCCAGACGACGCTGATTGATCGGCTGGTGGGCATCGCGATCATCTCGCTGGCCAACGAACGGATGCGGACGATCCTCGCGCATACCTCGCCCGACGAAGCGGCCCTCCGCGCCTTTGACGCGGCGATCGTGCGGCAACTGGGTATCGATGAACTGGGCGCACACAAGCGAGTGCCGCCGATGGAGCACACGATAGAGAACGAGCGGCTCTTTCTCATGGACAGCGTGCAGTGGTGCTTTACGGACGATGGCAGTGGCGGGGGGCGGCTTGTGCTGTCGCAGTTCGAGCGTCTCGCAATGCCCCTCAACCCGCCTCGCAATCGGATTGCGGATGTCATGGGATCGTTCGTTGCGGGGCGCGAGGCGACGGTGAAGCTGGCGAACGAGTACTTTCAGCAGGAGACCGAGCGGTCCAAGGCGACGGTGCAGCAGCGCAAGACGACGCCAGCGATCGAGATCGACAAGCTGCCAAGAACCCAGTTGTTCATGAGAATGGTGGCACCGCCATTGTGGTCTGCGGTGCGTACGAGCGATCAACTGCACTTGGACGTGATCGGCACGCGCCTCTTGATCGCGCTCGAACGCCATCGCATCCGTACTGGCGCATACCCCGCGGCCCTGCGCGATCTGGTGCCCGTGGAGGCGAGCTTCATCCCGGCCGATCCGTTCTCCACGATCGGGCTGCTGTATCGAGCCGAGGGCTCGACGTATGTGCTGTACTCGGCGGGCCTGGACAACACCGACGACGGCGGCAAAGTGCCAGCGAAGGAAGGCGAACGATTCCATGCCCTCGGTCGAGATCGCGAAGGCAAAGGCTACGACTACATGCTCGGCGCACCGAAGAAGGAGTGAGGAACCACACTTTGTGTCTTCTTCACTTCTTCACTTCTTCACTTCGTCTCTTCTTCTCTTCGTCTCTTCGTCTCTTCTTCACCGTCCCCACGTCGCCCGCGCATCCGGATCCGGCCGGAACGTCAAGTCCACCGCGCCGCCCTTCTGGGTTGTTGCGGCGAGCCGCGCTCCTGCGCTGCGAAGCTGTGCGAGTTGGCGACGCCCGATCTTGGCTCGCAGGCGAACCGTCGGGGGCGACGCGTCCATCGCGTACTCGCGAGCGAGAATCTCGCCTTGGCGCTCGATCATGTTGATCGTCTTCGCGTCGGCGAGGGGCACGACGACGTCGAACGTCTCGATGCCGCCCTGCATGGTTTCGCGTACGAGGTCGGTGATTGCCTGCTGCCCTGCGTGCCAGCATGGGGGCTTGCCGGGCGGGCTGGGGAGGGCGCAGAGCGGGATGCTGCCGGGCACCTTTTGCTGCCAGACCAGCAACTCGCGGTTGTCGGCGAGTTGATCGGCTTTGTTGAGCAGCAGCACGCGCTTGGGGGGCGTCCAGGCCTTGTCCTCGGCGTGCGGGCTCTTGGCGATTTCGTCCATCAGGTCATCGAGCACGCGCTGCACGGTGTTGTACTGGATGTCGCAGGCGGGGTCGGAGACGTCGAGCACGATGAACAGAATGTCGGCGTGGGTGGCTTCTTCGAGCGTGGCTTTGAATGAGGCGACGAGGTGCGTGGGGATGTCGCGCACGAAGCCGACGGTGTCCGACAGCATCGCCGTGAGGCCGCCGCCGACTTCCCAGGCGCGGGTGCGGGTCGTGAGCGTCGCGAAGAGGCGATCGTCGGCATACGCACCGCCCGCCGTCATCGTGTTGAAGAGCGTGCTCTTGCCGGCGTTGGTGTAGCCGACGAGGCCGACGGTGAAGTGCTCGCGCTTGCGGGCGGCGACTTCGCGGCGCCTTCGGGCCTGGATGCCTTCGAGCTCGCGCTGCAATGCGACCTTGCGGTCGGCGACGAGGCGCCGGTCGATTTCGATCTGCATTTCGCCCGGGCCGCGACTACCCACGCCGCCCGAAATGCGTTCGAGGTGGCTCCACATGGCGCGGATGCGCGGGGCGGTGTACTCGAGCTGCGCGAGTTCGACCTGAAGCTTGGCTTCGGTGGTCGTCGCGCGGCTGGCGAAGATATCCAGGATCAGTTCGCTGCGATCCACGACTTTCCGCAGCGTGGCCTTTTCCAACGCATTGATCTGGCGGGGCGAGAGGTCGTGATCGAACAGGATCGTCTTGGCGTCCAGCGCTTCGCACAGAGCCTTGAGTTCGGTGACTTTGCCTGAGCCCATGTACGTCGCCGCGCTGGGCTTTTCCATCTTCTGGGAAAGCTCGCCAACGACCACGGCACCGGCCTGCTCGGCAAGCGAGCGAAGCTCGCCGAACGGATCGCGGGGATCAAACATGGAATCAGGCAGACGCACGGCGGCGACGACGACGCGTTCGGCCTTGACTTGGAGAGATTGACGTTCTTTTGACATGCGGGGGCGAAAGCGAAAAGCAGCAAAGCGAATAGGGAAAATGAGCGGGTTTGGTGACTTTGGGTGTCATCGTACGTCTCAGGTGTGCTGCGTACGGAGCGGCGCGAGCGATATCTGGCGGCAAAGTGACGCGGGGTGATCTTCGCGCCGAGTGGGCGGATGTCTCTCGTGCGTACCCTTGCTCATGCTTCAAGAACTGCTTGGTTCCATGGGCCTTTCCGGCGATTCCGAAGTTGCTCGATACCTGCCTGCATCGCCAATTGCGGGGCGAGCGACGGCCGATGTGCTGAGCCCGATCGACAACGCGAAGCTCGCGACGATCACGCTCGACACGGCTGAGACGTATGAGCAGACCGTCGCAGCGAGCGTCAAGGCCTTTGAAACCTGGCGATTGGTCCCCGCGCCCGAGCGCGGGCAGGTCGTTCGCGCCATCGGCGATGAGTTCCGCACGCACAAGCAGGCGCTGGGCCGCCTCGTCGCGCTCGAAGTGGGCAAGATTCTGCAAGAAGGTTGGGGCGAAGTGCAGGAGACCATCGACATCGCCGACTTCGCCGTCGGCCTCTCGCGCCAGCTGTATGGCCTGACCATGCCCAGCGAGCGGCGTGATCACCGCCTGATGGAACAGTGGCACCCGCTGGGCCCCATTGGCGTGATCTCCGCCTTCAACTTCCCCAACGCTGTGTGGGCGTGGAACAGCATGCTCGCCGCGGTCTGCGGCGATACGACTGTGTGGAAGCCCAGCCTCTTCGCCCCGCTCACGGCAATCGCCAGCAACGCTCTCGCGCAGCGCGTGGCGACCCGCATGGGCCACAGGGACATCTTTACGCTCGTCATCGGCACAGATGATGTGGTGGGCGAGCGGATGGTTGCTGACAAGCGCATGCCGCTGATTTCCGCCACGGGTTCGTGCCGGATGGGCAAGCGAGTGGGCAGCATCGTCGCGCAGCGCATGGGCCGCTGCCTGCTTGAATTGGGCGGCAACAACGCGTGCATCATCGATCAGGACGCGGACCTTGCCCTCGCCATTCCAGCCGTCGTCTTTGGCGCGGCGGGCACGGCGGGCCAGCGTTGCACGACGACGCGGCGCCTGATCGTTCATGAGTCGATCGTTGATGACGTGTGCGGGCGTCTGGTGCGTGCGTACAAGCAACTCAAGATCGGCAACCCGACCATCGAGGGCAATCTGATCGGCCCGTTGATCAACCAGCGCTCCGTCGAAGGCTTCAAGCACGCCGTCGCCGCGGCGAAGCAGCAGGGGGGCACGGTGCTCGCGGGCGGCAACACGCTCAGCATGCCGGGCAACTACGTGGAGCCGACCATCATCCGGGCGCCCGCGAGCAACGAACTGGCTATTGCTCGCGAAGAGACTTTCGCGCCGATCCTGTACGTCTTCTCGTTCAAGACCCTGGACCAGGCCATTGCGATGCAGAACGGCGTCGATCAGGGGCTGTCGTCGTCGATCTTCACCAACTCCATGCGCTCGGCCGAGCGGTTCCTGGGCCCCGCGGGCAGCGACTGCGGCATCGCGAATGTGAACGCAGGCACCAGCGGCGCGGAGATCGGCGGTGCCTTCGGCGGCGAGAAGGAAACCGGCGGGGGTCGCGAATCCGGCTCGGACTCGTGGAAGGCGTACATGCGTCGCCAGACCAACACGGTGCACTACGGCACCAAGCTGGCCCTGGCGCAGGGCATCAAGTTCGATTGATCAGGAGATCGGGTCGCGGTCTTGGGACGAGCCGTTGCACATGGAATCTTCCTGAAACGACGGCTATTCCCCTCCGATCAGGCGGCTATCGTGTTTGTGCCGGTCGTGGTTTCCCGGCGTGTGAGGCTGTTCCATGTCCGACCCTATTTCTCGCAGACTTTTTGGCGGCGCAAACCCGGGCATGCCCTACGCGGCGGCCGACGCGACCAAGCCGACGGATCGACCCGTCGAGCACGACGCGCTGGCGCAAGCCGCGATCGCGCCGATCCAGAGCGGCATGGTCGTCGGCCTGGGCACGGGCCGCACCGCAAGCCGGGCGATTCGCGCGTTGGCGCGGCGCGTGCAACTTGAGCACCTGGAGATCACCTGCGTCGGTACCAGCCTCGCCAGCGAAGAACTCGCGCGGGAAATCGGCCTGCGCATGGCCAACTTCAACGAGACGGCCGAGATCGATTACCTCTTCGACGGCGCGGACGAGTGCGACAACCAGCTCCGCATGATGAAGGGCGCCCACGGCGCCATCACCCGCCAACGCCTCGTGGCCCACGCCGCGAAGCGCTGCGTCTATATGACCCACGAGGACAAGGTCGTCGAGCAATTGGGCTCGCGCGGCCTGCTGTCGGTGGTCATCATCCCCTTCGGTGTCGCCAGCATCCGCGATCGCTTGCGAAACCTGGGCCTTTCGGGCGTGGTCCGCAAGAACATGGACAACGAAGCCGTGATCACAGACGGCGGCGGGATGGTGCTGGACATGCGGATCACGGGGCGCAACGTGGAGCAGCTTGCGCTGGACCTTGACCACGTGCCGGGCGTGGTGGATCATGGGTTGTTTTTGACGGAGGCGGATGAGGTGCTGGTCGAAGACCGCGGAGGGCTGGTCAGGCAGATGGCGCCGGCGGTGTGAGGTCCAACGGGGCTCATCGCGCGAGCGAGGGCGGTGGTGCAAGGTGTGATTCGCGCAGCTGGTGGTCGCCTTCGCTTGCGCGAAGGACACATTGCAACTACAACATTGGCCCGACATCGTTGATCGCCGACTCAACGAAAGAAGCCCTGAATACCAGGGCCTTTTTCTCTACGTTGAAGAAGGCTCATCACTCGCCGCATGTCGTGCAGGGACCTTCGGAGAAGCCAGCAAGAACGCATTGATGTCACAAGGATCGAAGACGCTGCCGTCGTTTTTGAAGTCAATGTCGTCGCAGAAACCCGGGCACTCGGGCAGCGGCTCGACACTTGCCGCTGCCGCTTGAGTGGCGGAGCGACCGCACACGCTCGTTAGGATGCAGTCGTAGAGGCCGATGTCGCCCGTCGTGGCGTTGGCGAGGGCGTTGCTGTTGACACTTGAGATGCTTCGCCCGTTGTGGAACGTTTCAAAGTTTCGACGCCACTGGTGCGTTGCGCCATTGTTCTGGCTGACTGAGGCTCTCTCCACTCTTCATTGCATAAACTGAGACGGCGATGCGTCTCACGTTTAGGTGGAGCGGCGTGGTTTGCGGGGTTGCCCGAGTTGGTATTGGTTTAACGTACGTACCAGCATCATCGGAGGACATATGAAAGACAAGCGGTTAGAGGATGATCCAAGTCAGATTGCCTTGGAGCAGTTGCTGAAAACAACCCAGGACACGGTGACGCGCGAACAGGCGATGCTGATGGAAAAGTTGGTTCACGGACACCTGCCATTGAAGACCATGTGGACAAATGAATGGATGGGCGCGAAGGGCCCCACTTCCGTTGTTCATGCGGCGCTTAAGGAAGCCGGGTTGCTCGACAACGAGAGGTTCTTGGACGCGCTTACTGAGGTGGTGGGCGAGGCCATCGCGAATCTGATCATGTACTACTTCGTGGTGCACGATGGCGAGTCTGACACCGACTTTGGGCGGGTCCACTTTTACCTGAACAACACCCCAGTCTCCGACGGGCTGCATGAACGCCCGCTTGAGTGGGCTCGCACGTTTCAAGAGGTCCACGGGCAGTTCATCTCCACCCAGCAGAAAGCCCGCGAGCAAGCCTGGCGCGACGATACTGACGAGCTTGACGACCAAGCTGAAAGTGGCGACTCGGGCGAGGATGAAGACGAAGATCGTCCGGCATAAGGACGCCGGTCACGAGTTCGGCCTGCGGGCCTCGGTGGACGCATCGCGTGCAACTCCGCTAAGCGCGTTCTTGCCGGAGCGCCGCGTGCTGGCATAAGCGATGAGAGAAAATCTCATCTGAGCATTCTCTACCCCAACTTCATCGCCTTCATCACCGCTTCGCCCATATCCGCTGGGCTCATCGCCACCGTCACGCCCGCGGCTTGCAATGCCTTGATCTTCGCGTCGGCGGTGTCATCCGCGCCGCCGATGATTGCGCCAGCGTGGCCCATGCGGCGGCCGGGTGGGGCGGTGCGGCCCGCGATGAACGCGGCGACCGGCTTCTTGACGTGTTCCTTGATGTACTTGGCGGCGTTGATCTCGTCGGCGCCGCCGATTTCGCCGATCATCAGGATCGCGTGGGTATCGGGGTCGGCTTCAAACATCCGGATGCTGTCGATGTGGTTGGTGCCGCGGACGGGGTCGCCGCCGATGCCGATGCAAGTGCTTTGGGCCAGGCCGCGGTTGCTGGTTTGCCAGACGGCTTCGTAGGTGAGTGTGCCGCTGCGCGAGACGATGCCGACGGACTTGCCGAGCTTCGACTGGCTGATGTGCGTGTGGATGTAGCCGGGCATGATGCCGATCTTGCAGCCGGCATTGGTGTACGGATCGCTGCCGCTCGCGCCTCCGCCAGTCTTGGGACCAGGCGTGATCACGCCTGGGCAGTTGGGGCCGATGAGCGTGTAGCGATACAGGGCGCCGGGGGCGAACTTGGACTTCTGCGCGGGATCGAGCGCGGCGGCGGCGTTCATGTCGTCCAGCTGCGCCCGGGCCTTGATCATGTCCTGCACCGGGACGCCTTCGGTGATCGCGCAGATGACGTTCAGGCCCGCCGCGGCGGCTTCGAGGATTGCGTCGGCGGCGAAGGGCGGGGGCACGAAGATCATGGTCGCGGTCGCGCCGGTGGCCTTCACGGCCTGTTCAACGGTGTCGAAGATGGGCAGGCCGTTGTCGTCCTTGGTGCCGCCCTTGCCGGGCGTGACGCCGCCGACCATCTTGGTGCCATAGAGGTG
>JALHOJ010000087.1 GCA_022843045.1 Phycisphaerales bacterium
GCACGGCGTGTGGCCAATAAGCGACGCGTGGCTGCCACAGCGATCGCGTGATATTCTTGACATCTTGGTGCGGTTTTTATCGCATGGAGAGGTGTTCCGGTTGGAGCTCATTCATGCCACGCACCAAGGTCATCGCTGCGCTCGCTTTGCTCGCGGCTTCTGTGCCGGTCTTTGCCCAGCAGCGGTATCAATTCTTCAAGATTGACTCTTTTAACGCCAATCCGCTCGCGGGCGAGGCGTTTGCTTGGGATATCAACGACGCGGGCGTCGCCTGTGGAAACGCCACGATGGACAATCGGATCGGCCCGCCCGGATATGTCTGGACGGCACAGGGCGGCAAGGTCGAGGTGCCCGTCGCAAGCCCCCAGGCGATTTCCAACACAGGTATCGTGGTGGGCGTGGGCGGGTTGTACAACCTTGCGACTCTGGAGTACGTCACGCCGCCCGCGTTGCCAGGGACGTATCGCCAGCCGCTCTTTGGCGGTGTCAACGATGCCGGCATTGCAGCCGGCACGATCAGCGGCTGCTCCTGCACCGATTCGGGCGGCGTGACCAACGTTCCGTACATCTGGGACGCCTCGGGCGGGGCACGCTCGCTGCCATTTCCCATCACCAACGCCCGCGGCTTGGGACGAATCAACAACCAAGGCATCGCGCTGGGCTGGCTCAACGGCAATGTCCTCAGCGACGCGTTCGTGGTCGACGTCGCAACCGGATCATTCACGATCCTTGCGGATGTCTTGCCTCCGGAAACCGGCACAGGCATCGTGCAAGCGGCCGACATCAATGACCTGGGACAGGTGCTGTGCAGCCGCTTCGCGGGCACGCCCGCGGTTCGTCGGGCGATTGTGTATTCGCCCAACGGCGAGACGCTGATTCTCCCCGCGCCGGGCCCGGGATATCAGGCATCGGTGCTGCCGCGCGGGCTCAATGACAGCGGGATTGTCGTCGGCGCAATCACGACGCCGCTTGGCTCGCAGCGTGCGTTTGCCTTCTCGAGTGAGCTTGGCATGCGGGATCTCAACGACGCATCGCTCGTGTCGGATATCCCCGCGGGGTACACCATGCGCTCGGCCGAAAAAGTCAGCGATACCGGCTGGATCGTCGGCAACGGCTCCCAAGGAAACAAGAACACCGGCTTTGCGCTGCGGCCTTTGGGACCGGCGTGCGATGCCATCGACTTCAACAACGACGGCTCATTCTTCGATCCAGCAGACATCGACGCGTTGTACTCAGTGTTCTCAGAAGGCCCCTGCCTGCCTGCGGGCGCCACCTGCAACGACATCGACTTCAACAACGACGGCTCCCTCTTCGATCCCTGCGACATCGACAGCTTCCTGCTCGTCTTCAGCGAAGGCCCCTGCACAGCGTGTGGGCAGTGAGATCGAGAGACTCTGTGTCAGGCTGAGAAGCGCGACACAGAACTTGTCGTTGGCAAAACAAGGCCTCGCAAAACCGTTCCGGCTGCGAAGCCCATCCTGGAGTCCATATGCACACTTCTCGCATTCTCAAGGCGGCAGGCGCTGCCCTTTGCGTCACATCATGTCTTTCCGCCGCGTTTGCGCAGTCGCAGTATGAATGGCGGTACTACCGCCCGGGCAACACAGGCATTCAAGGCGACTTCAACGAGTGCATCTACATCGGACTGGACGGGGACCCGTGGATCGCGGGCTACAACCCTGTCGCTGAAGAAGGCGGCATCGCAAAGTTCATTCAGGCTGACAATCGCTGGTTCAACGTGTCCAACATCGACTACGCAGCATTCGGGAGCGCGAACGACGTCGGTACCTCTCGCGTCAGCGACATGATCTCTGATGGTCAGGGCAATCTCTGGATGGCGACTTGGGTGGGCGTGCTCCGCATGAATCTTGCCGCTGGCCCGAGTTCGCTCGTGATGTACAACCAGACCAACTCGCCCCTGCTGGGCGGCCGTACTTATGACATCACGCTCGCTCCCGACGGCTCGATCTGGGTCATCGCCGACGGCGGCTTGTTCCGGTTCAACAGCACCACCAACGCGTGGAACGCAATGGGCGGCGCTGGCGGCGGCAGAATTGCCGCGCAGGCCAAGCCAGGCGGCGGGTACTACATCTGGGTGACTGGCGAAGGCTCCTCCGGCATGACCCGCTGGGACAGCACGACACAAGTGTGGACGCAGATTCCCTACGCGATCGGCAACCCCGTCGCGCTCATGTCCAAGGACTCTGTCGACGACGCGGGCAACATGTGGGCACTCAAGCTCGCGGACAATCAGGGGAACTGGACCCTTGATTGCAAGCGTCCCAATGGCACTTGGATTGCGCCGCCCTTGCCGCCCGTCACAACACAAATGTCCGCGCCGTTCTCGGCGATCAAGCCCTTTGGAAACTCTCAGGCGTATCTGATCGTCATCGGCCCGGACTTGTTCTATCACCTGCATCTTTTCAACGGCACCTCATGGTCCGATCTTGGCACGGTGCCCCACAGCGGCTTTATTGACGACCTTGAATTCGCTCCCGACGGCACAATCTGGGTCTGCGGCACTGGAAACGGCGGCGCAGTACGTCGCGATTCTGTCACTGGCGAGTGGCAGCGTTACCGCGTCACCAACACAAGTCAGTTTGACTTTTTCAACAACGACTTGACGATCGATCACCAGACGGGAGATGTCTACGCCTGCGCAAACGCCGCGTCGGATATTGGCGGCATGGTCAAGTTCGACGGCACACGCTGGACGGACTTTGTCACGTACCTGGACTACGGCCTTGGCGGTCCTTGGCCATTTCCCGGTGCGCCCCAGAGCGAAGCCATTTATGTTCGCCCATCGAACGGTCACGTCGTGGTCAACCCAATCAACAGTTTCACGCATGACTTTGATGGAGCGTCGTGGACATCGATTCCGGGCGGTGCCGATGAGATGGACCAGTATCTTGAAGACTCGCTGGGCAGGCTGTGGGGAACTGGTCACACGTTCGGCACTTGGATACTCGAGAACGGCGCATTCACGATGGTTGACTTCTTCCCGAAGCGGCTCCATCGAGACCCAGATCGCCCCGGAACCATTTGGATGGGGACTGGCTCCGAAGTTGTTCGCACGGATCGCACATACTCCTTCTCGCGGAGCGTCGCAGACTTCCCGCAGATCAACAACATCGGCCAGACCTTCACAGGCATGGCGGCCGATCACAACGGCATCGCCTGGGTCGGGTCGACTGCGCAATGGTGGGACGGCATGGGCGGCACGTTGATCCGTATCGATGCCGACACCGGCACGCACCAGATGTGGCGACACGATCTAGGGTGGCCCTTCCCGGGCGACCAGGTCACCCCGCTGCTGACCACGCCCGACGGGCGTGTTTGGATGATTTACCAGGAAGTCGTGTTTCCCTCCACCGTCGCGGGGCTGCTCGCATGGGACGGCACAAACGTCGTCACTTTTCCCGCGCCGCCCAACGGTGCCTGGCAGTTTGGAGGCTTGCCACATCTCGGCATCACGGACATCGAGGTCAAGGTCATCCCCGACGGTTACGAACTGTGGATGAGTTGTATCAGCCGAGGCCTCGCGGTCCTCAAAGTCACCAACGGTCCCGCGTGCGACTCCATCGACTTCAACAACGACGGTTCGCTCTTTGACCCCACCGACATCGATGCCTTCCTCTCCGTCTTCAGCGAAGGCCCCTGCGTCCCCCCAACCTCCACCTGCAACGACATCGACTTCAACAACGACGGTTCCCTCTTCGACCCCTGCGACATCGACTCCTTCCTGCTCGTCTTCAGCGAAGGCCCCTGCACGCTCTGCGGCCAATAAGCACGCGATCCGTTCGCGCCCGCCGCTCCATCAAAACCGCAGAGTCACAATCGCCCCTAAACTCCGCCACGCACCGCGCATTCGCTCGGTGCGTGGCCTTTCTCGTTTTCGGAGGACAGCACTATGCCCGCTCGTCTGCACACCCTGGTCGCCGCCTTGGCGGTGCTCGTCGCCGCGATCTCGCCCGCGTTCGCCCAAACCCTCCGCGGCCGCATCGAGCAGCGCACGTTCCCTTCGCCCTCGGGCACCCACCTCATCCGCTACAACATCTACCTCCCCCAGAACTACGACGCGTCCAACACGCACTATCCCGTGATCTACCACCTCCACGGCCTAGGCGGCAACGAAGGCGGCCCGCAGAACACCCAGGTGCCCCGCAGCTTCGAAGTGGCCCAGGACGCCGGTCTCATCGGCCCCGTCATCGTCGTTTTCCCCAACAGCTACGAAGACGCCTGGTGGGCCAATAGCGTGAATAGCAACAAGCCCGCAGAGTCCGACGTCCTCGAACTCATCACCCACGTCGATCAGACCTTCCGAACCATCCCCTCCCCCGCCTCCCGCGCTATCCAAGGCTTCTCCATGGGCGGCTTCGGCGCGGCGAAGTTCTACGCCAAGTACCCCGGCCTCTTTGCGTGCAGCATCGCATACGACGGCGCGTTCCTGTCGTGGTTCACGTTCACCATCACCTTCAACTCCCTCGCCTCCGAAATCTTCGGCAACAGCCAAACCAACTTCAATCAATACTCCCCGTGGTACTGGACAACCCAGAATGCCGCCTTGCTCCAGAATCGCCCGCCCGTCCGCATGGTCGTCGGCCTGCTCCTCAGCCAGAACCGCCAGTTCCGTAACCACCTCGACAGCAACAGCGTGCCTCGAAACTACCTCGAAGTCGCCTGCGGCCACGACCTGGAGTGCCTCCTCCTCTCCCAAGGCAACAACTCCGCCGCGTTCCTCGCGACGCACCTCGATACGACCTGCCCCGAGTGCGGCTGCGACTCCATCGACTTCAACAACGACGGCTCACTCTTTGACCCCACCGACGTCGATGCCTTCCTGAGCGTCTTCAGCGAAGGCCCCTGCATCCCCGCCTCCGCCACCTGCAGCGACATCGACTTCAACAACGACACATCCCTCTTCGATCCCTGCGACGTCGACTCCTTCCTCCTCGTCTTCAGCGAGGGCCCCTGCACGCCTTGCGGCCAGTAAATCCCGCGATCACCCCGCCCACAAATCCCAAACGAAACCCCGCAGGTTCCCATCGCACGCTGATTGCCAGCGTTCGCCGCGCCATCACGCGCCCTCCGCAAGTAAGCGATCCCCCTTGGCGATGATCCCCTCCCCCGGCGTTCTCGCTTCTTGACGCCGGCGCTTCGCCGCGCGCCCTGGAGATCGCCATGATCCGCCTCGCCGCTCTCGCTTCATTGATGTGCGTCACGTCCGTCGCGTCCGCCCAGTGCCCCTCGCAATGGCTCCCAGGAGACGCGGGCTCGCTGATTGATGGCAACATCAACGCGATTGTGAACTTCGACCCCGACGGCGCGGCCGGTCCCCTCCCAGTGTGGAACATCGTCGGGGGCGGCGTGGTCGTGCCCGGGTTCGCTCGCGCAAAGCTCGCGGCCTACGACGGCACGCGTTGGCGATCGCTCGATCTTCCCGACCCCACCGGCTTCGTAAGCGCCATGATCGTCTTCGGCGGCGAGCTCTACGTCGCCGGTTCCTTCACCACCATCGCCGGTGTGGCCGCGACCAACATCGCCAAGTGGAATGGCACGACGTGGTCCCCCGTGGGCGTGGGCATCCAAGGCACCGCCATCAACGCGCTGGGCGTGTTCAACAACTCGCTCATCGCAGGCGGCAACTTCACCGCCTCCGGCGCGACTCCCCTCGCGGACCTGGCCCGCTGGAGCGGCACCGCCTGGGTCAACATCGGCGGCACGTCCACTGGCGGCGTCGTGAACGCCCTCACCGCCATCGGCAATTCGCTGTACGTCGGAGGTGAGTTCACTTCCGTCGGCGGCGTCGCGATCACCAACCTCGCGCGCTGGAACGGCACAACCTGGTCCCAATGCGGCCAACCCAACGGCGCAGTCAGGACACTCGCCTCATACGCGAGCGTCAACATCGGCTCCGAGCGAGTCTTCGTCGGCGGCGCGTTTGGCACCATCGGCACCGTCAGCAACGACGCCGCAATGTTCGTGCCCAACACCGGCGCGTGGTCGAGCCTCGGCACCGTATTGCTTGCATCACCAGTCCGCTTCCTCGTGCGCAGCATCGGCATCAGCTCCTACGAACTTGCAGGCATCTGGAGGACTTGCAATCCCTTTCCTGGCGGCGGATGCAGTAACGGCGTCTATACGCTGAGCGGCACCACATGGTCCCAGCTGGGCGCCGGCCCCGCAGATGCGAACTCGCTCGGTTTCTTTGGCGGCCAGTACGTCGCCGGGGGTAGCGGCGCTGTCAATTCATCAGCCTTCCGCCGCTACAACGGCACGGTGTGGACAGATGCTCCCGCCGTGGGCGCCCCCACCGAACTCACCGCCCTCGCCGAGGGTGTTGGCGGCGAGGTCTTTGCCGGCACGTGGGACGGCGTCGTCAGCGGCCTCACTGGTCTGGAGCAGTTCGTGGTTCGCCGTGATCCCGCAACGGGCGTGTGGTCATCTCTTGGCTCCTTTTCTGGCTTTGCAACCCAGATCCGCGCGCTCGCGCACATGCCCAATGGCGATCTCTTTGCAGGCGGCTTCTTTGCGCAAGTGGGCCCCACCGCCGTGTCCAATATCGCCCGGTGGAACGGTTCGACATGGAGTTCCGTGGGCGCTGGATTCAATGAAGCGGTTTACGCCCTCGAGCGCATGCCCAACGGCGATCTGATCGCCGGAGGAACCTTCAGCACCGCTGGTACGATCTCGGTCTCAGGGCTGGCCCGCTGGAACGGCGCGGGCTGGAGCCCTGTAGGGGGCGGCGTCGGAGGCGATGTTTTTGCGCTGAAGCAACTGCCTGACGGCTCGCTGATGGTGGGTGGTGTATTCAACGTCGCGGGCAGCATCAACGCCAGCAACATCGCACGCTTCGACGGCACCAACTGGTTCGCGCTGGGTTCCGGTATCCTCGCCCAGAGCGGGCAGCCGGGCGTGTTCGCGATCGAACGCTTGCCCAACGGCACCATCGTCGCGGGCGGACGCTTTGAATCAGCAGGCGGTCTGCCCGCGACCAACATCGCCCGCTGGAATGGCAGTGCTTGGAGCGCAATGGGCCCCGGGCTGGGCGCGACGTTCAGTGCCGATGGCGTGGCCGCATTGCAGGCGCTTCCCAGCGGCGAACTGCTCGCGGGTGGGCGATTCACTTCGCCCAGCGCCAACATCGCGAAGTGGAACGGCTCGGCATGGGTCGCCGCCAACGCGGGCGGCCTGCCCGGCACGCCCCAGTTCTCCGGCTTCTGGGGCGTCAACGACTTGCTCGCGCTGTCGGACGGTCGCGTCGCCGCAGCGGGTGCGTTCACGAACACCGACACGCAGGTCTCGGCCTACTACGCCCGTTACGGCGCCCTCCCGGGCTGCAGCACGTGCGACTCCATCGACTTCAACAACGATACTTCGCTGTTCGACCCCGCCGATATCGACGCCATCTTCTCCGTTTTCAGCGAAGGCCCCTGCATCCCGGCGGGCGCGACCTGCAACGACGTCGACTTCAACAACGACACGTCGCTCTTTGACCCTTGCGACATCGATTCCTTCCTCCTCGCTTTCAGCGAGGGCCCCTGCACCCTCTGCGGCCAGTAACTAGGGCGTTTGCGCGAGAATCATGATGACCAGCACGGCCGCGCCGGTCGCTAAACTCCCGCATGCGATCACTTCGCCTCCTCGTTCTCGCGTCGCTCGTGTTGTTGTCCTTCGCGCGGCTCGCCGCCGCGCAGCCTTCCCCCAGCGTCATCCGCGATGACCTCCGCAAGTTCACGATCACCATCCCCGCCGGCTGGACGCTGGATCGCGGTCTGCTCGAGGCACAGAACAACCTCATCAAGGAACGCATCGCCGATCCCGACTTCGTGTACGTCGCTGCGTTCGTGCCCGAAGGCGGCATCACCGAAACCAGCCCGTACGTGATCATCCAGTACTCGTCGGGCGACTACAAGCTCAAGACCTGGGAGTCAGTGGAAGCCGCGCTGCAGGCGTCCAGCGCGCAGGAGACGGTGGACAAAGACACCGCCTCAGTGCGCGATCTCGTCGGCAAGGTCGCCGTGGGCACGCCGATCATCGACCGCGCCAGCAAGCGCTTCTACCTGCGACTCTCCGGCGACGGCAAGGAAAGCACCCGTGCGTTCGAAGCCATGATCGCCGGCACCTTCGCCAGCCATGGCCTCATCCAGGCCAACAGCTACGCGCTCGAAGGCTCGAATGCAGATCCAGTCGCAAACGCCACGGCATTCATCGACGCCATCACCCTCGACGAAGGCACGGCGTTCACGCCGATCACCATCGGCAAGGCAGTTGACCCGAGCGCAGCCTCCAGCGGCAAGAGCGCGAGAGAACTGGGGAAGGAAGCCGGGAAGAAGGTCGGACAGTGGCTGCTTCGCGGCCTGATCATCGCGGCGGTCGTTGTCGGCGTGACGCTCTTGTGGGCGTGGATCTCCGTCAAACGCGGGAAGTAATCGTGACAAGGTGATGCGCTCGTCGGCAAAGTTGGCGCGTCACCGTTCTCGCGCCGCCCGGGAGACACCCAGGGCAATCGCTTGCACTTCCAGGCGTTTTCCACAATCGCGCCAATTGCCCGACAACCTCTTGCACAAAGCAGGACATCTTGGTATGTTGGCTCCGCACGAGCGGGCGGGCGTCATCTGGGAGCTTGCTTATGTCCAACACTCTCTTGTCGCGCGTGGCTCGCCGCATGCGTGGTTCCGCCGCGCTGCTCTTGCTCGCCTCGGCCTCCGTGCTGTCGCTCGCGGGCCACGCACTGGCGCAGGTCTCCCTCCGCCCCGGCATGGGCGCGATGCCGTACTCCGGCGGCGTCACCTTCCGCGTGTGGGCTCCCAACGCCAGCGCAGTGCGGGTCGCAGGCACTTTCAACAGCTTCAGCGCGACGGCCAACCCGCTCACGAGCGAGGGCGCTTCGGGCGTGTGGTCGGTCGACGTGCCCGGCGCCGCCGCAGGCCAGGAATACAAGTTCGTCGTCGTCAACGGCGCGAACACGATCTGGAAGAAAGACCCGCGCGGCACAGGCGTCGTCAACAGCGCGGGCAACTCCGTCATCACCGCCGACACATACAACTGGTCCGACTACGGCGTGAGCACGACGCTCTTCTCCGACGGCTTTGAGTCCGGTACTTTCGGCCCCTCCTGGGCCCGCACGGGCACCAGCACCTGGCGCGTACAGACGTCCACGACATACCGGGCCGCCGGCACGCGCGGATGCACGTTTGACAGCAGCGCCAGCGCGACCTTCGCCACCAGCCAGCTCACGCTCACGCTCAACGCCGCCAACCACGCCCAACTCAGCCTCTCATACAAGATCCGCAACGTGGGCGACGAAACCCATCCCGAGGACGGCATCTACATCTCCAACAACGGCACGGCCTGGACCAAAGTCTCGGGCTTCCCCGCCATCGGTTCGACATTCACCACGCAGACCATCAATCTCTCCGCCTCCGCCATCGCCGCGGGTTACACGCCCGGCAGCGCATTCCGCGTGCGCTGGCAGCAATACGACAACTCGCCCCTCAGCAGCGACGGCATCGCCATCGACGATGTCGCCGTGACGGGCCGCCCCAAGACCAACTTCACGCCCCCCAACTGGAACGAGATGGTCATCTATCAGATGCACATCGGCACGTTCAACGACGCCGCAGGCGGCAACCCCGGCACGTTCAGCACCGCCATCTCCCGCCTCGATCAGTTGCAGGCCCTGGGCATCAACGCCGTGCAGGTGCTGCCCGTGAATGAATTCGCGAGCGACTTCTCCTGGGGCTACAACCCCGCCGATCCCAACGCGATCGAATCGATCTATGGCGGCATGAACGGCTACAAAGCCTTCATCGACGCCTGCCACACCCGCGGCATGGCCGTGATCCAGGACGTCGTGCACAACCACTACGGCCCCAGCGATCTGGACATGTGGCAGTTTGACGGCTGGCAGCAGAACAACAAGGGCGGCATCTACTTCTACCAGGACTTCCGCAGCAGCACCCCCTGGGGCGACACGCGCCCCGACTACGGCCGCGGCGAAGTGCGGACTTATATCCGCGACAGCGTGATGCGCTGGCTGCAGGAATACCGCATCGACGGCTTGCGCTGGGACTCAACGGTCAACATCCGCAACACCAACAACGGCATGGGCACCGACATCCCCGACGGCTGGAGCCTGATGCAGTATTGCAACAACGAGATCGATGGTCAGTTCGCCGGTCGCATCAGCATCGCCGAAGACCTGCAGAACAACGAGTGGCTGACGAGGACCACCGGCGCAGGCGGAGCAGGCTTTGACAGCCAATGGGACGCGCGGTTCGTGCATCCCATTCGCAGCGCGGTGATCAACGCCAGCGACGCAGGCCGCGACATGTTCGCCGTGCGAGACGCCATCAGCGCGTACTACAACGGCAGCGCGACCCAGCGCGTCATCTATACAGAAAGCCACGACGAAGTCGCCAACGGCAAGAGCCGCGTCCCCGAAGAAATCTGGCCCGGCAACGCCGGCAGTTGGGCCAGCAAGAAGCGCTCGACGCTCGGCGCAGGGCTGGTCATGACTTCGCCAGGCGTGCCCATGATGTTCCAGGGTCAAGAAGTCCTCGAAGACGGCTTCTTCGCAGACACGGACCCCGTCGACTGGACCAAGCTCACGACCTACAGCGGCATCCAGACCATGTACCGCGACATGATCCGCCTCCGCCGCAACTGGTTCGACACCACCCGCGGCCTCCGCGGCAACAACATCAACGTCCACCACATCAACAACACCAACAAGGTCATCGCCTTCCACCGCTGGCAGAACGGCGGCGCCAAGGACGACTGCATCATCGTCTGCAACTTCGCCAACACCAGCTACGCCAGCTACAACATCGGCTTCCCGCGAGCCGGCACCTGGCGCGTCCGCTTCAACAGCGACTGGAACGGCTACAGCCCCGACTTCGCCAACACCAACGCCTACGACACCACCGCCAACAGCGGCGCGAAGGACGGCATGGCCTTCAACGGCAACATCGGCATCGGCCCCTACACCATGATCATCCTCTCCCAGGACAACTGATTTTCTCACTGGACCAACGGGCCCCACGCGCAAGCGTGGGCGAACTCCCCTTGCGCGATTCGCGCCACGGACGTTCGCCCTCGCATGCGAGTGGGGCCTTCTCGTTGGCCTGCGTTATCAACCTGATGGCTTCCCGCTGCCGCCAAAGAAGCTCGGACGCACCGTGCAAGAACGCAACACGCACAAACACGGTCGATCCACCCCAAGAGCCGCTCAAAAAGATCCGACCCAAAAACTCCGACCGACACGTCGCTCAAAACGCCGCCCAACCCGCCTTCAACGGCAAAGCCGTTACAGCAACTCAATCCACCCTCAACGGCGAAGCCGTTGCATGAAGTAGCCGTAGGTCGTCGCGGGGGGAGGGGGGGCAAAGCGGCACCCACGGAAGCGGATGCGCCGAAGCGCCTCACCACGCAGTGGTGAAGGTGAGCCCGGTACACCTGCACCACTTCATCATGGACGTTTAATTCAGGCCGGTGTTACGTGGGTAGCGCTTCGCGGCCACCCACGGCTACTCACCAACACAGCTTTTCAGTAAAGAGTCCAGACTTTTGGCGCGCGGAGGGGCGGAAGCGACGTGCGGTCGTGAAAGCACACGCTGCCATCTACACAAACAAGTACTTCGTACTATTATAGAGATACATGGCGTATCCGGCTCCAAGCAGACACATGATGAGCATAGAAGCAAATAAAAACCATAATAATCTGACGGGTGCTGCCCGCTTCGTTGCGGGAACGATTTCCCAGAAGTAGATCATTCCTGCCGAAATCATGAGAAGAAAACTCAGGAGTAACGGAATAGCGATCGACACTATTTTGCTACGAACCTGGTCTTGGGGTGTTTGGAATCGAACTGATACACTACGATTCTCAATGTGGCGCTGTCCAACTACTGCACCAGCCATGCTAAAGTCAACCGACGAGGGCGCCGCGTATACAATTTCAACAATAACGCTATCGCCTTGTTCCAAAATTTCAAAGTTAATGCGAGCTGCAACGGCGGTGTCTTGGACTGCGGAAGCTGCCACAACCTCGTGTGACCCGGTTGCGGTTATGCGAAGAACGCGACATTTTTCAGGCCAAGTAACTAAAATGGGCTTTAGTATGTCGCTTGCTAGAACTTCCTTTCGTCCAATGTTTACAATAACAAGTCTAGAAAGCCACACATTCTCGTCAATAATCTCGTCGTTCCATGTCGCGCGAAGTTGAGACGACGCTGTGGTGTCGACTAGCCGAGAGTGTAATGGACTAACCGAATAAGCTAATTCTGGTGTTCTCAATGACAACCAGAAAAACACGAAACCACTTATAAGCGAAATGACGCTTATGGTGTGCGTTAGTATTGTAGGCCATCTTGGCAATTTCATTTGACGAAATTCCTGTGCATTCTATGTTGGCGACTCGGAATGCTGCTGTGTGCATCGGGTTCTCAAATTATCCAGCGCATTCATATAATTAATAAACGCATCATACGGCGAATCATAAGGACTAAAGTACTTGTGCACATCCCCATCCGCAAAGTACTTCGTGCACATGTAGTAGAAGTGATCGCTCGTGGTCAGCTTCCGCCAGTCATTGAGCAGGTGCCACGCGTCGTGCCGCTGCTTCTGGTCCCCCGCGATCATCGCCGCCTGATACGCCGCCTTGATCGGCTTCTCGAGCTTGAAGCACTCATCCAGCGCATTGTGCTGCATCGCGTTGTCGCGCCACGCTGAAAGGTCGCGCTCCGTGTCGGCCCAACTGATGTAGTCGTGCACGTCGTACTCGCCCACGGGCGGGAACTGGTCGATGGCCATGCTGGGCGTGATGAAGTGGTTCTCCGTCTGCCCATTGCCCTTCTTCGCCACATCAAACACCTTCTCCGGCAACGCACTCAAGAACTCAAAGATCCCCGTATCCGCCCACTGATGCTCCCCAAAGGTTTCGTAGTCCATGAAGAGATTACAGAGGTAGCCGTTGCCGTTGATCTGGTTGACCCAATTGGCGAACTTCTCAGCGCTGAGGGGCCACTCGGCCCAGCCGCGGTTGCTGAATCGGAACGCGATGTCGTCGCTGAGGCGATAGTTCTTGCAGAGCGTGGCAAACGGCTTGCCGTCGCGGCCAATGGGCTTGCCGCTGGGTTGATAGACGTAGTTGGGCGAGCGGTAGCCCAGAATGCGGTCAACGCCTTCGCAAAGCATGCCCTTCCAGCGCTTGTTGCCGTCCTTGTCGGTCATGTTGGCAACGTGCCAGGCCAGGTCGTTGTTGTAGATGAGTTCGGTGTTGCGGAAGACGCGGGGCGTCTGGCCAAAGAGGTCCTGGATCTTCTGCGTGTGCATCTGGACCTGTTCGTCAAACTCCTGGCGGGAATAGAGGCCCGAGAGGGAGTGGTAGTAGGTCTCGCCGACGAATTCGCAGCAGCCGGTCTTCGCGAGCTCCTGGAAGATGCCAATCACGTCGGGCGTGTACTGCTGCATCTGGTCAAGGACGGTCCCCGTGATGGCATAGCTCACACGGAAGTTGCCCTTGTGCCGCTTAACCAGATCAAGGATGAGCTTGGTCGTCGGGCGATAGCACTTGTCAGCCACTTTTCGCGC
>JALHOJ010000088.1 GCA_022843045.1 Phycisphaerales bacterium
GCGACAAGTGACCTAGGGGATCTTGAAGTTCGCATTGTGTTCGTAATTATTGCGGGTTATTACGTACGAGGGCTGGCCGCGGACAGGCAACTGGCGCATCTCCACGCTTCACTCTTGGCCCCACCCCCCACCCCCCACCCCTACCCCTACCCCTACCCCCCCTACGCCAATCGTCGGCAGTCACTTGGATGCCGCACGCCTTCCTGACCGATATACTCCTGCAAGAAGAGGCCCACATCATGCTCGAGCTGGACGCCCGCCCCGCGGCTGGCCCCTACATCCTGACTCGCGAACTGCCCCGAGGTGTCCTCGGCGACCGTTGGCTTGCGCTCCACGAACGCGCCCAGACCAGCCATGTCGTCCACTGCCTGAACAATGACCCCGCCGAGCCCGATTCCGCCGGTCGACTCTTGGCTGCTCTCGCGGCTGTTCGCGATTTCGAGCACCCCCACGTTCTGAAGATCGAAGACTCCTGGGTCGACAACGCCGGCTGCGTCTGGGTCGTCACGCCCTTTACTGGCGATCAAGACGGCCTGGTCTCGCTGGACACCCTCCTTCGGCGTCGCGGCGGCTTCCTCTCCCTTGAAGAAGCACGGCGCGCCATGGACCAGCTCATGGTCGGCGTCCTGGCCGCACATGAGCGTTCGCTCTCGCACGGCGAGATCACCATGCGCGAGATCCTCGCCGATCGGCGCGGCAGCCTGCTCATCGAGCACTACGGCATCGCACGCGGCGCCTCGACCACCCCCGCACCGGCCAATCTCGCCGACGCCAAAGCCGCGGAAGTCCGCTCCGTCCTGACGATCGGCTACCAGCTCGCGACGGGCCTTCGGGCCGAAGAGCCGCTGATCCGCGTGTCGCGAGTCATCCTCGATGTCGATCCGTCATGGGACGATCTCTTCGAGACCGGCCTCGGCCCCGTCGGCTTCGCGAGCGCGGCGCACGCACTCAGCGCGATCAAGGGCTGCCGCCTGACCCGCACCACACCCGGCGGTCGCGTGGGCTTCGCGCTCCGCGGCTTCATCATGGGCTGAAGCCGGGGCGGCATCGCATTTACGGCATCATTGCCCACATCAAGTACCATCCGATGGGAGCGCCTGTCACGGCCCCAGCGAAACCCAGGGCACCGACCCCCGCATCCGCCGTCGAGCCTCTGTGTTTCGCAAGCAGTATCGGTGTTATGCATCCCAGCAAGAAGCCGAGCGGCGTGCACAGGAAAAGTGTGATCATTCCAGCGCCTATGTAGCCCTCGCTCCCCCCGCCACGATTCAAGATCCCAACGCGACAAGCAAGCACTGGCAGGGGAACAAGAGCGACCATGCACGCGGCGCCAATGAGCATCGTCTGCCACGGCGGTTGGATGCTCGTGCCGACGCTCATCCCACCACATCCGTGCCGATGTCGCGACGCATCTGCTTGCCGGCAAACTCGATCATGTCCGCGGCGTGATACGCCTTCTGCCTCGCCTCATCGACCGTCGCGCCGTGAGCGGTGACGCTCAGCACGCGACCGCCGGCGGTGACGAGTTGGCCTCGCTCGTCGATGCGGGTGCCGGCGTGGAAGACCTGGACATCGGGCACGCGTTCGGCGAGTTCGACGCCGTGGATCGGCACGCCGGGCTTGGGGTCGTCGGGATAGCCGGGGGCGGCGAGGACGATGCAGACGCTTGCGCCGGGCTTGAAGCCGATTTCGACGCTGTCGAGCCCCTGGCCAGCGCCGGTTTTGCCGCTGGCGCCGCCGCTGGTGGCGAGCATCACTTTGACGAGGTCGCACTCCATGCGAGACATGAGCACCTGACACTCCGGATCGCCGAAGCGGACGTTGTACTCGAGGACCTTGGGCCCTGCGGGGGTGAGCATGAGGCCGACGTAGAGCACGCCGCGGTATTCGACGCCCTCGCGCCGCAGCGCATCAACGGTGGGCACGAGCACCTCGCGGAGCACGCGATCCATGATGCGTTCGTCGATGGCCCGGGTCGGGCAGAGCGCGCCCATGCCGCCGGTGTTCGGCCCGCGTGCGTTGTCGAGCAGTCGCTTGTGATCCTGGCACGCGTCAAGGAGCAGGATGTTCCGACCGTCGATGAGCGCGAAGACCGACACCTCGCGTCCCTTCAGTCGCTCCTCGATCAGCACCGTGTTGCCCGCGTCGCCGAACTCCTTCTTGATCATGATGCGATCGATGATGTTCGCGGCGTCCGCCTGCGAGTCCGGAAGGAAGACGCCCTTGCCCTTGGCAAGGCCGGCCGCCTTGATGACATACGCGTCGGTCCGTGACGCGATGTAGTCCTTGGCGTTCGAGGCATCGGTGAAGACCCGCGCGTCGGCGGTAGGGATCGAGGCGTCTCGCATCAACTGCTTGGCAAACGCCTTGTCCGCTTCGAGTCTCGCCGCGGCCTTGACGGGGCCGAAGACGTTCTGCACCGCGGCGTTCATGACTGTCCCGCCGATGACGAGGTTCGTCGCTTCTTCGGCCGACATGCCCGGGCGCGCCTTGTTCAGAATGATGCCCTCGCCAGCGGATCGCTGGCCCAGCAGCGCGTCGGCGAGGCCGGCCGCGAGCGGCTCCTCCGGCCCGATCACCACCAGCCCGATGCGGTGCTTGGTGCAGAAGTTCTCGATGGGGAAGGTGTCGCGCCCGATGTTCTGGTAATCCGCGGCGCGGCAGAGGGCGGCGAGGCCGGGGTTCTTGGGGCTGTCGGTCCAGAGCTCGCCGAGCGAGGGCGACTGTCGCAGCTTCCAGGCGAGCGCGTGCTCGCGCGCGCCGGAGCCGAGCAGGAGGACGTTGGTCTTTGAAGACGAGGGCGAGGCGGCCTCGCGTGGGGCGGTTGCTGCGGTGGCTTCGGACATCATTGGCCATGGTAAGGGCGCAGCGGGCGGCGAGTGGCAGCGACGCGTCGTGGCTGGCTCGCATCAACTCGAACGCCTGGCCGCCGAGCGCGAAAACGAACACGCCCCGGGGGTGGCCCGGGGCGTGTCGCAGGAATGATGGTCTGGATGAGCCCGCGCCGCCGGCGCGTGCGGGTGGTCGCGATCAGCGACGACGGCGACCGGCGAGCACACCGGCCAGGCCGAGCACCGCGATCGCGCCTGGCGAGGGGATGACCCAGTTGACCGCGTTGCCGATGAGCCGCTCGTAGTTGTCGTTGTTCAGGCTCGTGAGCCCCGGCATGTTGGAGATGCTGATGACGCGACCATTGCCGACCTGCCAGCCGCTCAGGCCGGCGTTGACAAACGTGCCTGAGGAGAGGTTCGACGACTGGTAGAAGACCGTCGCGCCAGCGCGAGCGCGAAGGCCGGTCTCACGACCCGAAAAGTTATCGTTGTCAACCAGGAATGAGGCGGGCAGGCCGGCGTTGATGATCGGGTCCGGCGTCACCTGTGAGAACGTGGTCTGCGCGATGCTGTTCCACGTGTTGGCGTAGGTGGCCGGGAGGATCGGCATCAGCGTGGCGTACACGACGCCGCCGGAGGTGCCGTTGTTGTAGATGATCCACTCGGTGGTGATGAGGCCGCCGCCGTTGTTGACGAAGTTAACGAGTTGCTGCTGGCCAGCAACGGAAACCTGCTGGTTGCTGCTGCCCCAGTTGGCGCTGTGGTTCATGAACACCGCGTCATACGCCGCGAGATTGACCGAGCCGTCGAAGGCGTTCCACTGCACGCCGATGGTCGGCGTGTGGCCCTGGCCGGTGAGGGCCGCGGCGTACGCGGCATCGACACCCGCGTTTCCGGTGCTGAAGACGTAGACGTCGGCGGCGTTCGCCCCAGACACGGCCAACACGAGCGACGAAAACACGAGAGCAAGCTTTGATGACACGAGAGGCACTCCCAGAAATGGCGTCAGATCGGCGTGGGCCAGCGACGCGGGTTGCTCTCTCCTGCCAGCGAAAAATTACCCCAGGTTCCGAAGCAAGGCAAGCCATAATCAGGTCAAGAAACGGCCAATCGCACGTCGTCAATCAACCCGCAACCCCCGCAAAAACACCAGTCGCCCACCGCCATCGGAGCGGCATGAGCCTCCGATCTCGTCGCCCCATGATCGCTGACGATCGTGCATCGATCGACGCAACGATCCAAGCGGCTGCGGAGGCCGCCGACCAGATGATCGCACGCGACGAACAGTCCCGCCGATTGATTCAAGCCCCCCGCGCGGCTATAACTCCATCCAGATTGCGGGGTAGAGCAGCCTGGTAGCTCGTCGGGCTCATAACCCGGAGGTCATTGGTTCAAATCCAATCCCCGCTATTACCGGGCCGGTTGCGAAAGCAGCCGGCCCCTAGGTTTTCAGGGAACGCCGCCGAGAGACCTCGGCGGCGTTTTCGTTTTTTGGCCCACGTTCCGCGAGGGTTGGCGACTGGGCCCGCCGTCGGCGACGTCTCTGGCCTTCTGCCAGCCATAACCAGCTTTCGGCGATCCGGCGGCCCTTGGGGGCGATTTGGGGCCAAAGTCTCTCGAGGTCTCTCTTCCGAACGGGCGGGGGTTAACGGGCGACCTCGCTCGAAGCGCGATCGCAAACCCCACTGTCACGACTTCGATGTTCGCGCCACGGTGCTCCGATCACGTCGGCCTGTTCATTGCGGCGCGCACGCGCTTCGGCGTTTGCATAAGGGCTCCGGAGACGATTCCGCGATGGGCGCGGCGATCGAACCCGGAGCCGCGGCGTGACATCATCGAAGAACCCGGACAGCATGACGCCCGCAGAGCGCGAAGCAGAGATCGCGAGCATTCTGGCGCGTGGCGTGGTGCGTGCCGTTCGTGCCACACGGGCGCGGACAGGCGGGACCAAGCGGGCGATTGACGAGCATGCCAGATCTCTCGGCGATGGACTTGAACTCTCGCCGGAAGCCGCCCTCAGTGTCGCAACGCGGCCCGCGGGTTAACGCTCTCGGCCCATGCGATAGGAGATTCAATGTCCGACTTGATGCAGCGACAACTCGACGCCCTTGGCAAAATGACCACAAGCGATCTTGTGCAGCGGTACGAAGATCTGCACGGCCACAACTGCCGCACTCGCCACCGCGCGTACCTGATCCGCAAAATCGCCTGGCGGATCCAGGCCAACGCGGAGGGTGGTCTGAGCGAGCGGGCGCGGAAGCGGGCAGCAGAGCTGGCCGACCTCGCGGAGGTCCGCGTGATGGCCCCAAAGGCCACGATCTGCCCGCCGCAGCCAGGGCCAGGCTGCACAACGACCCGTTCCGTGAAGGGAATGGTAACCGGGGATGCCCGGATCCCACCCGCTGGCTTTGCCGTGGTGAAGGAGTACAAGGGCCGGGCCATTCGGGTCGTCGTCTTGCCCGACGGTCAGGGGTTTGACTACGACGGCGAGCGTTACCGCTCGTTGTCGGCCATCGCCAAGAAGGTGACGGGGACGCACGTCAACGGGTTCAGGTTCTTCGGGTTACAGGGGAAGTCATGAAACAACGAGCCCCAACCATCCCAGCTGGCAGCGTGAACGGAACCGTGGCGGGCGAGAAGCGACGCATCAGGTGCGCGATCTACACCAGAAAGAGCAGCGAGGAAGGGCTCGATCAGGAGTACAACTCCCTTGATGCCCAACGCGATGCGGGCGAGGCATACGTCGCAAGCCAAAAGAACGAAGGCTGGGTTTGCCTTCCCGATCGCTACGACGACGGCGGCTTCTCCGGCGGCAGCATGGAGCGGCCGTCCCTTGAGCAACTCCTCCGCGACATTGAGGCCGGGAAGATCGACTGCGTGGTCGTCTACAAAGTGGACCGACTGAGCCGGTCGCTCCTCGACTTTGCCCGCATCATGGAAGCGTTCGACCGCAAGGGCGTGTCGTTCGTCTCGGTGACGCAGCAATTCAATACCACAAGCTCGATGGGCAGGCTAACGCTCAACATCCTCCTCTCGTTCGCCCAGTTCGAACGCGAGATCATCGGCGAGCGCATCCGCGACAAGGTCGCGGCCCAGAAGCGTCGCGGCAAGTGGGCGGGCGGCGTGCCCGTGCTGGGCTACGACGTCGACCGGTCCGGTGGGAGTCCGCGGTTGGTGATCAACGCCAAGGAGGCTGCGCGTGTCCGCGAAATCTTCCAGATGTATCTGGACAAGGGCTCATTGCAGCCGGTGGTGACAGAGCTGACCCGGCGAGGATGGCCCAACAAGCGTCGCATCACGAGAAAGGGAGCGGCAAAAGGCGGACGCCCGTTCGACCGGGCGACGCTGTACGCGTTTCTCACCAATCCGATCCTCATCGGGAAAATCGTTCACAAGGACCAGGTCTACGACGGTGAGCATGAGGCCATAGTGGAACCGACCGTATTCGAGCGGGTCCAGAGCCAGATGCGAGAGAACGGCCGCACCGGTGGCAAGGAGGTGCGGAACAAATACGGCGCGCTCCTTCGGGGCCTCCTGCGCTGCAAGGTGTGTGACTCCGCAATGACGCATTCCTTCTATGGAAAGGACGGACGGTTCTACAGGTATTACCGCTGCGTGAAAGCCATCAAGAGCGGCAGCGACACCTGTCCCGCTAGAACACTTCCGGGAGCCGAGATCGAGCGCATCGTTGTGAATGAGATCCGTTCACTCGGCGAGGACCGCGATCTGCTCGATCGTGTCCTGGCCGAAACGAGGACCTGCCTAGACCAAGAGTCTGCGTCGCTTCAGCGTGAACGAGATGAGCTCAAAGCGTCGCTGAAGCGGCTCGAACGGGATCTCCAATCGCTCGTCGCTGACGCCAGCCCGACGACCGACGTGACCGCAAAATTGGCGAATGCCCATGGCCGGATCACCAACTCCCGCAAGCGGTTGGTGGAAGTTGAGGCCCGGCTTGCCGAGATGGACGCCACCGCGATTTCAAGGGATGAGGCTCGAAAGGCCCTGAAAGAGTTTGATGGCGTCTGGGCCAACCTCTCCCCACGCGAGCAAGCCCGGGTGTTGAAGTTGATCTTCACCACGGTCGAATACGACGCCGACGCCGCCACGGTGGCGGTGACGTTCCGCCCCACGGGCATCGCGGCGCTCTGCCGCGGCAAACTCCAGGAGGTTGCATGACGACCGTCGTACGCCCCATTCACTTTGTTCGACGCGGCCGGCGCACCAAAGCCGTTTCCGCGCCTGATGCTGCCCCCAAGATCCTGCCCAGCCGCGTGCCCCGCGTAGCCCGCCTGATGGCTTTGGCGATTCACTTCGACGGAATGCTCCGCAAGGGCGTCGTGGCGGATCAGTCCGAACTGGCCCAGATATGCGATGTCACGCAGCCGCGGATAACGCAGATCATGAACCTGCTGCACCTTGCGCCGGACATTCAGGAGGAGATCCTCTTCCTGCCGTTCGTGGGCAGAGGCCGTGACCCGGTCCATGAGCACATGCTGCGACCCGTGGCTGCGAATGTGAACTGGGACGAACAACGCAGACGCTGGGCCCGTCTTACGCGCCGAACAACGCCCCCTGCGTCTCTTTAGCTAGCCGACGCACTTCAACCAACATGTTCGGGAAGTCCTTAAACGCTCCCGCCCGCCGTCCAGTTGGCGGCGCAACGGCCCGAACCTGCCCCTCGCGTTCCATGACGCCGAGCGCTTCGAGATACTTGTACGCTGGCGTGTTCATAAGCGCGTACTCGCCGATGTCTTTGACCGCCAGGGTCTGTCCAGCCAGCTCCCCAACCAGGTCCCGTGCCAAGTCGACGTCCCCATACTCGAACATGGAGCTTCGGTCCGACACGAACTTGTCAGAGAACTCGAAGCCACCAGATCGATCCACCGACCACATCGCTCGTTTCATCTCCTCCAGCCCGCGAATATTGTTGGTGCAAAAGAAAAGCCAGTAGATCACGCGATTGTTTGAGTCCCGCATTGCGAACGGGTAGGCGTACCGAGCTCCTCCACGAGTTCGCAGTGCATCAAGATACACCTGGCGGAAACGGTTCTCCTTCTCCTGGCCGCTGAGTCCGAGTACTTGCCGCCACTCATCCCCACCGAACGCCTTGGTGATACCAGGGTGCTTGGTCTGATCTGACATAAAGGGATGGAGCAGGTTCCAGTTGAGATAGGAGAACACCTCACAAATCTCGTTGCGAAGGATGGTGTTGACGAGGTCCATCGAGAACGACGAATAGCCGAACTGGTCCAGGAAGAAGAATGCCGGACCCAACGGTTGGCCATTTTGAGTACATGCCGAAACCAACTTTCGCACTTCCTCTTCACAGTCTCCTTCGATCGGATCTGGAATCACGAGGGTTGCCGTTCCGACCAGCGACGCCTTCTTCTCCTTGATCAGTTTTCGAAGGTGGTCCACGCGATCGCGTCGCTTCTCAATCAATCGAATCTCAATTGGGCACGTGAACTGGTGGCTGTGTCCCACCGCTGTTTCGATCGGAATCAGCGGGCTTCCGGGGACGCGGTCCTCGTACTCGCCTGCTCCGGCAAAGCCGTCCACATAGAGCAGTCGGTGCTTTGCTCGCTTGACCACTTGGGCTTGCCTATCCAGGATCGGCAGCCATCGTTCCAAGTATGCGCGCAGGATGCGGTGTTTCGCCTGAGTATGCGGGTCGGCCTCGTAGATGGTTGCCTTGGGATCGCTCATGATGTGTGCCTAAAGGGCTGCGCTGATGCTCGGCATTTGATTCCACGTGCGCCCGTCCAGCGTGCGCCCGGTCGAACTCTTATTCACGCCGCCCCATTGCTTGAAGAAGAACGGAACGTCTTGCGCCACGCAGCGATCACGGATCTGTTTGACCCATTCGGCTTGCATCGGACGGGCACCAGGACCTGACTCACCGCCGACGATCACCCAGTCGATTCCCGTAAGTGGCAGCCGCGGAATCGGGCCGAGAAGCGGCTCCACTGACAAGAACTTCACCTTTGCACCGGTTTGTCGCAGTTCGTGAACCCGCCGGACAACGGCGCGATTCTCAACGCTGGTGCCCATCCAGATGTTGCCCGTCCACGTCACTCGCTTAGACACCTCAAGCGTGCGTTCAGGTCGTTTGGTGAGTACCTGAAACGTGTGTTGAGGGCATCGATTCATGACGTCGAATACGGACTGAATGAACTTCAGCGGCACGTCTTCGTGAAAGAGATCGCTCATCGAGTTGACAAAGATCACCTTTGGAGATCGCCAGGAGAGCGGGGCTTCCACGGCCGAGTCATCGAGGTACACATCTCCATTCCAGCGGCCGGCCCCGTTGATCACATGCAGATACGCAGCCTTCTTGCCAGGATTGCGGCCAGCCTCAAGATCAGCAGTTGCCATCGCGGCAAGCCGCTTGGCCATTCGTTCTGCATAGCAGTTGGCGCAGCCAGCGCTGACCTTGCGGCACCCAACCACGGGGTTCCAGGTCGCCTCAGTCCATTCAATTGTCGATGCCTGCGCCATTTTGCACTCCGTTGCACGCGATCTACATCCTTGTTCGCGGTGATCACTCCCAATCTTTAGCGTTGAACCCGAGACTGGTGGCGTTCTCGCTTACGCCGCGACGGATCGCGTCACTCACCCCACCGGGGAATCCAGCGTCGATCTCGAGGGTGATACGCACCGTCGCATTTGGGTCCGAGGCGAGCAAGGCAATGACCTCCTCGGCGACCGTGTTCAACCGCGACTTCGCAAGCGTCGCGGGGATTTCAACGCTGCCGCGGAAGCTTTTTGCACGCGCCGACGGCGTTGACCCAGGCGTTGGCGTGGATCCCTCGGTTCGGCCACGGACCACTCCTGCCTCGCCTCCTGGAGCTGTATGACCCGGTGACGTACCGATCGGGGGGGCTATGGATGGGGCAGGGAGACTGCTCTCATACTGCGCCGCGATCTCGGGTGCGATCAGCAACACCGAGTCGCCGAACGAAGCCCCGCCTTTCCCGAGCTGAAATCCCTCGTATCTGCCGTCGGCAAAGCCGTACGCAGTCCCAAAGAAGTCCCGACTCGCAGCGCCGGCGCGAATCGCGCCCGCCAACACATCATGGGAACGCAGCCGCGGCAGGTAAAGATACTTCAGCGAATCTTCCCAGAACACCTTCGCATCGACATGCGGGCGGTCAGGCTTCCAGTAGAGCTCCTTGAGCTTGGCACGGAGATGAATGGGCGACCAGGCGTCGATCACAAGTTCGTTCTCTTTGCAGACGCGTTCCAGTTCGCTCGCAGCGCTCCCGCTGCTAGTGTTGAAGACGAATGCCTCCACGTTTGCTCGCGTCGACGTCGGATCGTCCTGTGCGGGGCAGAGGAGCCACTTGAAGCACTCGCGGGCTGCGCGGGGCAGCACTTCTGCCGCTGCAGCGGCCTCCTTCTTCGCCTGCGTGTGCTGTGCCTTGTCGATATTCAGTCGCCCTGACTCGACGTCGTCGACGATGCTGGCCCAGGCCAGGGCGGTGCGGGTCACATCCCGAACACGGCCCAACACTCCCTGATCGGGCGCGACGAACACCAGCCGATTGGCCCGGTGCCGCGGCTGAGCGCCGTGCGAACGCAAGCTCATCTGAAGCACGTCCTCCGCCAATCGTGGGCTGTCCTTCGCATAGCTTGCCTCAAGCGGGAGGACCACCAGCCTCAGAGCGCTGTCATCGGGAACGTCCGCGTGACCTGTGAACACGTGAACGCCCTCGAACATGGACAGATTTGAGAAGAGCTTCTTTGTGACCTCCTCGATGCGCCTCCGCACGTCCGTATGGTCATCGAACCGCCGCTTGCGATCCTCCATCTCGCGGCGCAGATTGGCGCGGGTGTCAAACCAAAACCGGGTGCTGTCAGATGCCTTGTCGCCGGAGCTGTTCAGATAGTGCAATCGATCCGCGAGACGGCTGAGGCCGTCCAGATACACGGCTGAGGCTTGGCCCGGTTGGAGACACCCGAGGAGCACGCGGCCACGATCGAGACCGCGAATGCCAGGTTTCGTCGCCACGCTTGAGGGTGCAGTGCCGAGGAAGAGTGTTCTGGCCACACGCCGCGCAGCATTCACTTGGCCAAGGCGCGGCTCACGAGCTTCAAGTTCCGTGGTCTCAGCTCGCTCCCCATCGATGTCTCTCTCAATGACGGGATCCCATCCGGGTGGCAACAGATACGTCATCTCGGCGCGAATGTCGGTGTCCGCCAGTGGCAGACTTCCGGGCATGATCATCAGATCTTGGTTGTTGTCCTTCCACAGTCGGCTGATGACCTTCGCCATCAGCTTCAGCACTCCGCGGGTGCGCTGGAAGCCGTCGATCGTTGTCCAATCCTCATACAGACGGTCGAACACCTCGGGATGAATGGGGTAGGCGTTGCAGAGCCTGTCGTAGTAACGACTTTCATGCGTGTCACTCGGCAGTTTGGTACCTTCGGCCTCGTACATATCGGCAAACGCTCGGCAGACGGCATCACGGGCTTTCGCGTCCTTCAGCGGCTCGAACAATCGCCGACGCACGATCTCGAAGGCCTCCTCCGTGGCGACGGGCTTCCACAGGGCCTGAACGCGACCAAACACGCTCTCCAGCGACATGAGCGCGGCCAAGCCGCGCGCGCCACCGACTTGGACATTTGTGTTCGACTGCTGAGAGACGCTTTCCGGCAGCGATGCAAGAATCACAGCGGTCGGCACCAGCTTCGCCGCCTCGGTGAGGGCCTGCACGAATGAGATGTTGCTCTCAAACGTGCCGCCGGTTAGGGCTGTTCCTTCAGGGAACTGGCGGATGTAGGCCACCAACTCGTCCATGAGTACGACGCACGGCGCATAGCGCTCCAGCAACTGCCGCAGCACATCCTTGCCCGGCGAAGTACCGCTGGCGTCCGCTTCGGCGACAAGCGCATAGCCGTCTGCTCCTCCGAGTTGCCAAGCAAGCCCCCCCCAGAGCGTGCGAATCGTTGTCTTGCCCTGCTTCCACGGCTGGCCTGGAGCGTGCGCGGTGCCATCGAGCACCGCGACCGTTGCCTTGGGCACGTCCATAAGCCCGGCACGCTCGATCAGGGAAGGAATGCCAGGAAGATCCGACAGCGCGCACGACCGTGTGGCCAAGTGCAGCACGGCCAACATGGTGTGCGTCTTGCCGCCGCCAAACGCCGTCTGGAGCTGGATGACAGGCTCGCCGCCCTTACCCGCGAGTCGCTGGGAGACATGCGTCAACAGCAGCCGCATGCCCTCGGTGATGTATGTGCGCTCAAAGAACGCGGCGGCGTCCTGATACTCCTTGGTCGCCTTGCCAGTGTGCACTGCTGTGATGTCAGCTGCGAATTCGGACTGCAGGAATGTGCCCTTCAGCACGTCGGTGTGGGGGATCGCGATTTCGCGCCAAGGCTTCATGCTTTCTCCTTCGTCGCATCAAACAGGATGCCCTGGCTCGGGCCGGGGATCTTCGCCGCGGCGGTCTCGATCGAGCTCCAGCCCGTCACTACCTCGTTGTAGGCTCGCGCATCGTCAGCCCATCCCTTGCGCTCGCAGAGCGTGTAGAGCCGATACGCGAGCTGACGTGCCGTCTCAGCCTTGTTTGCAACTGCGGCAAGCACCGTGGATGCACCGCCATCACCCTCAGTCTGATACGCGCGGATGAGTTGATGAAGCGCCTCCCACACGGGAAGGCGGGTATCGGATCGAGCATCCCAATCGGCGGGGTAGTCCTTCCAGCGAAGCAGACGGACGTTTCCTCCGCCGGCCTCGACCACTCCGGACTGCTTAACGCCGTCCACGCTGGTGCCTTTCGCACGGGCAAGCGTGTCGGCTTCGCCGAACTTGCCGGTGTCCCAACCGTGCTGTTCAAACCAGTGCAGGCAGAACTGGGTGTCAGCGTCAAAGTCGTCCTCAGCTAGAAAGCGATTGATCAACTGCAGAGCGGTTTTCACGCTCATTGGGGTGCCGTCAGCTTCCAGTACGGCGTCGTATCGGCTGAAGATCGCCATGCCCGGCCCGATGATTGCCTGTGACAGATCCACTGGGGCGACCGGTGAGTGAAGCCCCTCACTCTCACGGGTCATCGCGTCCAGCGAGACCGGCAGAGTTTCGTTGAGCATTCGGACGAACTGACGTCGGGAAATCGTTCCTGCGTGCGGAGGTCTCGCCCGGCACACCAACAGAATGGACGAGGCGAGTGCATTAGTACCGATACCGATCTGACGATTGTCGCCCTCAGTACGCATTGGCCAAGTGCCAGTAATAGCAAGCCCGGAACTGAGCACCGCGTCCAAGAACGTAATCCATCCGCTTGACGATGTACCCTCTGCTGTTTCCGTGTCGGACTGCTTGAATGCGTAGTAGATCGTAATGGGAGCAGCCGGGTGGGCATCGACTGCCAACCGGTGCATCGCCTGCTTCATGCCAGACAGGAAAAACCGCTCCGCACTCTCAACACCTCCGTGGCGATATGGAGTAGCGACGAGCTCCTCTGCCTTCGGAACGTTGATCGTGGCCAACAGTTCAGGGAATATTTGCCGCAATGAACGGCGGAGAATCGTGTAAAAAAAGTCCGACAGATCAGCGTATCCGATGTTATCGTAATAGGGTGGGTCTGTGGAGACGAAGCGTGAGACTGCGTACGTCTGAGACTGCGCATCGGCTTGGCGTGCATAGCCCAGTTTTTGGCAAGGCAATACTGGCAGAAAACTGGCAATGACTTTCGAAGCCTCGATGAGTCCAGCACTCGACTTT
>JALHOJ010000089.1 GCA_022843045.1 Phycisphaerales bacterium
CACGCCCAAGCCGGCCAGACCCATCATCACCGGCGCGGGCAGGGGCACGAGCACCACGTTGCCGTAGCCGTTGCCGTCAAACCAGCCCTGTTGGTTCCAGCCCCAGCCGCAGAGGCGGCCGTCGTTCAAGTAGCCGGACTGCAGACCCGTGAAGGTGTGCATCCAGAGACCAAGTTGGGGGCCGAACGCGAGGCCGGTCCAGTCGCCCGTGGCAGAGTTCTGCGTGTACAGCGGGCTGTGGTTCTGAATCGTGGTCGCGTCGATCGTGAGACGGAAGGTGCGCTTGCCGTTCAAGTCCACCACGCTCGCGTTCTGAATCCAGCTGGTGTCGTTGGCGCTGTGAATCAGGTCGCCCGCCTGATTGCCCGAGACGAACGGATTGCCGTCCTGCCAGCTGTTCATCGCGTTCTGGCCGTTGTAGGCGTACGCGGTGACTTTCGGAGCGCTGAGGTTGGTTGCATCGAAGTACAGCAGCGCGAGCTCCGCGGCATTGCCCTTGGGGTTGGGCCCGGGGCTCACGGCGAGGGTGTACCCGCGCGTGATCTGGTTGCTGAACGTCGCGTTCCACACGAAACGGTTGGTCGAGGTGTCGAACTCGGCGTAGATGCTCTCAAACGCGCCCGCGGCGTTGTTCGTGCCATCGGCGCCGGTGACGGTGTGGTTCCAAACGTAGACTTCGGCCTGGGCCGCACCCGCAATCACCGCGACGGCGGCGGCGCTCAACATCAGACTGCTCTTCATGACTCGATCCCTCCAGTGGTTCCACGCTGGAGCGACACGGACGCTCGTCGCTCGCCTTCGCGGGGCGTGCGACGCATGCAAGATACCGCATTCCGGTGCAAGCACAAGCAGGAGTGGTCAGAACACACTAGTTTTAAAGGGGAAGCGATCTTACAGGCCGCAGGGGTTCGCGAGATTCACATCGGACCCTTGGCCACGCCAGAACCTGTCGTCCTGCTGCAACAGGATGTTGCTTCAACGCAACACGGCCGACCGGGGAGCCCTCGCACTCACTTCGCCGACTTGCGCGCGATGTAGTCCCTGGCCTTCGCTTCGACTTCCGGACTCATCTTGAGCGCTCGCGCCTCCGCGATCGCCTGCTCGATCGGCACATTCTCATCCAGCACGCGATACGCCGCCCACGACGCGCTCGCGCGATTGCCCGAGCGGCAGTGGATCGCCATCGCCCCGCCCGCTTCGCACGCCTCGTGCAGCGACGCCCGGGCCGCGTCGATCACGTCATCAGTCAAACCGGCGGCCCCTGCCACCGGCAGGCTTTGGTACCTCATCCCACTTGCTTCCACGATGCTCGCCTCGGCGAACTCCGGATGCTCGGTCGGCACGCGGAAGTTGATCACGCCCGTCACGCCGGCCGCCTTCAAGTCGCGCAGCATCGCTTCGTCGGGTTGGCCGATGATCAGCCGATGGCGCTCGCCCCCCACCGCTACTTCGCCGTTGGGCGGCGGATCACGAAACGCGATTCGGCGCGTCGCCCGCTGGTTGGCCGGCGGCCCAAGACGCACAAAGTCGTTGACGCCCGACGCGTGCGACCAGAGCAGCGCAACGGTTTCCGTATCCGCGCTCGTCTCGACGATCGACACCCCCTTCTCGGTCGGCGTGACTTCAAGCTTCACGCTGGCGTGCCGCTCGAACAACTCCTTGAACACAGGATCCCACACCCGTACGGTCGCGCCCGTCTTCATCCGCGCCTGCATCGCCTTGGCATGCTGGATGATCTTGGCCGCCACCGCTGGATCGTCAGACTCGGTGGTCGCCTCAACGCCATCCTTGCGATACAGGACCACGCGCCGGATTTTCTCGTGATCGCGGAGCAATTGCCCCCACACCTCGCGATCCTCGCCCACGGTGTTGACGCCCGGATACGGATCAGGCGAGGCGGCTTCCACGGTCTTTGCGTTCTTGACGCTTGCGCATGAAGCCAGGAGCAGACCGGAAGAGAGCAGCAGAACGATAGCGGACGCAGTTTTCATGGTGTGATTGCAAACCAGTGCGGCGAGCCCGGAACGGCATCGCCTGGGAAGTGGAACGGTAGGAATCGCACCGGTCTGTGGTCGCGCGGGCAGTATCCGGGATTGGCAGGACACGCGCGTGTGTTCACTTCGCCGCCTGTGACTGCCTCGCGGAAATGAAAACGTGCGTGGACCACTTGGCCCACGCACGCGATCTCGCTTCGATGTTCATGCCGCTCAGATGCCGCACAGCGTGCAGGGGCCTTCGCTGAAGGCAAGCAGGAAGCTGTCGATGTCGCAGGGGTCAAAGAGCGAGCCGTCGTTGTTGAAGTCGATGGCGTCGCAGGTGTTGGTCTCGGGGATGCAGGGTCCTTCGCTGAAGACGCTCAGGAAGGCGTCGATGTCCTGGGGGTCAAAGCTGGAGCCGTCGTTGTTGAAGTCCACGTCGTTGCAGGAGGGGCCGGAGGGGAGCTGCTGATAGGTGAAGTCGTCGAAGTACACCGTGCCGCTGGTGGGCGTGCCATCGCCCGCGAAGCGGAAGAAGGTGATCTTGGTGTGGTTGGGCAGGGGCGAGTTGGGGACGCAGTTGCAGCCGCATTCGGGAATCGCGCCGCGGTTGCAGTCATACTGCTGCTGGATTTCGCTGCGCGGGAAGATGATCTCGATGGGCGTCCACTGGCCATTGGTGTGGCCGGAGATGTTGAGCACTTCGGTGGTCGCAACGTCCTGGAAGCCGACCTTGACGTTGACCTTGATGCCGACCTGGTCGCCCACGATCGGGTCATTGGCGGGGATCATGTAGTACCCGCGGACCACGACGTCGCCCAGGGTGTAGTCAAAGAACGGGTCAAAGAACGGGAACGGAGCCGGGCACGCCTGCGTGCACGACTGGTTGCAGTAACAGAAGTTCACGGTGTCGGTGGTGAGGCCCTCGAACCCGCCGCTGCCGTAGGTGCCGATGCTGGCCACGGCGTTGCCTGTGCGAGGCGTGATCGCGTTGGGGGTGCCCACCGGGAAGAACGCGGGGCTGGCGCCATCGCCCACGAAACGCTGCTTGGCGATCTGGTCGTTGCCCGGGCTGTGCCAGCCTTCGGGGAACGGGCCGCCGCAGAAGAAACAGGTTTGTTCAAACCCGGCGTTGACGAACGTGGCGGTCTGACCAAACCCGGCGGAAGCGATGCCGGCGAGAGCGAGGAAAGCGACGGTCTTGTTCATAGGGATCCTCTTCAGGAAACGGAGTGGAGCGAGCAACGGACTTGGGCTGATTGCATCTCGCCAGGGTGGCTGGCGAAGCGACGAAAACGAAGCGAAATGACAAACGACGCTGTGGACGCGACCGCGCATCCGCGATGCGGACGGTCCTCTCCCCATTCTCGCGATTTGGGGGGCTGTGTCAAGGACGATTATCAGAGTCTGCGCGACAATCGCGAATCAGACCCGGGAGTTATCCGGGCGGTTCGTACGAACAGGCGTTCGGTAGACGCACTCAGTGCGGCATCCACCCTAACGCTCCAGGCCTCACGCTGCAGGCCTACTCCTTCAGGCCCTCGCCTGAGATGCCCCGGATCAGGGTTCGCTGGGTGAGGGCAAATAGCAGCAGCACGGGCAAGGCGACCAGCGTGCTGGCGGCCATGAGGAGGTTCCAAGGGGTCAGGCCGGCCTTGCTCTGGTACATCTGCAGGCCCAGGGCGAGGGTGAACTGCTCGGGCTTGGTCAGGAACAGCATCGGGGCCAGGAAGTCGTTCCAGATCGCGATGAAGTGAAACAGGGCGACCACAGCAAGGGCGGGGCGGCTTAGGGGCACGATGATCCGCCAGAAGATCGACCAGTGATTCATGCCGTCGACGCGGGCGGCTTCGTCGAGTTCCTTGGGAATCCCCAGAAAGAACTGGCGAAGCAGAAAAATGCTGAACGCGCCGCCAAACCACGAAGGAACCCACAAAGGCTTGAGCGTGCCGATCCAGCCCAGCTCGCGGAAGACCAGATAGAGCGGCACCATGATGACCGGGAACGGAATCATCATCGTGAAGAGGATCGTGGCGAACACGGCGGATTGGCCCCTCCAGCGGATGCGAGAGAGGCCATAGGCGACCACCGCGCTCGAAAGCGTCATGCCGACCACACCCAGCACGGCGACGACGAGGGTGTTTCGGAAGTAGAGCGGGAAGCGGATGGCGGGGTCGTTCCAGACCTGGGTGTAGTTGTCCTGCGCTTGCGAGAATGTGGAGGACGCGGGGTCGGGCAGCAGACGCAGGCTCGCCGATGCGGCTTGGTCTTCGGGCTTGAAGGATGTCGCGAGCATCCAGAGCAACGGCGCGACGAAGAGCACGCCGGCAAAGGCCAAGGCCAGGGTGAGGAGGCGGGGTTGGAACTTCGAGACGGACATGCAAGCGGATCTGTGTGAACTCGAATGCTCTTGATGTACGACGCTCCCTGACGGTCGCGTTCCAATCAGGCGCCTCGGTAGTGGACGAGTTTCTTGCTGGCGAGCAGCATCAGGCCGGTGAGGGCGAGGACCACGAGCAGTTGCATCCAGGCCATGGCGCACGCCGCGCCGAACTTCTGGTATACAAATGCGTTGTCGTACAGGTACAGGTTGTAAAAGTCGCCCGCGGCTTTCTGCCCTCGTTCGTTGCGGAACAGGACGTAGGGCATCACAAAGGTCTGAAAGCTGCCGATCGTCAGCGTGATCACGTTGAAGAGGATCGTGGGCGAGATCATCGGCAGCGTGACGTGCCACAGGCGGCGCGGGGCGGACATGCCATCGATGCGGGCCGCTTCATACAGCGAGCGTGGCACCTCGTTGATGGCGGCGATGTACACGACCATCATCTGCCCGATGCCCCAGACGCTGGTGAGCAGGATCGAGGGCAGGGCCCATGCAGCGTCCTCGAGCCAGTTGGGACCGACCACCCCGAGCGTGCCGAAGATCACGTTGATCGCGCCGTAACGGGCATTGAGCAGCCACAGCCAGATCATCGCCGCGGCCATCATCGGCACCAGCGTGGGCATGAATATCAGCGCGGTCCAGAGCCGGGGCCACTTGACGCCGGGAGACGCGAGCATCGCGGCGAGGACGAGGCTGACGACGGTGCAGAGCGGAATCGCAAAGAGCGAATAGATGGTGGTATTGCGCACGACCCGCCAGAAGCGTTCATCCTGCAGCAGCGAGGTGTAGTTGTCCAGCCCGATGAAGACCGCGGGTTTGAGCAAGGGATAGTCGGTCAGCGAGTACCAGAAGCTCAGCACGAGCGGGATCAGCAGGAACGCGCACAAGCCGACGATCCACGGACTGGACCACAGCAAGCCGGCGGCGATGGGGCGGGAGCTTCGCACGGGCGGGTCATCATACACGAAAGTCGGCATTCGGGATTCGGCAATTGGGACTCGTGGTGATCAGTATCATCTGGCATGTCGAATCCCTTGCTGATGTTGATTGCCGTGGTCGCGTGTGTCATCGTGGGCGCGGGTTGTTCGTCCATTCCTCATCGCTTCAGCCCTCCGCTCAGCGAGGGCGGGCTGGCGTATCGGACGGTGGAAGTCGGCGGTGTGGTGAGGCGGTACGCGGTGTATGTGCCGCGGGAGTATCGAGCGCAGGACGATCATCCCTGGCCGTGCGTGATTTTCTTGAACGGTTCGGGCGAATGCGGCACGGACGGGCAACGGCAACTGACGCAAGGACTGCTCCCCGCGATGATCAACGCGCCGCAGGATTGGCCCATGATCGCCATCTTTCCGCAAAAGCCCGATCGCGCGAGCACGTGGCTGGATCATGACGAACTCGTGCTCGCGACCCTGCGCAAGACCAGCGAAGAGCTTCGAATCGATCCCAAACGCGTGTACCTCACCGGTTTGTCGCAAGGCGGCGCGGGGGCATGGGCCATTGGCGCGCGGCACGCGGACATCTTCGCCGCGATCGCGCCGATTTGCGGGTTTCTCAGCGGCCCCATCAGCGAGCAGGAGGTCGGTGCGGGGCTGGCAAGTATGCCGGTCTGGGCGATGCATGGCGAGAAGGACGATGTCGTGCCGATCGCTCAGTCGGAAAAGCTCGTGGCGGCGGTTCACACTGCAAGCGGGCGCGTCGTGGCGGCGAATCCGCCTTCGGGATCCAGCCTGCAGCCGGGGAACGCAAGTTCGCTGCGATTCACGCGGTTTCCGGACTTGAATCATGGGTGCTGGGATCGGGCGTATCGCGATATGGAACTGGCGGAATGGCTGCTGAGCTTCCGTCAGCGCGCGACCAAGTGATTCCAACGGCCCACCAACGAGAACGCGTGTTTGACACGTCTCGTACCATAATGCGGTGACGGCCCGCGGCTCTAGTTCGATTGGTGCGTGGCGAGCGCTCGCGGGCGCCGCGCTGTTGTGCGCCAGTGTCGCGCAGGCGGGGCCGATAGTCGAGCCCTTCGAGATCAGTGGCTCCAACGACACGGTCGCCGTCGCCGCGTCCGCCGCGGCGGGGTACACCGTGCTCGCCGACACGTTTCAGGATCGGGTGGAGGTGCGCGATGTGACTAGCGCCGTGGTTCGCGAGATCACACGGGCGCAGATACTCGCGTTGTGTCCGTGGATGACGCTGGACGGCGGGCCCGACGGCCCCGCTGGCGTTGCGAGCACGCCTACGGGCAATCAAGTCTTCATTCTGGTGCACGACGACACGACGCCAGCTGATGGGCTGGGCAGCGACGCGATTCTGCGATGGAATCAGCCCAGCAACACGCTGACGCTGCATCAGCGGCTCGATCTGTTCCACCGGGGCGATCAAACGCCCGTGCACGCGACTGCGCATGATCGCGCGATTCTGTACGTGGGCAGCACGAACGCGACCGGTCAGGGCTTGATTCGGGCTGTGGTTGCGAATGCGAACGTGGGTGCGGGGAGCGTGCTGGCGACATGGAACGTGCCTGGGCCGGCGGGTGCGCCGCTGCGCGGGCTGACCATCGATCGCGAGTCGCACACGATCTTCGTCGCGACCGACGCCGCGGTCTATCGCGCGCCGCTCACGAACAACTTTGGCGTGCCGCCGACATGGACCCTCGTCACGAATGTTTCGGGTGTGCGGTCGCTGGCGTATTCGGATGCTTATGGCCCGGATGCGGCTCGCGGGCTGTATGTGCTGCGTACTTCGCCCGCCGCGGCATCTTCGATTGAGTTTGTGCCCGCGGCGCTCGCCCTCTCCGGATCTGGCGTGCCGTTCTTACGTATGCGAGTTCGACCGCGACGTGGCACGCGCTCGCAGCGCGTGGCGATGGACGCATGGTGATCGGCCTGGACGAAGACGCGGCGATCCTGCGTGATGATGCCGATACGTTGCCCGACTTCGCCGCGTGGCAACTCAGCGAGTTTCAGCAGGTGCTTGCATTCTCCCGCGGGCTGGTGTCGCCCGATGGGGAGCCCGCGGGATGGGTGATCGACGCCGATACGACGCCCACGCAGCCGCGCTTTCACCCCGCGACGCCCGACGGCGCGGCGTGGGTGGTGCTGATGCTGATCGCGTCGGAGCAGTTGCAGAATGACGCGCTGTCGCAGCCGCAGGTTCGCACGATTCTGACGCGGTACGCGGGCCTTTCGCCCGACAACATCCGCCCCTCACGCACGCTCGACGGCATTTATCGCCACTGGATCGATCCGCTCACAGGCAATGCCAAGCCGGGCTGGGACCCTGAATTCGCAACCCTGAGCACGATGAAGATCGTCGCCGCGGCGGGAGCAGCGATTCGGCGTTACCCGGATGATCCCGCGATTGTGAAGGCGGCCTCGCGCATCATCTTCCGCGTGCGAAACTGGGACACGTACATCCGCGTCAACGACCGGGCGATGTACTTCAAGGGCCTGGGCGTAGGCCCGGACACGACCAGCGGCAGCCGGCCGTTCCACGAGGGGCTGACGTTCATCGATCAGGCGGCCCAGTACGGCGGCGCGAGCGCACAGAGTGCGTACTCGTTCTGGCTCAATCGCGCCGGGCTGCCCAGCGCGGCGTACCTCACGGGATTTCCGATCACGTCGAACGCTTCGGGTGCATTTGAGGCGGCGTTTGTGAGTCTGTACGCCCCGCTGCTCACGCCCTCCTATCGCGCGAGCCCGGATTGGCAGACGCAGGTCCGCAACATTCGCTGGAACAACGCGGCGTGGACGGATGACTGGGGGCCACGGTTTTTCACGGTGTTCTCGGCGGGCACGACGCGGAGCGACTGGGGCGGGTATCGCGCGGACAACCTGCAGACACATCCGGGGGATGTGACGACGTTCCCGTCGTTGATGGCGTTGTCGGCGTTTGGCGATCCGAATCCGAGCGTCGGGGCGTATCACGCGTTTCGACGCGGCACGCGGCAGACATTTCGCACGGGGGCCAGCCTGCTGTACCGTCGCAGCGACATCGATCGCACGTACGTCCCCAACTCGGCGGGGCTGCCTGATGTCGCGCTGGGCGCGCTGGCGTTGGCAGAACTGCGTCAGCCCGGGCTGATCGATCAAGTGCTGTCGGGGCCGTATCCACGCTGGGAGCAGTGCCCCACAGACCTGACAGGCGATGGACGCATCGGGATTGATGATTTGTACGCGGTTGTCGTGTCGCCCAGCGATTTGAATGGCGATGGCCTCTCGGACGCGACCGATGCGCAGTGTCAGGGCAACTGGCTGCGTCGCAATGAACGCCGGCAGATGTTGCAGCGCTGAAGCGTCCACGAGAGCGACTTGTCGATCAACTGGTGCGAATTGCCGGGGGCGAGCATCGCCTAGATTTCACCATGCTTTTCAAGTGCATCGCGGCGGCAGTGACGTTGGTTCTCGGATCGATCACGCTCGCGCAGACGCGGGTGGTGGACGACATGAGCGACTCATCGCGCTGGCGGATCATCGTGCCCGAGGGAGTCACGCTTTCGGTGCATGAAGACGCGGGCGGCGGGGCCGATGGCAAGTCGCTGCGCCTCGATTACGAGTTTGTGACGGGCGGCGGGTACTGCCTCATCCAACGCGAGTTGCCCATGCGGATGCCGGGGAACTACGAGTTCGCGTTCCAGGTGCGTGGGAGCGGCAAGGAGAACAACCTGGAGTTCAAGCTGCTGGACGACGCGACCGGCAAGGGCGTGGTTGGCGATGCCGACTCGGACGCGAGCGAGCACAGCGTGTGGTGGGTGAATCGCAGGTCGTTCCAGTGGCCAAGCGAGTGGACGAGAGTTTCCAACAAGAAGCGGAAGTTTGAGTTCGCGTGGGGGCCTTCGGCGGGCGCACCGCTGGAGGCGATCAGCAAGGTGGAGTTCGCGATCGCGAGCAGCGGCGGAGGGAAGGGGAGCGTGTGGCTGGATGAGTTGACGTTTCGGGAGTTGCCCACGCCGCGGGAGGAGGATGCGGGGGAGCCCAAGCCGATTTCCGCCAAGACGCAGAACGTACAAGGCTTGCAGATCTTCGAATACGACTTTGGACGCATTCGGGAGTTTGGGGGCGTGGACTTGGCTGCGACCAACGTGGGCGAAGCTTGGCTTGAGACGTCCGACGATGGCGCAGTGTGGACGAGATTTCAGGCAACGCCCGGCGTGATTGCGACGGAAGCCGAAAGCCAGACTCGCGTGCTGTTTGTGACGCCCGACGCAGAGGCGCGCTTCGTACGGGTGTCGATGCGCAGTCAGGCCGCCGCTGGCAGTCCGAGCGTGCATTCCGTCCGCTTCCGCGACGCGGCGTTCAGCGCGTCGCCCAACAGCGTGGTGATGGCGCTCGCGAAGGAATCGCCGCGGGGAACGTATCCGAAGCAGTTCTTGAATGAGGCATCGTATTGGACGGTCGTGGGGACGCCTGATTCGGACTATGAGGCGCTCATCAACGAAGAGGGGCAGATCGAGGTCGGGAAGCGGATGTTCTCGATTGAGCCGTTTGTGACGATCGGCGATAGCACGCGCACATGGGCGGACGCGACCCATACGCAGGAATTCACTCCCACTCCTGTGCCGACGGCGAAAGTGGTGCGGAGCGATGCTCAGTATCGCCTTGGGATCGAAGCCCGGGCGCTGCGCATCGAGGGAAAGAGTTGGTTGTCCATTGTGTATGAACTCACGAACACGACGGGGGCAAGCATTTCGGGCGATCTGGTGATCGCAATGCGTCCCTATCAGGTGAACCCGCCCTACCAGCGACTCAACTTCGAGGGCGGGATCGCGCCCGTTACGGCAACAGGCGTGACTTCGTGCCTCGATTGCTTCGGATCGCACGCGGTGCGGATGATCGGGCCCACTAATCAGCGCGAAGTGTTCTTCACGCGCCCGCTGCTCGCGGGGACGCCAGAGTTCGGATCGACGATCACGATGGACAAGCCTCAGCAGGCCTTGCCGCAGGACGCGCTGGCTGGATTGCTTGGAGCGACGCAATCGATGAAGTGGTCGCTTGAGCCCAACCAAAGCGTGGCCATGCGGGTTTGGGTGTCGCTTGAATCGCAGGAGAACGGGCCTCCCTTCGCGGGCTTTGCCGTGCCGGATGATGTGCTGCGCGAGAACGCCGCGAAGTGGGGCGAGGCTCGGCGCGAGACGTCCGTGCTGGTGCCCGCCCGCGATTCGTGGCTTCGTGACTCCTTCAAATCCCAGATCGCCTACATCCTCATCAACCGCGACGGCCCCGCCATCCAGCCCGGCTCACGCAGCTACGAGCGTTCATGGGCTCGCGACGGATCGATGACGTCTTCGGCGTTGCTCGAACTCGGCTACAAGGACGAAGTCCGCGCCTGGATCGACTGGTTCAGCGAGCACATCTGGGACAACGGCAAGGTGCCCTGCGTGGTCGACAAGCGCGGCCCGGATCCGGTGCCCGAGCACGACAGCCATGGGCAATACATCTGGGCGGTCGCCAACTACTACCGCTTCACAAAGGATCGCGCGTTTCTCGAGCATCACTGGCCCATAGTGCAGAAGGTGGTTGGGTACATCCAGTCGCTGCGGGCAGAGCGAAGCACGCCCGAGTACGCCAACGCGGACGGCCTCAAGCGGGCCAAGTTCGGGCTCGTGCCCGAATCGATTAGCCACGAGGGCTACTCGGCCAAGCCGATGCACTCCTACTGGGATTGCTTCTTTGTGCAACTGGGCCTGAAGGAAGCCACGTACCTGGCGCAGCAGATGGGGGACGCCGCGCGAGCGAGCGAGTATGAGCGCGAGGCGCTGGACTTCCGCGAGAAGTTCATGGACTCCATCGCGCGCAGCCGGGCGATCCACAAGATCGACTACATCCCCGGGTGCGTGGAATTGGGCGATTTTGATTCGACCTCGACGACCATCGCGCTCTTCCCGTGCGACGAAGGGGCGCACGTGGATCAGGAGGCGTTCCGTGCAACATTCGAACGGTACTGGAAGTTTTTCACCGATCGGCGCGATCGCACGGGACAGTTCGCGCACAAGCCCTACGAGGCGTACACGCCGTATGAGCTACGGCACATCAACGCGTTCGTGCGCATGGGCTGGCGCGATCGCGCCAACGAACTGCTCGCGTACTTCCGCAAGGATCAGCGCCCACAAGGCTGGCACCACTGGGCCGAGGTCGTCTGGAATGATCCCAAGACGCCCAAATTCGTGGGCGACATGCCCCACACCTGGTGCGGCAGCGACTTCCTCAACAGCGTGCTCGCGATCTTTGCGTACACCGAGTTGGGCGAAGCCACCGACGCGGACGACCGACTGATCTGCTTCGCGGGCGTCTCTAACGCGTGGATCGATTCGGGCGAGAGGGTGGGTGTGGAGCGGCTGCGCACCCCTTGGGGCGAGGTGTCGCTGTCGATGGTGCGAGATGGTCGCCGCGTCACGGCGAGCGTCACGGGCGATATCTCTGTGCCGGGCGGCGGGCTGGTGCTTCGCAAGCCTGAGAACGCCAAGGGCGAGGATGTGGTGGTGCGAAGCGTCCCGGCGGAGGTGGTGTGGGAGTTGGAGTAGGCCATCCGGCCGGCCTATGCCCTTCGATTCACCACGGAGTGCACGGAGATCTCGGAGTGAAGCAAGAGTGGCCGCGGATTTTCACGGATTGACGCGGATAAAGCCAAAGGCCTTGTCTGATCGGCGTCAATCCGCGTCAATCCGCGGCGACTCTTCTTTTCCGCCTTTCTCCGTGGCTCTCCGTGGCAATTATGCATGCCGCTGGTGTGCGGCGCTCCCGGACGGTCGCGTTTCGTGGGCCTAACTTCCCCTCATGCCGTTTCCTGCTCAGTTTGTCTGGGGGTCCGCCACGTCCGCGTATCAGATCGAGGGGGCCGCGTTTACCGATGGCAAGGGGCCGTCGATCTGGGACGACTTCTGCCGAGTGCCTGGCGCGGTGTGGGGCGAGGGGCACGCAGAGGTCGCGTGCGATCACTATCACCGGATGCGTGAAGATGTCGCGCTGATGAAGCAGTTGGGGATTGGTGCGTATCGGTTCAGCGTGTCGTGGCCGCGCGTGATGCCTGACGGCACGGGCAGCGTGAACGCGAAGGGTCTGGATTTCTATTCGCACCTCGTCGACGAACTGCTCGCCGCGGGCATCACGCCCTGGTGCACGCTGTTTCACTGGGACTATCCCACGGCGTTGCACCGCCGGGGCGGGTGGCTCAATCGCGAGAGCGTGGAGTGGTTCGGGGCGTATGCGAAGGTCATCGCGGAGAGGCTGGGCGACCGCGTCGCGCACTGGATGACGCTCAACGAGCCGCAGGTGTTCATCAAGTACGGCTATGGCGACGGCATCAACGCGCCGGGGCAGAAGCTGACGCTGCACGATCAGTTGCTCATGGTCCATCACAGCCTGATGGCCCACGGCAGGAGCGTGCAGATGATCCGCTCGCACGCGAAGAAGCCGGCGACCATCGGCTGGGCGCCGGTGTGCGTGGTGCGATACCCCGCGACCGACTCGAAGGCCGACATCGACGCGGCACGCAGCCTCATGTTCGCCAGCGCGGCGGTGCCGACGGCCCGCGACCTGTGGAACAACTCCTGGTACAACGATCCGCTGGTGTTCGGGCACTACCCCGCCGAGTTGCTCGAGTTGTACGGCAAGCACGCGCCGCGATTTGCGGATGGCGACTT
>JALHOJ010000090.1 GCA_022843045.1 Phycisphaerales bacterium
CGTCATGGGGCACTTCTTCCCCAGCTACTCGATGGACTTGTCCAAGACCCTCTACTTCTTCACCAGCGGGCGATATGAGCCGCGGAACAAGGGCTTTGATGTCTGCCTCGAAGCCATGGCCCGACTCAACGCCGAGCTGCGCGCCATCGGCTCACCCGTCAACGTCGTCTTCTTCATCATCACCAAGCGACCGACACGCGCCCTGCATCCCTACGCCCTCCAACAGCGCGGCGTGCTCAACGAGTTCCAATCCGTCTGCGACGAGATCATGCAGCACCTGGGCCAGAAGCTCTTCACCAAGGGCGCCACCGGTGCCAAGGTCGATCTGGAAAAGGAGATCGACGAGTACTGGGTCCTGCGATACCGCCGCACGCAGCAGGCCATGAAGGTCGATCGCCTGCCGCTGGTCACCACGCACATGATCGAGGGCGAAGACCCGGTGATGGACCAGATTCGCAACGTCTGGCTCTTTAACCGGCACGATGACCCGGTCAAGGTCGTTTATCACCCGGACTTCATCAGCCCCACCAACCCGCTCTGGGGCATGGAATACGACCATTTCGTCCGCGGCTGCCACTTGGGCATCTTCCCCAGCGCCTACGAGCCATGGGGCTATACGCCGCTGGAATCGATCGCGATGGGCGTGCCGGCGATGACCAGCGATCTGGCGGGCTTCGGCGCGTACGTCGCCCAGCTCAACAAGCACCACGAGCGCCCGGGGATGTGGGTCGTCCGCCGGCGCGGCAAGAGCTTCCATGACGCCGCGGCCCAGCTCGCCCGCCACATGCTGGATTTCTGCAAGCTCGACCGTCGCGGCCGCATCGCCCTGCGGAACCAAGTCGAAGCCCAGAGCTGGCAGTTTGATTGGTCGGCCCTCGGCCCGGCGTACAACGAAGCCCATGACCTGGCCCTCGAACGCGCCTTCGGCACAAAGAAAGCCGCCTCGGCGGGCGGCTAACCAACAACGACGACCTCGACGACCTCCACCACCGCCTTGACCCAGTCCCGCACGGGCTCGAATGTGCCATGTGGCCCTGTGCGATGTGGCCCTGTTTGATTTGGCAATTTAGCCATTTGAACATTTGACCATTTTGTTGTCCTTCCACCTCCACGGCGTACGATGTCCAATGCCCGACACGCAAAGCCACGAGAATCCGATCGTCGCCTCGCGTCACTCGAACCTCCCACCGGCGGAGCGAACCGCTCCACCACCACGCGGCGCCGCCAAGCCCTCACTCAGTAGCGCGCGCCCGCCAACGCCCGACGACATGGACGATGCTGATCTCGCTCGCGAGGATGACCTCCCCAGTGAGAGCAAAGCCGGCGATTCTTCGCTCCTGCTCGCTGCGACCGCCGGCACCAGCGCCACCGAGTTCTACAGCCCGATCCCCCCCGGCTACCGCAAGGGCTTTCACAAGTTCGTCGTCGTCTTCGGCACCGTGATGAGCGGGCTGGGCAAGGGCATCTTCGCCGCGTCGCTGAGCAAGCTGCTGAAGGACAAGGGCCTGACGGTCGCGCCGATCAAGCTCGAAGGCTATCTCAACATCGACGCAGGCACACTCAACCCCTATCGCCACGGCGAGGTCTTCGTCCTGGATGACGGCACCGAATGCGACATGGACCTGGGCACCTATGAGCGCATGCTCGATCAGGACCTGTCCCGCAAGAACTTCACCACCAGCGGCCGGCTCTACGCCGAGATCCTTGAGCGCGAGCGCGAGGGGCACTACCTCGGTCGCGATGTGCAGATGATCCCCCACGTCACCGGCGAGGTGAAGCGCAAGATCCGCGAGCTGGCGATCGCCGGCGACGGCACCAAGCCCGCCGATGTCGTCTTCATCGAGGTCGGCGGCACCGTCGGCGATTACGAGAACGCGTTCTACATCGAAGCCCTACGCGAGCTGGCGTTCGAGGAAGGCGAGCACTCGACGTGTTTCGTCGCGCTCACGTACGTCGTCAAGCCCGGCGTGCTGGGCGAGCAGAAGAGCAAGCCGGCGCAGCTCGGCCTCAAGCGACTGATGGAGGCCGGCGTGCAGCCGCACATGATCGCGTGCCGAGCAGCGGAGCCGTGTTCACCCACCGTGCTGCAGAAGATCGCGATGTTTAGCAACGTCTCGCTGAAGCGCACCTTCAGCCTGCACGATCGCCAGAGCATCTACACGATCCCCGACGAGATGCGCCGCGACAAGCTCGATCGCGAGATCCTCTCGATCCTCGATCTGCACGACCGCGTTGACGCGGCGCACGAGGACCGCAGCCGCGAGCTGTGGTCGGGCTTCGTCCGCAAGCTCACCGGCAAGCGCACCCGCGAAGTCAGCATCGGCATCACCGGGAAATACGCGGACCTGCGCGACGCGTACGCCAGCATCGATAAAGCCGTCGAGCATTGCGGCGCCCACCTGCGATCAGACGTTCGTCTTCACTGGATCGACACCACCGCCCTGACCGAGGAAGTCGCCAACCAGCGCCTCGCGGCTGTGGACGCAGTGATCGTGCCCGGCGGCTTCGGCAGCCGAGGCGTTGAAGGCAAGATCGCCTGCGTGCGGCACTGCCGCGAGCGCATGGTGCCGTACCTGGGCATCTGTCTGGGCTTCCAGGTCGCGGTGATCGAGTTCGCCCGCAATGTCCTGGGCATCACCGACGCGACCAGCAGCGAGTTCGATCCACGCAGCAGCAGCGCTCTGATCAGCGAGCTGCCCGAGCAGAAACGCATCGAGGGACTCGGCGGTTCCATGCGATTGGGCGCTCAAGACGTCATGATCCGCGAGGGCACGCTGGCCCACTTCCTGTACAGCGGGCGCCTCAGCGTTCGCGAGCGCTTCCGCCATCGATACGAGGTTGAGCCGGCGTACATCGACCGCCTCGAAGCCGCGGGCCTGATCTTCAGCGGCCGCCACCCGACACAACCGATCATGCAGATGTTGGAGCTGCCGCAGCCGCGCAGCGAGCGCGACACCGGCCCGCGCGACGAGGCCGGTCGCCCGCAGCACCCGTTCTTCATCGCCGGTCAGTTCCACCCGGAGCTCACCAGCCGCCCGTTGCGCCCGCAGCCGATGTTTATGGGCCTCGTCGCCGCCGCGATCGCGCGGAAGTACAGCACCAGCTCCAGCGGCATCGCCGAGGTCATGGGTGATCCGGTTGTCTCACGCTGGCTGCGCTCGCCCGCCTCAGTCGCGACGCCAGCGGTCACGCCCGGCACAACGCCAGCGCCGTCGAACGCACGCAACTGAAGTCTCGCATCGCTCTCCCCCTCCCTCGGTTCCTAGCGGGGGAGGTGCCGCGCTTCGCGGCGGGGTGGGCAGGACTTCGAGATCTTCGTTGTCACAACAAGCGCCGGGCGTCGAACCAGCCGCCTCTCGCATCGCGGCTGCGGCGCTTCTCGCGCCCCCGCGCCGTCCCCTCACCTCCGCGCCGGCTTCTCCGCGTCCAGCACCGTCGCGCCCAGCACCTCCGCGTCGTCGATCGCAAGCGGCGAGACATACTCTCGCCCGATCGTCGCCGTGCCGTCAGCCCCCAGGTGCCCGGTCGATTCGATCAGCCGAAAGTGCCCGCGATCATCCAGCGAACTCACGAGGATGCGCTCCGCTTTCGCCGATCGCTTCGCCCCGCCAACGACGCCGCTGATCCGGCGCGTCGACTTCACCAGATGCAGATCGCTCGTCACCGCCTCCAGGTGCGGGCCGCCGTCCATCGGATCAATGCGGTTAAAATACTCGAAGCCCATCCGCTCGAGCAGCTTCCGCGCCGGGCGAGTGTCATCCCCGACTTCCCCCGCGGCGTTCGCCACCTCAGGATCCAGAATCGACAGAAAAATGTCCCCCTCGGGCAGCAGCGTCTCAACAAACTCTCGCGACGTCTGCGAGAAGCGATAGACATCCGCGAACGCCCGCGTGATGAAGTGTCGCGTGAACTTCTCGAAGAACGGGTTGTAGCCGTTGCGCGTGATCGGCCCGAGCATCTCGGCGATCAACCGATCCGCAAAGCGCTTGCGAAACAGCCCGATCATGTGGAAGCGCGCAAAGCTCAGCAATCGCCCGAGCCGCAGCGGATGCCCGCGGAACGCGTGGTTCAGGATGATCCCGCCGATCTCGCTCGGGCCGGTCTCGTCCTGGCCCATGCGACCCACCAGATGCTCCCAGCCCATGCCCAGCGATCGCGAGGACTTGGCCACGCGGCTCAGCGTCATGTAGTACCGCGGATGCCCCGGGCCGCCCATGCTTGAGATCACCTGCGAGGTGCCAATGACCGATCGCGTCTCCAGGTTTTCCAGCACCAGCAGAAACAGGTCGCTCTTGCCCGTCACCGCGCGCAGGCCCGAGGCATGCCCCTGCCCGTGCTGATGCTTGGCGTGCCTGCCAGCACCGACACTCCCCGCCCCCCCCACGCCCCCCGCGCCTTTCACACGCCCCGCAACGCCCACGCTCCAGGTCTCCGCTCGCGCCGCCAACCCGGCGAACGACCGCAGGCTCTGATCGACCTTGTGCGCGATGATCTCGCGATCCGGCGGCAGATTGATCAGGTACGTCTGCTTCGCCAGCGCGTGAAGGTCATCCAGATCGCGAGGCTCGGCGTGGCGAATCACAAACATGCGGCGGCTCCGATCACGGCGGGCACACTGGCCCAGCGTGGGATGGGGTTTCTGAAGGGTGAGATCGTATCGGGCGGGGCCGGGTGATGCTCGCTTGCGTTTGGTGGTGCTGGCGTGGTTGGAAGTCTGCGACCCGCCTCGGAGCGGCGGGCCGCCAACGCGCAGACTCACTCGCGAACATCGACAACCATCCCGATCTTGACGCTCTTGGCCAGCCGCACCGCATCCCAGTTGGCCAGGCGGAAACAGCCGTGGCTGCCGGTCTTGCCGATGTCCTGCGGGCGCACGGTGCCGTGAATGCCGTAGCCGGGCCTATCAAGGCCCACCCACGCGCTGCCCACCGGGTTCCGCGGCCCCGGCGCAATCCGCAACCGACGATCAACGTTGCTCACCTCAGGCCAGTCCTTCGGATCAAACGTGTAGTCCGGATCGGTCGCCACAACCTTCACTTTCAACTCCCCCACCGGCCGCTTCTCCATCGCCCGCGCGATCGAGCAGTGCATCAGCGACACCACCGAGCCCGCCGCGTCAAAGCCCAGGACAATCTTCTCTTCAAGATCAATCTCAACACGCGAGAGCTTCGGCAGCGCCGCCCCGGCCACATCCGGCAGCACCACCGAATCCCCCACGCTCAGCTCGTTCAGCGAGACTCCGGCGTTGAGGATTTCGACCAGTTCCAGCGAGCACCAGCCGCGCTCGGCGAGCAACTCGTGCATGTGCTCGTATCCCGAAAGCGGCTGCTCAGCGCGTTCGTTCCAGTCCGTCGGGATCGGCCCGGTGATCAGGGTGGTGTCGCTCTCGGTGATCGTGTACGTCCGCGTCCATGTCTCGCCGGTCGCCAGCTTGTCCGCCGCGCCCAGGGCCGCGAGCGTCGCGTCATCGATCACGCCAGTAATCGGCAGCGACTTGGCCTCTTGATATCGCTCGATTGCGAGCTTGGTCTTGCGCCCCGCCTTGCCATCAATCAACCCCGGCGAGAAGCCCGCGCGGGCGAGCAAGGTCTGACGCCGCGCGCTGACAAGTCGTTCCGCCCGCGTGGTCTCAGCGGGCACCTTGGCGCTCGGCGTCGCCGCCGGAGCCTTCGGCGGCGTCGCGGCTGGAACTGATGGTGACACCGACGGTGCTGGCGCAACCGCAGACGCGGACGCCGGAGCCTTCGGCGCCAGCCCAGCAACCGCAGCCGCCGTCGCGGGCGACACCGCCCAAGCCCACGGGCTCGCCGCCATCAACGCAACCACCATGACCCGCCCATGCACCGCCATACGCAAGAGTATCGACCACCCCCACGCCCAACCTCCACATTGCCCCTGAGGCTCCAGCGACCCGCCCAACCGAACACAACCCCGATTCAATTTGAGCTTTGCGGCGTTGAGCTTTGCTGCCTTGACTCATCCACTCGGCCACTTCGCCACTTTGCCACTTTGCCACTTCTTAAACGCCCCGCTCCCGCCGCAACTCCTCCACCACCGCCCGCCCCAGATACTCGTACTGCTCGATCGAGTTGTAGAGCATGGTCGCGATGCGCAGGATCCGCAGGGGCTGGCCGTCGGGCCCGTTCATGCCCGGCGCGCGAAAGACGGGCACCTGAATCCCGTACCTCGCGATGAGCTGGTCCTGCAGCGCGTCGGCGTACTTGGTCGGGCGTTGGTCCAATCGACCTTGCACGTCCTTCGGATGCGAGGGCAGCGGGATCGCGCACAGCGCACCGAGCATCGCGTCCGGGGCCGCGGCCTTGACGTCCAGCGCCCCGCGCAGAAAATCCCTGGCTCGATTGCACAGCGCCCGGTTGCTCGTGATCACGCCCGCGATCGTCTTTTCCGGCACCATCGACGACAACAGCTCCACACACGCAGGCGTCGCCAGATACGCCGTCATGTCCGTCGTGCCCGCGTAGTCAAACTGCAACCGGAACCGCGAGCGATCGGTGCGCGTCGAGTTGTACCCGTGGCTCACCACCAGCGGGTGAAAGCCCTCCTGCTTGTCTCGCCGCACAAACAAAAACGCCGAGCCCTTGGGCGCGCACAGCCACTTGTGAAAGTTCCCCGTGTAATACGCGCACCCGATCGAGCGCACGTCCAGTTCCACAAACGCCGGTGCGTGCGCGCCATCCACCAGCGTGTCCACGCCGCGGGCGTTCAGCGCATCGACGATCCGCTTCACCGGCAGGATCAAGCCCGTCGGCGACGTAATGTGCGAGAGCAGCACCAATCGCGTGCGGGGCGTCACCGCCGCGAGGATCGCCGCCTCCATCTGCTCATCGCCCGCCGCGGGAAACGGCACATTCACCGACACCACGTTCGCCCCAGCGCGCTGGCACATCACCACGCACGCGTTCACGCACGCGTTGTACTCGTGGTTCGTCACCACCACCTCGTCCCCCGCCCGCAGGCCCATCGCGCTCAGCACCGTGTTCACGCCCGTTGTCGCATTGGGCACAAACGCGAAGTCCTCCGCATCGCAGCCGACAAACCCCGCCATCGCAACCCGCGCCGCATCCAGCCGCGGCTCAAGCTCCTCCATGAACCACCGCACCGGCTCGCTCTCGGCGCGATCCTGCAACTCCCGCTGCAACGCCAAAATCCCCCGCGGCGTGCTTCCAAACGACCCATGATTCAAAAAGCACACGCCCGGATCATGCGCCCAGTGCGCACTCAAGGCCGACGGAGAAGGCAGCGTTCGCGTGGTGTCGTGCATTATCGAAGATAGGCGAGCGGTAAAGCGGCAAAGTGGCAAAGCGGTAAAGTGGCAAAGTGGCAAAGTGGCAGAGTGGCAGAGTGGCAGAGTGGCAGAGTGGCAGAGTGACCGAGCCACCGGCGATAGTCACCCGCGCGCACCTTCCTTTTCATGTTCATGTTCATGTTCATGTTCACGTTCCGTTTCACGTTCACGTTCACGTCCCCCCGCCCCCGCCCGCCAATCGCCCCTTGCTACCCTCTGGCCGCCTCCCCCCCACGCCCCCAACGCCCGCCGCACCCGGAGCCCACGCCCATGGCCAAGCGATCAACCTCGACCCCCGCCACCGTCCCCTCCGCCCCCGCGATCGCCACCCGCGTCGAGAAGGACACCATGGGCGAGATGACCGTCCCGGCGGACTGTCTCTACGGCGCCAGCACGCAGCGGGCCGTGCTCAACTTCCCGATCTCCGGCCGCCCAATCCCCTTTGACATCATCAGCGCGTACGCGACGCTCAAGGCCGCGTGCGCCACTGTCAACTTCAAGCTCAAGCGACTGGACAAGAAGCGCTGCGACGCCATCGCGCTGGCCTGCAAGCAGATCTCCGCCGGCCTGCCCGACGCCCACAACCAGCCCACCTGGCAGACGCACTTCCCCATCGATGTCTTCCAGACCGGCAGCGGCACGTCCACCAACATGAATGTCAACGAGGTCATCGCCAACCTCATCTGCCTCTCGCGCGGCGCGCCCATCGGCTCATCCAAGAACGCCGAGTACCTCAAGGCCGGCGGCGTTCATCCCAACGACCACGTCAACATGGGCCAGTCGAGTAACGACACCTTCCCCACCGCGATCCACATCGCCGCGACGCTGGCTATCACGAATCAACTCATCCCGGCCATCGCCGAGATGCAGACGAAGCTCGCCAAGCAGGCCAAGGCCTGGGACAAGATCGTAAAAATCGGCCGCACCCACCTGCAAGACGCCACGCCCATCCGCCTCGGGCAAGAGTTCTCCGGCTACGCGGCGCAGATGAAGCACGCCCAGCGCCGCCTCGCCGACGCCGCGGCCGCCCTCCTGGAACTGCCCATCGGCGGCACCGCCGTCGGCACCGGCATCAACGCCCACGAGGACTTTGATCGCATGGTCTGCGAGGAACTGACGCGCACGACCAAGCTCAAGTTCGCCCCCGCCTTCAACCACTTCGAAGCCCAGCACGCCAAGGACGCCTGCGTCGAAGCGTCCGGCCAGCTCAAGACGATCGCCACCAGCCTCACCAAGATCGCCGCGGACATCCGCCTCATGGGCATGGGCCCGCGCTGCGGCATCGGTGAGCTGGTCATCCCCGCCGTGCAGCCCGGCTCGTCGATCATGCCCGGCAAGGTCAACCCCGTCATCGCCGAGGCACTCATCATGGTCTGCGGCCAGGTCATCGGCAACGACGCCGCCATCACCTACGCCAACCTCGGCGGCCTCAACTCCACGCTCGACCTCAACGTCGCGATGCCCCTCATCGCCGACAACCTGCTGGAATCCATCCACCTGCTGGCCAAGGGCTGCGACACCTTCCGCCTCAACCTGCTGGAAAACCTCCAGCCCGACGAAGCCCGCTGCAAATCCCTCATCGAGGGCTCGCTGGCCATGTGTACCAGCCTCGTCCCGGTCATCGGCTACGACGCATCGGCCGCGCTGGCCAAGGACGCCTTCAAGCAGGGCAAGACCGTCCGCCAGCTCGCGTATGAAACCGTGGTGGGCCAGAAGGACAACAAGGGCCAGGTCATCACCCGCCAAGCCATCGACGACTACCTCAACCCGTGGTCGATGACGCTCCCGGGCGGCGAGGGCAGCGCGGGGGGCTAACGCGTCGGGAAGGGCCGAGGGCCGAGTGTCTGTCAGAGCCGCGTGCGCAAGCACGCGGACGATCCGAAGCCACGAGTCCACCGCAAGCGTGCCATTGTCCAGCCCGTTTCCGAGCGTTCGCAAGCATGAACCCCCCAATCCCAACACCGGACGAAGCGTTCAAGTCGTTGATGCTCCAGACGGGTAAAGCGCTTCGCACCTGCGGATTCAAAGGCTCGGGGCAGAACTACCGGCGAGACTGCGGATCGCAGTGGCAAGCGATCAACATCCAGAAGTGCCAATGGCGCACCCGGAACGACCCGATCAGCTTCTACGTCAACATCGGCCTGCACTTCCCGGGCGTCTCGTACAATCGATCCTTCGATCCGCCCGCGACCATCGCGAAGTTGAATGCCTGCCTGTCGGATCAGTGTTTTCGCATCGAGAACTTCTTTCCAGGCGAGCGTTTCGCCTGGTTCGGCCAAGACGGCATCGATGGCTGGAACATCGAGGAGTTCTCATCGCGCTTTGAGACGCTCCTCACGACGCGCCTCGTGCCTGTGCTGGACACCATGACCACCGCACAGGGACTCGCAGATGTGCTCCGACGAATGCCCTGGATGACCATGCTCGGCGCACGACTGTACCTCGGACCTGCCCTCGCACCGCCCAACTGGGATCCCGCCGACAATGACGCCGGCAAATGGAAGAAGGACGACCAAGGCCGCTACTGGGGGCCCGGAGAGTGGTGAAGCGCCCGACCGCGCGCGAGCGCACAGCAAGTCGTAGCACCAAGGCGCTCATAGACTGCACGACGATGCAGTTCCATTCCATCCGGGCCGCCTACTCCGCCGACACGATCCGCGTGTATCAGGCATATCGCCCCGAGATCGCGAGGCCCGCGCTGGCCCGCGGGCGCTTTGTCGCACCGTTCAGCATGAACCGCATGACCTGGATCAAGCCGTCGTTCAACTGGATGATGTACCGCTGCGGCTACGCGAGCAAGCCGGACCAGGAGGTGGTCCTGGCGATCGACATCACCCGCGAGGGCTTCGAATGGGCTCTGCGGCACGCGGCTCTTTCGACCTTCACGCCCAGCGTGCACACATCGCAGGAACAATGGAAGAGCGAACTCTCGACCGCTCCCGTCCGTGTGCAATGGGATCCCGAGCGCAACTGGAAGCTCGATGTCATCGACGGCGTCCGCGCCATCCAGATCGGCTTGTCCGGCGAAGCCGTCAAGCTCTACGTGAACGAATGGACGCGGGCGATCGCGGATGTCACGCCCATCGCTCGCGAGCTGTCCCGCCACGCTCAGGCGGGCACTGTGCCAGACACTCGACCGGAGATAAGCGAGACCGAATATCCCGTCTCGCAGGAGTTGCGGGAGCGTATCTGCGCTGCCTGATTGCCGAGACCGGTGACTCGTCCCCGCCCGTCTGAGTTCTCGCGATCCATCCGTGGTTTCACGCGTCCAAAGCACGTTCTCCCGACTCACTTGCCCCGCGTGTCGGCCGCCCGCTCCAAACGCTCGAGCCTCATCCTGAGCTCTGCGTTCTCCGCGTCACGTCGCGCAGCCTCGGCATCCCGCTTCGAAGCGTCGGCCTTCAGCGCATCGATCTGACGGTCCTTCTCCGCCCGCAAATCTCGCAGCGCCTCGACCATCAGCGCCGTGGTGCTGCGTTCGGTGACGTACCGGAAGCCGCTTTGATCCAGCCCGACCCAATCGGGGAAGACACGCTCGACCTCCTGTGCCAGCAGCCCGATCTGCGTGCCGGGCAGCGCTGCCCGCGACGCCACGACGTCGTCGTTGTATTCGTACGTGTAACCACGAAGCCGCAGCAGTCGGTCCAGCGTGCCAGCCATGGGCTTGATGTCGCGCTTGAGCCGCTCGTCGCTCAGGACCGACCACGAGCCCCCGCCGGTCTTGGCGGCCGTTCCGTTGACGGCGAAGTCGAAGTTGCCCGGAAGCACGCCGATGCCGACATTCAGGCCGGTCGTGATCGTCGTCGCCGCTTCGGTCCAGCCGCCGGTGTTGTCAACGTTGTCGGCAAACCCCGCGGGCTTGCCTTCCACGTCGATCCACAAGACGTTGCTCGCGGTGGATGCACTCGTCGCGAATGTCGCCGACACCGCGTTGGTCGCGTTGGTCGCGTTCGTCGCGTTGTCCGCGAGCGTGGCCCGGGCCGCATTGCCCGCGCTGAGGGCGTAGATCGCGTGCGGCGTTGGCGCCAGACGTTGACGCGGCGCCAGGGTCGTGAAACCCCCGCCGCCGTTGAGGTCGCCGACTTCGATCTGCAGGAATCGCTCGCTCCCGTCAAAGATCGCCGGCCCGCTCGGGATCGTGAAGTCGAGCCCGACGGTGAAGCGCCCTTCGATCACGTTCACCGAGTTCAACAGGATTGGCGGTGCCACGCGGCTCGCGGTCGCCGCACTGGTGGCACTGTTCCAGAGCGAGAAACGCATCGGCACCGCGCCGTTGACCGGCGCACCGGCGTTGTCGAGCTTGCCCTGATAGGAGAAGCTCTGCGTGAGCGGGACCGGGGCCGCGCCGGCGGAAATCACCAGCGAGTACGCCTGCGGCGGGTTCGTGACCGTGAGCGAGCGGTTCTGGACGTAGTACGTCCCCGGCGGCAGCGAACCCATGACCGGGGCCGTGGACGAGTCCAAGAGTGGACAGAGAGTCCCGGCATCGTCGTTCGTCGCCAGTTGCTGGCCGCCGGAGTTGAAGAGCGTGAGGAGCGGATCGACGACACCGCCGCTGGGGCAGACGCCGACGGTCGGCCCCCAGACACGGATCGAGACCGCGCTGGTCTCAGTCAGCACGAACCTGAAGTAATCGAGGTCCGTGTTGTTTGGATAGGTCCCCGTCACGGTGATGTTCGGGCTCGCCAGCACGTTGGCCTGGGCGATCGAGTTGTTGGGCTCAACTTCGCTCTGCGCCATGGCTGTGCTCGCGTGGGCGAGCGTGAACATCGCCGCGGCGATCAACAGGCGGGTGGATTGTGATGGCATTCTCGGACTCCTCAATAGGCAACCTCGACGTCTCGACGGCCAGCCGCGGCGCGCGGCACGCTCCAGCGATGAACACGCGGCGACCTCTGAACAAACGCAACGCCGTCCTCAGAACATTGCCTCTGCACACTTTTCCAGCGAATCACCCCCCGCATCAACAAAAACACCGCCCGCTGAGCGATTTCCAATGCACAAAGCCCCCAGCTTTCCCCCCCTCCGCCCCCCCCTCCCTACCCCCGCCCCCCCCTCCTAATTTGCTCATTTGCCATTTCCCTCCCCCCCCGCCCCACCGACAGAACCCACCCCGCCGCGCATCTGGTGATTCACCATGGACACACTCC
>JALHOJ010000091.1:0-8800 GCA_022843045.1 Phycisphaerales bacterium
GGCGGCGGTGGCGACCGTGGCGGCTGGGGCGGCGGCAACAAGGACCGCCGGGGCGGCGGCGACAGCGATTGGTAAAGATCGCCGGCTCCATCCCTCATGAATTGAGTGCATTCACACGGACGGCTCCCTTTGGGGAGCCGTCTTGTCTTTCCCGGACTAGCTCGGGTGTTGGGAAGGGGCGGTTTGGGTTTGCCCGGCTCCCCGGCTGTCCATAAACTCGCCTCCCTGCCGCCAGCTGAACGCTTGGCGTCGGGGGGCGAATCAGCGAGGCTGATTGGTTCGGTATGTGATGGGTCAGGTCACGGTTCGATGATGGGTTGTAACCTCATGAATACTGCTTTCAAGCGTGCTGGTCGGTCGGTGGCCATGGTGTTGGTGGCCAGCGGCGTAGTCGCGGCCCCGGTCTTGGCCCAGGTGGTGACGCCTCCGCCCAGCCAGGTGACGCCCATTGACTGGAACATCCCCAAGCCCCCGCCCGCGCCGGAAATTCCGCCCGTCGAATTCACCCCGCCGCCCGAGCCGGCGCGCCCTGTGACCCCGCCGCCCGCGAAGCTGCCTGATCTGCCGTACAAGGCGCTGGCTGAGAAGGGGCCCGATGGCAAGATCCTTCCCCTGAGCGATCCCCTGCACATCGCCGCGACGCGTCGCAACCCGATGCTGCCCGAGGGCTACATGGACCAGATCGCGCCCGTTCTCGAGGAGCGCCAAGGCCGCGTCGACACCCTCGTGGTCGCCAACCTCGACGTCGTCGAGAAGATCGAAGATGGCATTTTCGAATCCGTCGACTTCAACAACCGCGCGACCGTGCGGACGCTGATGGACACCATCCGCCCCATGACCAGCGCGATGAAGACTCTGGGCGAGGACCTCCGCGAGCGCGGCCTCATGGACCAGATGCAGACCCGCTTCAACAACAAGATCGTCAACGAATACGTCCGCGCCGTCAACGAAGAGAAGGCGGCAAGCGCGGCGAAGGACAAGGTCCAGAGCGGCCAGTCGCTCCTGATGTCCCTCTACAAGCAGAACGTCGACGAGTTCATGTTCACGTACGAGAAGTCGATGGCCCACGCGTGCGGCCGTTTCGGCGAGGTGCTTTCGGGCGTCCAGGCCGACGAAGCCGCGCTCTCCAAGGCCCGCGAGATCGGCGCCCAGGCCGCCAACGCAACCACCGACGCGGAAAAGCTCGCGACCCTCAAAGGCCTGCGCGATGTGCTGACGCTGGACCAACGCCGCCAGATGGTGGACAAGGCCATCAAGCTCTGGCACGAGAGCCGCAAGCCCCAGTAATCGATGTCCGTAATCGACGGATTCTTCAGGTTCGCACCCCACGGCGCCCGATCGGCGCCGTGTTTTCATTTGCCAAGCATCAGAGCTTCACCACCACGCGCCACATCTGATGCTCCGCAAAGCGATCCCCCAGTCGCACCTGCGTGGTCTCGCCCGCCATCGCAGCGAAGCCCGCTCGCTGCGCCACGATCCGGCTCGCGACATTGTCCGGCGCAATCGCCGCATCGACTTGCACGAGGCCCAGTCCCATCGGCAGATCCGCCAAGGCAAAGTTGATCATCGCCTGCACCGCTTCGGTCGCGAGCCCGTTGCCCGCGCACGCCCGCGTCACCCACCATCCGGCATCCGCCTTCGCGAGCAGCGTGTGATCGATCGCCAGCAGGTGGAACATCCCCGCGATCCGTCCATCATCGAGCACGCCCACGCGCCGCCACTCAAGGCCCGACGTGTCGCCGTCGCTGCACGCAGAGAGCAAGCGGCCAAAGCACGCGTCGATGGACTCCTCCGGACGCCGCACGTTGATGCCTTGGTGCAAGTACGCCTCGTCGCTGCGCAGGATTGTCGCAAACTGGGTGCGGTCGCCAGGCAGGAGCGGGCGGAGCGTCAGCCGCGCAGTGCGCAGGCCCCGGAACGGCGCGAGGACCTCGATGGGCCCACGTTGCAGACGTGCCGGGTCCGTCGCCGCCGGTTTGGCTTCGACCAATTGCGAAGCAAGCGGCGAGCGAGCCGCGTGTTGAGCGTCCGGAGCATAAAGGGGCCGCGCCACCATGCAGGCATCATCGGCCCACCCCGGTTTTGGGCTGCAATTCCTCAGGCCGAGGCGATGGCAGCGACGGGTTCCACGCCCGAATCTGGGGTAGCTTGAGGTGCCGGTTCCGCGACGCGGGTGCGGACGGGGCGGGTCGGCGTCTGGCGAACGTCGGTTTCGACCACGCCGTCAGCGAGGCGCACGATCCGCTGGCACCGCTCGGACACCTTGGGATCGTGCGTCACCATCACGATCGTCATGCCCTGATCGTGCAGGTCGTCGAAGACCTGCAGGATCGCCTGGCCGGTCGCGCTGTCAAGGTTGCCCGTGGGTTCGTCGGCCAGCAGCAGCACGGGCGTGGTGACGAGCGCGCGTGCGATCGCGACACGCTGCATCTGTCCACCCGAGAGTTCCTTCGGGCGATGGCCCGTGCGATGGTCCAGCTGCACGATCTTGAGCGCGTCTAGCGCCCGCTGGCGGCGCTCCGCGGGCGGCACGCCCTGATAAAACAGCGGCACCTCGACGTTGCCCTCGATCGTCAGTTCCGGAATCAGGTTGAACGCCTGAAAGATAAACCCGATGGTGCGGCCTCGGTACAGCGACAGTTCCTCGTCGCTCATCGTCGCGACGTTCTTCCCCCCCAGGAAGTACTCGCCCGTCGTGGGGCGGTCCAGGCACCCCAGCACGTTCATGAGCGTGGACTTGCCCGAGCCCGAGGAACCCATGATCGCGACGTACTCGCCCTTCTCGATGTCGACATTGACGCCCCGCAGGGCCTGGGCCATGACGGAGCCGTCGGGCTTGTAGTAGGTCTTGGTGACGCTGCGGATGGAGAGAACGGTGGACATGGCAGAGTGTTCGCGGAGCTTGCCCGGGCGATACAAGACTAGGGGCGGGTCTGTGGCATGGATGCAAGACCTGAATCGTGAGTCGGCATCCGGGATTCGGGATTCAGCATTCGTGGATGCGGGTGTGGGCCGATCTGCGAGCGAATTCGCGGGTTGGTGCGTCCCATGGGCCCACGTTCCTCGGTCGCATTGTCCAGACTGCTACTTGCCGGCTTTGGCCCGGGTAACGTGGCGGTGATCGACGTCCTTGGACATCCGAGCCCCGGGAATCGTCGCGATCTCCGGGACATCGCGTTCGAGTTCAAACTCCACGTCCATCCCCAGTAGCGTTTCCAGCAACCCGCCCTTGTCACGGGCCGCGCGCCGTTCCTCGTGGGCGTGGTTGGTCGCGTGCACCTCAACCGTGAGTTGCTGCTTGCCCTTGCGCACGCGCACCTCACGCACCACGCGTGCATGCGAACGGTCCAGCCCATCCGCAACCCGCAACACCGCGCTGAGGCGACGCACCAACGCCTTGTCCACGGGCGTCAGCGCGGCGAAGTCCTCATGCCGCTCACCAGGCTCGCTGCGGCGGTGATACCGACAGATCAGCGCAAGCATCTCGCGGTCGCGGTCGCTCCAGTGGGGCAGATCCGCGTGCCGCACGATCGTCGCGCTGTGCTTGTGGTGCTGGCGATACTGCACCATGATGCCGATGTCGTGCAGCACGCCTGCCGCCTCCAGCATCGCCCGCTCGAAGGGATCAAGCCCCCAGCGGTTGAACGACCCCTGATCCACGATCTCGACGGCGTCGCTGGCAAGCTGATCAAAGAGCTGCAACGAGAGCTTGGCGACCTGCTCGCTGTGCGATTGCTCATATCGGCATGCCTTCGCAAGTTCGCGGGCCTCGCTCACCATCGCTTCGCGAAGATCTCGCAGCGCATCGGAGTCCTGCACGTGCCGCTGCCCTCGCCGCGATGCCACCGTCGGCTTGCTCGCCTCGGCGATGACCTTCAGCATCAGCCCTTCGCGCACACCGCCCGGATGCGTGTGCACATGGCCGACGCCCAGGTGCCGCATGAGTCGCTCAACGGCGGAGAGGCCCGCGATGATGATGTCCGCGCGATCGCTGGGCAATCCGGGCACGCGCAAGCGCTCCGCGAGCGGCACCGCGCGAAGCTGCGAAATCAGCCCCTTGAGCTGCTCCCGCGTCACCGGCCCAAGATCGCGCTGGGCTTGGCTACCCCGCGTGATCATGATGCCGCGAGATGCTGCGGCGAGCGTCGCCAGCGTGTTGAAGGTCCCACCACAGCCCACCAGCGTGTGAGGCGGCACATCCTCGCCCGCTCCATGCACCCGGACGCTGCGGTCGATCGTGCGCTGGCAGTATTCGCGCAGGTCCTTCCACCGCTTGCCCGCGGCCTCGTCGGCCCCGCCGAACTGCTCGGTGAGTCGCACCGCGCCCAGAGGCATGCTGGTGCTGTCGGTGATCACGCCGTCATGGCTGAACACCACTTCCATGCTGCCCCCGCCAATATCAACCACCGCGCAGCGACCGTGCGTGAGGTCAAACGCTCGCTCAACGGATTGATGCGTGAACTTGCCTTCTTCAAGCCCCGAGATGATCTCGATCCCGATGCCCGCCCGATCCCGCACCAGCGACAGAAAGTCGCTCCTGTTCTTCGCATCCCGCACCGCCGCGGTCGCAAACGCCCGCAGCCGCGGCGGGCGCACGCCAAACTTCTCCGCAATCGTCACAAACCGCGCGATCGCCTCCACGGAGCCCGCCATCGATTCGCTCGCGAGTTCACGCGTTTCCGAGAGCCCATGCGCCAATCGCGTCATCGACCGCTCTTCGCACAGCACCGTCCACGCCTGCCCGCCCGAGAACCGATCAGTCTCGCCCTCGGGCAACGCGACCACCATCAGCCGCACGCTGTTGCTGCCAATGTCAATCACCGCGAACCGCCGCGAGGCCTCCGCGGCGGACGCCGCGTGCGCGTTCTCGATCGCAACCGAGAGCGAGCGCGCATGATCGATGCCGCTGGGCATTGGCGCGACGATCTTCGCTTCGATCATCGATGCGGCCTTGACCGGCGCAGCTCGTTCATTGGCGTGCGCGGCGTGCGACGCAGCGCGACTGGCGGCGGGCTTGGAGGCTCGCTGGGGCATGGGAAACTGTAGATTCGTGAGACGCCCGGGCATGCCGGGGCGTGTGTGAAGATTGGCAAGATGGGCTGGTTGCAGGATGAGGCAATCGTGTCCGAACGCGGGTTATGGGCGTGAACTCCGACGCCCCAGCCACAGCCACTCCAGATTGCCCGATCCCTTGGCCTTCTTCGCTCCTTCGCCCCCGCCGCCCTGCACGGGCGAGGGCTCAAAGCCCAGCGTCTCCAAGCCAAGCCCCGGCATCGCATCGCGGACACGCTCTGCAACCGCCAACGCGTGCTCGGGAGCAAGCACGCCGCCCTTGGGAAGTTCCGTTGGAACTCCATCGCCCCCAAAGCCCTTGAGCTCGTAATGCGGCTTGATCAGCGAGATGATCCGAGCATGCGCACCCGCGTGCAGCCACTTGAGCGCCGCGGGCAACACAAGATGCTGAGGCGTCCAACTCGCATCGATCACGATCAAGTCCGCGCCGCCTCGTGCTGTGAGATCAGCCGGCGACGCCGCATGCAGGCAGTTGGTGCGTTCAAGCACCACAACCCGCGAATCCTTGCGAAGCTTCCATGCGAGAATGCCGTACGCGGTATCCACCGCATACACCCGCCCCGCCCCAGCCCGAAGCAACACATCCGTGAACCCGCCGGTCGAGCAGCCAAAGTCCGCACAATGCAGGCCCTGCACATCCAGCGAAAACGCCTCGAGCGCGCGAGCCAACTTCAACGCGCCGCGCGAGACATACGGGGGGTCGGGCTGGGCAGGCGTTGAAGTCACGTCGAGGGATCGTTGGTCGTCTGAAGTTGTTCCAGCCGCTTGCGTGCCGTCGCAATCGCCGCGGCACTCGCGTCAAACCCCACCGCCCGTCGCCCCGCCATCAGCGCGGCGATCACCGTCGTCCCGCTGCCGCAGCACGGATCGAGCACCGTGCCACCCTGAGGACAACACGCACGAACTAGAAGATCCAGCAGCGCAAGAGGCTTCTGTGTCGGATATCCAGTGCGCTCCTTGGCCATGTTGTTCAGCGCGGGGATGGTGAGGATGTCCGTGGCCTTCTTCGTCTGCCCGCGAAGCCGATTGCTCGTCGCCGCGACGCGAGGCGGCGAGAAGTGATACCGCTTCGGATCAACGCAGTAGAACAGGATGTCATCGTGCTTGCGAGCGAACATCCGAGGCGACGAGCCGCCCAGGCCATACGACCAGATCAAGTGATTGACAAACCGATCCGCCCCAAGCAACTCATCAAGCAGCAGCCGAATGTGGTGGCACGCCCGCCAATCACAATGAATCAGCACGCTCGCGCTGGGCTTGAGCGCGGGCTGCGTCGCCACCAGCCGCTCGCGCAGCCACGCGACGTACGCCTCCATCGTCGGCCAGCGATCCGCATACGCCGCGTCGGACGCACGATCCTGCTTGTGAGCATTGCGAGGCGTGCGCTGCGTGCTGCCCGTGTTGAATGGCGGATCGGCGTACAGCAGATCGATCGAGTGTGGAGCGAGCGAACTGGCAGCGGCGAGCCAGTCGGCGTGTACGAGCGATGTGGAAGCTGCCTCGCGAGAGCGCGAGACGCTGGCATGCGACGCTTCCTGACGGACGCGTTTGGTGGGCGGGCGCGATGAAGGCCGTGGCAGAGTCATGCAAGCAGCTTCGCAATCGTGTCGTTGGTCTTGAGGCCGTGCCCGGTGATGGCGAGGACGATCGTGCCAGACAAATCGCGCAGTTGCGCCGTCGCCGCGAGCGCAGTGGCGCACGTGGGCTCGATGTAAAGCCCCGCACGAATCGCCGCACGCAACGCCGCAACCGTGTCTGCCTCCGAAACGGTCACCACCCGGCCGCCCGTGTCTCGCACCGCCGCCAGACACTGCTCCCGCCGGATGGGCCGCGGAATCGCGATCCCTTCCGCGACCGTGTGCGAAAACGCCGTCGCGCCCGCGAGCGGCGCGCAGTGCGCCGCCTGCACCGCAATCAACTTGGGCACGCGATCGATCACGCCCGCCCTTCGCAACTCCTCAAAGCCAATCCAGCATCCCAAGAGCAGCGTCCCATTCCCCGTCGGCACCACCACCGCCTCTGGAGCCTTCCACCCAAGCTGCTCGCACACTTCAAACGCGAACGTCTTGGTGCCATGAAAGAAGAACGGATTCCACGCGTGGCTCACGTAGTAGTGCCGCTGCGCCGCTTCCCAGATCGCATCGCTCGTCGCCTGCCGATCCCCCGGCACGCGCACCAGCCGCGCCCCGCTCGTGAGCACCTGCGTCAGCTTCGCCGGCGACGTCGCCTCCGGCACATAAATGTCGCACGCGATACCCGCCGCCGCGCAGTAGAGCGCGAAGCTGCTGCCCGCGTTGCCACTGCTGTCTTCGACCACATGCGACAGCCCCAGCCGCCGACACTGCGACACCATCACGCTCACGCCGCGATCCTTGTAGCTCCCCGAAGGATGCAGCGAATCAAGTTTCAAGAGCATCTGTGAGCCGGGGCGTATCGTCCCGGACGACCCACCCAACGCTCCCACACTCTCCAGCACGCGCTCCGGCACCGCCAGCAGAGGCGTCATCCCCTCGCCCAGCGTCACCTCAACCCCCGCCGGAATCGGCAAAGCCTCCCGATACCGCCACATCGTCGCGGGCCGCTTCGCAATCGCCTCGCGCGGAAACGTCGAGGCATCCACCGGCCAATCGATATCCAGCAATCCCGCCGGCGTCACGCTGTCCACTGGCGCAACCGCCGGGCTGCGCCAGATCGGCGTGTCCAGCGGATAGCGAGTCCCAGTGTCGCGACAGACAAGAGCGGCAGGCATGGGCGGAGCGTACGAGGGTGTTGCTCAGACGAGAGCGGGCCAGAGCATTAGCCAGCGACCGAGCCAGCGACAGAGGTAGCGTGTCGCTCCCTGCTGCACCGCTGACCCGCTCCTCATTCCTTCACCGGCATCGACATGTGCTCATGCACCACGCGCCACCCATCCTTGCTCGGCGCAAAAACCAGCGTCAGGTGCCCTTGCGCATTCAACGTCTGCCCGTTGGGCATCTCGCCGTAGATCCGCACGATACTCGCCGTGACGCCCATGTCGTCGTTCGCCCAAGTGCGCAGTGATTTGACTTCCGAGAGGCTCGCCTTGGTGAACCCATTCATGCCCGGGCCCCAGATCGCCGCGTAATCGTTCCAACCCTGAATCACCGTCTTGTCCTGAGACATGCCGTCAAACGACAGAAAGTCGGCGGAGTTCGCTACATGCTTGCCCAGCGCGTCGGTCGTGAAAGTCTGCCCCGCGCTCTTCGTCCACGACGCAAGAAACGCGGTCTTGGCCGCGTTCACTTCCACCGAAGCCTGAGCAGCCTCCGCAGCTTCTTCCGCCGCGTCGTCGTGCTGCGACGATGCGCAGCCAGCAAGGCCAAGCAGCCCGGCGGGCACAAGGAACAGCGGGAGAGACCAGCGAGCGATAGAAGTCGTGTTCATGATCGCAGTATCGCACGCCATCCCGAACCACAATGAAAAAACCGACGCATGCCGCGCCGTTCGTTTCAGCCAGTCAAATCATGATTGCTTGCATCAATTGAGTAATAGGTGAATCACCCACCCTCGCACGCGCGAGACTCTCGGCGGTAATCGCACGCCCCGCGCACGTCACTGCGCGAGGAAGCCGCCATCGATCGCCAGCGTCGTTCCCGTGATGAAGTTCGCGCCCTCGCTGAACAGGAACAACACCGGATTGGCAATCTCTTCCGGCGTCCCGACGCGGCCAACAGGGTGCACCGAGTTCATCCACGCCATCGCATCC
>JALHOJ010000091.1:8810-12454 GCA_022843045.1 Phycisphaerales bacterium
CGGGTTCCTGTTGCCCGTGAAGCGATCCAGCATCGCGGTATCAACCCCACCGGGCGACACCGCGTTGACGCGAATGCCCTGCTTCGCCACTTCAAGCGCCGCCGTACGCGTGAGGCCATCCACCGCGTGCTTGCTGCCGACATAGATGCCCGCGCCAGGCATCGCGATCTGTCCCGCGATGCTGCTCGTGTTGACGATGCTGCCGCCGCCCTTCCCGCCGTTGTTCTTCGCCATCGCGCGGATCTCATGCTTCATCGAGAGCAGCACACCCAGCACGTTGATGTCAAACACACGCTTGTACTGATCCGGGGTCGACTCCGCGATCGTCGCGCCGCCCAGTTCCACTCCCGCGTTGTTGAACGCAAAGTTCAAACTGCCATTGATGCCCACCGCAGTTGCGATCGCCTTCTCCACATGCGCTTCGTCCGTCACGTCCCCTTGCACGAACAACGCCTTGACACCATGCAGCGCGCCAGTCTTGCGAGCCTCCTCCGCCGTCGACTCGCCCTCATGCTGCCTCCTGCCCGTCAGCACAACATGCACGCCCGACTTCGCCAGCGCCAGCACCGTCGCCTTGCCGATCCCGCTCGTGCCACCAGTCACCAACGCAACCTTGCCCTTGAGACCCTGCATGTGTGCTCCTTTGCCGCGACCAGTCGTCGCAGCGGTTCGAGTCAAATGCCGAATCCCGCGAAGCGTTACCAGATGCACCAGACTGGCACAGGCTTCCAGCCCTCGTGTCGCAGTGCCTTCCGTGCTCCGGCGAAGTCCAGATCGTCGATCTTCCCACGCTGCGATGCTGCCAACCCAACCAAACTGGGCGAAACAGCACCAGAAGTTTGACGTAGAATTCGCGGGTTCAATGCGCGATCAAGCGCACTGCATCGTGCGGCCAACTCAGTGTGGCGCACCCTCACCGCCGCGTTTCGTGGAGTCCAGCACACCGATGACCAACGCCATCAGTCTCACCAAAATCAACAAGCGCTTCGGCACCAAGCTCGCCGTGATCGACCTTGACCTCGCCATCCCCCAAGGCGCCTTGATCGGCCTCATCGGACCCAACGGCGCTGGCAAGACCACGTCCATCCGCATGATCATGTCGATCATCTTCCCAGACAGCGGCGGCATCGAAGTCCTGGGCAAGCAATCCGCCGTCGAAAGCAAGGACCGCATCGGCTACCTCCCCGAAGAGCGCGGCCTGTACAAGAAGATGAAAGTGGGGGACTTCCTGACCTACGTCGGCCGCCTCAAGGGCCTTGACGGCGCAGGCCTCGAACGCAAAGTCCGCGACTGGCTCGAACGCGTCGCCCTGCCCGACTGCTACCGCAAGAAGTGCGAAGAACTCTCCAAGGGCATGCAGCAAAAGGTCCAGTTCATCGCCAGCGTCCTGCACGAGCCCGACCTCCTGATTCTGGACGAGCCCTTCTCAGGCCTCGACCCCGTCAACGCCCGCCTGCTGCGAGGCCTCGTCGACGAACAGCACAAGCGCGGCTGCACCCTCATCTTCTCAACCCACCAGATGAGCCAGGCCGAAGCCCTCTGCGACCGCGTCGTGATGATTCACCAGGGCCGCAAAGTGCTCGACAACACCCTGGGCGAAATCCACGCCCGCTACACCCCGCGCGAAGTCCGCTTCGAGCCCGCGGGCGACCTCGACGAGTCCCGCATCAGCGCGATCGCGGGCGTCGCGCGTCTCGAACGCAGCAACGGCACCGTCTGGGCCCACCTCGACGCCGACACCCCCAGCGAGCGCGTCCTCCAACAGATCGCCGCCAGCACCCCCGTCCGCAAGATCGAAGTCGTCCGACCGACTCTTGAAGATGTGTTCATCGGCATCGTCGCCGGCTCCGCCAAGACCCCCGAAGAACGCGCCGAACTCCTCGCCCTCATGCGCGCCAGCGGCGTCAAGCCCAGCACCGACGCCAGCGGCGACTAAATCTCTCCCACTCCGTCTCTCCTTCTCTCCGTCTCTCCGTCTCTTCCCACCCATGACCAAAATCCTCATCATCGCCTGGCGCGAGTTCCTCGCCACCGTCCTGACCAAGGGCTTCCTGGTCGGCCTTCTCCTGCCGCCCATCCTCATGACCGTCGCCATCGTCGCGATGCCGCTCTTGCTCAACAAGAAGCCGCCCAGCGTCGCCGGCCATATCGCCGTGATCGATGAAACCGGCGTGGTCGCTTCGAAGATCGAAGACGCCTTCAGCGCTGAAAAGCTCAAGCAGCGCCGCGACGAAAAGTTGAAGGCAGCCATCGATCAAGGCACCAAGGCGATGGGCATGGACCAGAAGACAGCCGACGCGGCGAAGCAAGCCGCGAGCGGCGCGGGGGGAGCGGGGGGTGCAGGCGGCGTGCCAGGCGTGCCGCTCGGCATGCCCTCGCTGCCCGAACTGCCCTCGCTTTCGGTCCGCCTGCTCGCGCCCGACGCAGATGCCGAAGCCGAGAAGCAGCCCATCCTCAGCGCCACCGGTCGCGAGCAAGCCACGGATGGAGGCGACGCGCGCCTTGCCCTGTTGGTCGTGCCCAAAGGCGTGCTCACAGGCGAAGCTAAGGAAGGCGGCGAACCCGCCTATGCAAAGTACGAATTGTTCGTCGCGCCGCGACTGGATCCCGAAGTGCAAGGCGACATCCGCGAGCAAGCGGCCCGCGCCATCGTCGACGCACGCCTCGAAGCCGCCGGCTTTGATACTTCCAAGATCCGCGGCTTGCTCACCCAGCCCGAGTCACAAACCAAGGCCGTCACCAAAGAAGGCGAACGCAAGACCAACCAGGCCGCCGCGTTCCTCGTTCCCGGCGCATTCATGATCCTCCTCTGGATCAGCATCTTCACCGCAGGCCAATATCTCCTCGCCGGCACCATCGAGGAAAAGGGCAACCGCGTCATGGAGGTCCTCCTCTCCGCCGCGAGCCCCATGCAGCTCATGCTCGGCAAGATCATCGGCAAGGGTGCAGTCGGCGCAGTGATCCTCGTGCTCTACGGCGGCGCAGGCATCGGCGCACTCATCGTCTTCGCCATGACGCACCTCATCGCCTGGCAGACCCTTGCTTTGACGCTCATCTACTTCCTCATCGCCTACGGCACCATCGCCTGCATCATGGCCGCCATCGGCGCCGCCGTTACCGAAGTCACCGAAGCCCAGAGCCTGCTGGGCCCCGTCATGATGATCCTGGTCATCCCCATGATGCTCTGGATGCCCATCATGCGCAACCCCAACAGCGGCTTCGCCCAGGCCTGCTCTTTCGTCCCCCTCATCAACCCCTTCGTCATGGTCCTCCGCATCAGCGGCAGCGAACCCATCCCGCAATGGCAGATCCCCGCCTCCATCCTCGTGGGCATCCTCACGGTCCTCATCCTTGCCTGGATGAGCGCGAAGATCTTCCGCATCGGCGTCCTCATGTACGGCAAACCCCCGGACTTCCGAACCCTCCTCAAGTGGGTCCGCATGGCCTGAGCGGCTTCACAGATCAAGAGACGAACTCTCCGACATCAACCACCCGATAGACACTGAGCTTCGAAGCGCCCCAAGCACGATCGACGGCGACTGCAGAACTTGGCTCCCCAAACCACTTCGTCTCTTCGTCTCTTCGTCTCTTCGTAACTCCGTCTCTCCGTCTCTTCCTTCCCCATGCACCCCAACCCCTACCCA
>JALHOJ010000092.1:0-6720 GCA_022843045.1 Phycisphaerales bacterium
CGCGTCCCACGCGATCTCCTCTTCGGTCGCGGCCCGGCCCTCGCGCTTTTCGATCTCCTGGCGGACCTGCTCGACGCGGCCGCTGCGATGGCGGACGAGGCGCGGGACCCAGTCCATGCTGCGGAGTTCGTCGAGGATCGCGCCGCGGATGCGCGGGGCGCAGTAGGTTTCGAACTTCACCTTGCGCTCCAGATCAAACGCGTCGATCGCGTCCATCAGGCCGAAGACGCCCGCGGACATGAGGTCCTCGACATCGACTTCGTCGGGGAGGCGCGTGTGAATGCGCTCGGCGTTGTACCGGACGAGCGGCAAGAAGCGCTCCATCAGGTAGTTGCGGAGGGTTTCGTCGTTGTTCTTCTGGTACAACTTCCAGATGTCGTTGATCGGCATCTTGTCGTACTTTTTGCGGGACTTCTGGTCCTCGCCCGCGCGACTGGCGCACCATGACGCCCGCGCGTTTCGCATCCCTGCCTTCGTTGCTGCCATCGGTCCACTCCTTGACCTTGTGCACACGCCGGTACGCAGAAAACCGGCGCTTCTGGTTGTCAATCGATCACGCCGCTCCAGCGTCGCAACCGATCATGCCTTCCGACTCGCGACCATGCGAGTCGATCGCAGCCATCCATGGCCAACGACACGCACAGTCTACCGATCTTGTTGCGCTTCTGCAAGCGCAGTTGGCTCTGAACGCAAAAAACTTTACAACTTCTTGGAGGACTGCGCGTTTCCCCCACCGCCGCCCCCATTGGTTGGCGCACTTGTCCCCCGTTCATCCACAGCTTCTTCGACTTCGGTGATCTCTTCGGGCTCGGTCCATCCGATCGGGCGGATGGGGTTGGCCTTTGCGTACTCGCGATTGTGTTCGTCGACGACGCCCCGCACCAGGGCCTGCGCGATCGCGCCCACGAACAGCCCCAGAAACATCGCAAAAAGGGCTTCTTTCAGCGTGATCGCGGCGGGATTGCCCGCGAGCAGCCCACGCAGCGTCACGAGCGCGAAGCACGCGAGCGAGAGGATCGGCGCGATGGCGCGGATGGGGTCCATGAGGGAAGACAAGCGTGCGAAAGTGCGAGGGTGCGAATGTGCGACAGTGCTTGGTGCGCGATGCGGTGTAGGGAGCAGCATCGGGTTGCGCGAGGGGGGACTTTGGTCCGACCGCGCGGAACGTGCGAGAAGGTGTGAGCAAGGTGCGCGCCGTTGCGCTGCGTGCGCCAGAATGAACATCACAAGGTCCGTGATGATCGCACGCGTTGGCCACGTCGATGGCAGTGTGTCGGGTGGATCACGACACACAATTTGTTGTGGAGATTACTTTGAGAAGAGCTTCGCCCACCATCCCTTGGGTTCGGGCATGGCTTGCTCTACTAGACGTATGCCGGAGAGCTTGGCGAGGTGTTCGGAAACCGTGCGGAGGTCTTGGACGACCGGTGCATCGGGCGTGTGTACGGCGACCGGACCGCGGGCGCGGATGGAGGTTGGGATCGCGCTGTCCTTGCGGACCCAGCCGAGCAGGATCGGCTCAACCTGCAAAAACCGCGCGGCGGTGGAGCGGAGGCGTTCGAAGACTTGCATCGCCTCGGGCTCGTCGGCGGCTTGGTTCACGAGCACGCCCAAGCGGGTGGTGGGCACCTGAGCCTGGTGGAGCTGCGGGGGCTTGGGGCCTCGCGCGATCATCTTGATGGTCGCGTAGGCGTCAGCCATGCTGGTGGGCTCGGGCGTGACGACCACGGCGGCGATGTCGGCGTATCGCACGAAGGCGAGGACGGATTCAGACAGCCCTGCGCCAGTATCGATGATGATCAGGTCGTTGGTGTCTTCGAGTTCGAGCAAAGCATCCAGCAGCGCGGCACGTTCGGTGGGCGGCAGGTTGGCCATGCGGCCCACGCCCGCGCTGCCCGGGACCAACTTGAAACCACCCGGCGCGTCGACGGCGATCTGGGCCATGCTGCGACGGCCTTCGCCCATTGTCAAGACGCTTTCGAGGCGGCGCGAGGGGGTGACGCCGCAGAGCACGTCGGCGTTGGCGAGGCCCAGGTCCGCATCGAGCAGCGTGACGCGGAGGTGGCGGCGGGCGAGGAGGGCGGAGAGGTTCACCGCGAGGCTGGTCTTGCCCACACCACCCTTGCCGCTGGTGATGGCGATGATGGGGACTTTGCGGAGGCGCAGCGGGGTCGGTGCGCCGGCGAGGGCGGGGAGGCTTGCGGCCCCGAGCGACGACACGACGCCTTGGTTGAACGACGCGACCATCTGGCGCAGGCGCGAGGCCTGGTCGTAGACGGGCTGGACCCGCACGGAGCCTGGGTTGGGCTGGCTGGGGTCGGTCGCGGGGGTGATGCCGCGTGTGGTGGTCGCCGCGCTCATGGGTTAGGCGGTCCTCCAGAGCTTGGCTTCGAGGACGAGGCGGGCGAGGCGCTCGGGCTGGGCGAGTTCGATCTGGGCGGGGACTTCCTGGCCCGTGGTGACGTAGCTGATCTTGAGGCCAACCGCTTGGACGAGGTTGATGAGGACGCCGTAGCGGACGGCTTCGTCGAGCTTGGTGAGCAGCAGGTGCGTGGGTTGGAGGGTGCTAAAGCGGGTGGCGGCGTGGGTGAGGGCGTCTTCGGCGGAGCCCACGTTCAGCACGAGATGGGTCTGCTCGGGGGCGAGGGCTTCAAGAAAGGCGCCCATTTCTTCGAGGCGGACGGAGTCCTGGGGGCTGCGGCCTGCGCTATCGACGAGGATGACGCCGCAGTCGCTGAGGCTGTCGGCGGCTTCCATCGCTTCGCGAGGCGTGAGGGCGACCTTCATGGGCATGTCCATGATGCCGGCGTAGGTGCAGAGCTGGTCGACGGCGGCGATGCGGTAGGTGTCGCAGGTGATGAGGCCGACCTTGGCGCCGTGCTTGAGCGCGTAGGTCGCGGCGAGCTTGGCGATGGTGGTGGTCTTGCCGACGCCCGTGGGGCCGATGAGGGCAATCACGAGCGGGCGGGGCGTGCCGGTGTGCGGGTGCGGGCGGTTGCCGGCGCGGGCGACTGCGCCGGCGACGGGAAGCATCGAAGCGACGTGACGCTGCACGGCGACGGCGACGATCTGAGTGTCGGCGAGTTCGTCGGGAGAGAGTTCATCGCGGACGCCGCCAATGACGCGGTCGATGAGTTCGGGGCGGATGCCGGCTTCCTGCAGACGCAGCGATTGCTCGAGCAAGGGTTCGGACTGGCCGACATGCGCGAGGGAGGAGCCGGCGAGGCTGCCCAAGGGCGCACTGGACGCACCGGCACGGCGGGTTTCGGTGAGGAGTTGGCCGACCAGGCGACGGATGGAGCCGAGTTCGTCCTTCAGATTGGAGAGGGCTTGGTCGTCGGCGGGCGCGAAGGTGACGGGCGTTGCAAGCGAGGCGGGCGGGGTAGCAATTGGCGGCGCGGCAACTGGTGAGGACGCAAGGGCGCTTGCGGGCGGCGCGGCGCGGCTGGCGATGGCTTCGCGGGTGGGCTTGAGTTCGACTTTGGATTGAGGGCGCGAATCGGGCTTGGCTTCGGGCCTGGTTTCTGCCGGCGGGCGGTGGGCGGATTGGAGAGCCGCGGCGACCGGGGCGGCGATGCCGAGGGATGTATAGGAGGAAGGAACGAAGTCTTCGGCGCCCGTGGCGCTCATGTAGTTGACGGGGGTCGCAAGGGCGCGGGCGGACTTGGGCTCCTTGATGGTGGGGCCGCGGACGGCGACGGATTCGGAGAGCGTGACGACTTCGCCGGGGTGTGGGAGCGAGCCAGCCAGCGAGCCGGTGAGCATGCCCGGGGCCGTCGGCGGCAGGGTGTCGGCGGCGGTGATTTCGTATTCGTCGTGGCCGCCCATGCCCATGACCGCACCGACGCGATAGGCGCGGGTGTGGAGGATGACAGCGTCCTTGCCCAGGTCCTTCTTGACCTCGGCGAGGGCTTGGGCCATCGAACGAGCACGGAACGTCTTGAGTTGCATCGCCGTCCCTGGCTTGAACTCGCGTGGCCGAGGCCATGCGAGGGTGGTGCGTGATCAATCATCGAGCGGAATGGGTGAAGAGGGTGAGTAGACGAGAGAAGAGAACCCAGTTTAGAGGGGAGGGTGGGAGTGGGCGAGAGGATATCAGAATTTCTGGAAAGTGCAAGAGGGAAAGCAAGCCGACTCGCGATGAGTTCAGGCCATCAGCATCCCACCATCCACCACAAGCGTCTGGCCAGTGAGGAACCCCGCCTCGTCGCTTGTGACGTACGCGACCGCAGCGGCGATGTCCTCGGGCGTGCCCAGGCGCTTGATGGCCATGAGCTTGGTGACGCCCTCCTTCACTTCCGCGGGCAGGTTGGCCGTCATGTCGGTCTCGATGAAGCCCGGGGCGATCGCGTTGCAGGTGATGCCCTTGCCGCCCAGTTCCTTGGCGATGGTCTTCGTAAGGCCAAGCAGGCCCGACTTGGCGGCGGCGTAGTTGGCCTGGCCGGCGTTGCCAGCAACGCCGCTGGTGCTGCTGATGTTGACGATGCGGCCGAAGCGGCCCTTCATCATGGCGCGAGCCGCGGCCCGGATGGCGACGAACGCGGACTTGAGGTTGGTATCCAGCACCAGGTCCCAGTCCTCGTCGCTCATGCGGAGGGCGAGCCCGTCCTTGGTGATGCCGGCGTTGTTCACGAGGACGTCGATCCGTCCGTGCTTCTCGGCGACGCCCTCGATGGCCTTTGCAAAGCCCGCGGCGTCACTGATGTCGCAGGCGAGGACGCTGGCTGCGCCGCCCGCGGCTTCGATCTGGGCCTTGAGATCGTTGAGGGGGCCTTCGCTACGGGCGACGAGGACGACGTGGCGTCCGTCCTTGGCGAGGCGCAGGGCGATGGCCTTGCCGATGCCTCGGCTTGCTCCGGTGACGATGGCGATGCGACGAGTTGTGTCGGTGGACATGCGGGACGTTAGGAACGCTGCTGAACGGCGGGTGAATCAGCCGCCCAGGGACTTGACGCCCGAACCGCCGCTCCCGGCGTCTTCGTAGTGCTTGCGCCAGATTTCCGCGCTCGTGCCCGTGACGCTGGCAAGATCGGCAAAGATCTTGTCCTTGGTCATGCCGGGCTGGAGCGAGAAGGCGTCGACCAGTACCTTGTACGTGGCCTTGTCGGGCATCACACCCTTGCCCACCAGCGTCTTGGCTTCACTGCCCAGGGCGTCGAAGAACTTCTTGTCCACGCCGGGCGGCATCTGCTGGCCGGTCTGGGCCATCAGTTGCATCATGTCCACGCCCTGATCCTTCGCCCACTTCTCCGTGAGCAGGATCACCAGGCCTTGCGTCACCTTGGCTTCGTCGGGCAGCGCGGCGAGCATCGCGGCAGCATCGGACGAATCCCCCGACGGCGCTGCGGCGCGACCACTGGGCGCGGCGGCGGTTGCGCCGTCCGCCCAATCGCTGGCGCGGGGCTTGGTGCCCGCTGGGGCCTTCGCGCCGGTGAGCTTCCAACCCATGCCCTGCTTGGCACCTTCCCAAGCGATGACATACGCCTCGCCTGGCTCCTGCACGGCCATCTGCACGACGAAGCCGGTGGCGTTGGCCTCGTTGCGAGGGGTTTGATTCACAGCGATCACGCGCACGCCTTCGATCCGCTTGGTCGAAGTCTCCCAGTCGCCTGAGTTGACCAGGCCATCAAGGATCAGCTGCGCGTCAGCATGCAGCATCGCTCGCAGCGCACCGTCGTTGCCCTTGGCGAGAGCGTTGGCTGCGTCCACGATCGCTCGCGCGACGCTGCCGTCGCTGGGGGCGACGTTCTGCGGGAACTGCACGCGCGGATCAGACTTCGCCGCCGCCAGCACCGTATCAATCTTGACCGGCTCGGCCTGCTCCCCGCTCGCTTCGGCGCCGCCGGACGTGGGAGGCGGAGCAGTGGGCGCGGGCGGAGGAGCCTTGGGCGGCGGCGGAGGCGGCGGGGCTTCCTTCTTGCAGGCAGAGAGCGTGCCAACGCACAGACCCGCACCCGCGATCATCGCGATCAGACGCTTGCCGCCACGCCATGTGTTGTTTTTTGCCATGTGCGATACCTCGGGGCAGTGTATTCGGGGAGGAGTGCGAAAGTGCGAAGGTGCGAGAGTGCGAAAGTCGGGAAGCGACAGAGAGTCGGTGTGCCCAGGTTGCTTTGCCTTGGCCCTTGTCACCTCTCCCCCTGCCTTTCCCTCACGGCTCATCATGCGGCGTGACCTTCACGGCCTTGTCGATACGGCGCATCAGGCCCATCAGGGTTTTGCCCGGGGCGAGTTCGTGGTAGTCGCCCTGGAGGTTGGCGGCCATCCACTGGCAGCTTTGGCTCCAGCGGACGGGACTGGTGAGCTGTTCGACGAGGCGCTGGCGGATCAGCCCGTCGGTCACGGGGCCGGACTCGGCGTACGGCCGGGCCGTCACGTTTGCCACGACCGTGCAACGGGGCGCGCGGATCGTCGTCTTGTTCAGCGCATCGCGCAGGCGCTCGGCGGCAGGGGCCATGATGGGCGAATGGAACGCGCCGGCGACGGCGAGCATCGAGCTGCGAATCGAAAGGCCCTCGGCGACCTTCGCCGCGCGTTCGCAGGCGACCTTGTGGCCGCTGAGCACGACCTGGCCCGGCGCGTTGAAGTTCGCGCACACCAGCACGTCCTTCTCGCGGGCCTTGTCGCAGATCTCGGCGGCTTGTTCGTCGGTGGCGCCGATCAGCGCGACCATGCCCGATCCCCCACCGCCTGACCCGCTGCCTGACTGGGACGCATCGG
>JALHOJ010000092.1:6730-12286 GCA_022843045.1 Phycisphaerales bacterium
CGCATCGGCGGCGTCCTGCATGGCGCGGCCGCGGAGTGTGACCAGTTCGAGGCCGTCTTCGAAGGAGATTGCGCCCGCGAGCGTGAGGGCGGTGTACTCGCCCAGCGAGAGACCTGCGGTGGCGACGAGGTTTGGCCCGGCGTCGGAGAGCGTGAGGCCTTGTGACTGCAGCCATCCGGCCCAGCAGGCCATCGAGGCGGTGAAGATCGCGGGCTGGCTCGCGTCGGTCATGTTGAGCCGCTCGACGGGACCAGCGAAGCACAAGTCACGAAGACTCACGCCCAGGCGCGTGCCCAGTTGCTTGTCGGCTTGCTCAAAGACGGCTGCGGCGGCGGGGCTCTTCTCAGCCCACACCTTGCCCATGCCCACGGCCTGCGCGCCCTGCCCGGGACAGAGCATGATCCAGTGTTGTGTCATCGGAAAAGAGTAGGAAGAGACGGAGAGACGGAGAGACGAAGTGGGGAAAACCACAGAAGGCAAAATCGACAGGACCGGCTTCGCGCCGGTCCACTTCGTCTCTTCTTCTGTTCGTATCGCCGTCGCTTCCCCCTCAACTCGCCCGCCGCACCGCGGTCTCGTTGTACGCGGCTCGACCGGCCATCTGCTGCAGCACTTGCTTGGAGCGCGGTCCCAGGTCGAAGAACTCAAGACCCGCTTCACGCATGAACAGCCCGCAGCGCTTCACCCAGCGGACCCGGCTCAGAATCGCGAGCGGGCCGTCGGGCGTGATCAGGGTGATCACGAAGACGTTGCCTTCGTCCGGCAGCTTGTACCGGGTCTTGACCCGCATGCCCGACGCAGAGAGGTCCTGCACCTCGCCGATGCTGCATTCGATGCCCTGGCAGACCACGCGGCCATGACGCCGCTTGTCGCTGGCGTCACCGGGCGTGTCGCCCAGCTTGTCGAACCTGACATCTGCGTTCCGCGCGAATCGCATACGGGGAAACATCGACCCGAAAGGCGGCGGTCTTCGGCGAACCCGCCGCGGGGAGGGGATTCTGATAGTCGTTGGACACCTAAACAAGCGGCGTGCCGGGAATTTGGTCCGAGAATACCGAACAGGACCCGCCCGGATGGGTGCGTTTCTCCAGTCCGACGGACCCAAGGCCTGCTTTGCTTCGTAACAGAGGTCGGACGGATGGCGAACAATCAGTGTCCACGCGGCGGGGTGCCGCGTCGATTCCCGAGGAGCAGATCGCCCATGGCCATGGCCCCGCTGAGCCAACAGAGCCCCGAGGAACTTGCTGTGCGTGCACAGACGGGCGGCGGGCCTGCGCTGGCGTGCTTTGGCGAGTTGGTGACGCGATATGAAGTGCGGCTGTTCAACTTCCTGTTGCGGCGGACTCGTTGCCGCGCGGATGCGGAAGAACTGACGCAGGAAGCGTTCCTTCGGGCGTGGGAGCGGATTCAGAGCTATGACCCCGCGTGGAAGTTCAGCACGTGGCTGTACACGATCGCGTCGCGGCTCGCGGTGAGCAAGCATCGCAAGCTGGGGCGCGAGCGAACGTGGGACACGTTTGAACGCTGCGGCGATGTCGAGCGTGACACGCTTGAGGCGAGCGATGATCGCCGGCTGGGCAAGCGTCTGTGGACGCTCGCGGAAGAGAGTTTGTCGCCTGATCAGCAGACCGCGCTGTGGCTGCGGTATGCGGAAGACATGGCCATCGGCGAGATCGCCCGCGTGATGGGCAAGAGCCAGGTGGGCGTGCGGGTGTGCCTGTTCCGGGCCCGTCAGACGCTCGCAAAGAACGCGTCTGCCGAGGGGTGGATGCCCGAGATTGAGCTCAAGCCCGATGGCGATGCTGCGGAAGTTGGCGAGGTTGTTGTGCCGACGCGCCGCCGGGCCAACGCTCGTGTTGGGGAGGTGGTGTGATGAACCGCCTCGCAACGATTCTGAGCTATCCCGTCGAACTGCTGCGTGCATGGCGCGCGAGCAACGCCCTCGACAAGACCAGCACGAAGCGCACCACGCCCGTACAGCACGTGGCCCGTGAGCAGGCCGTGATGCACGCGTTGCTGCGTTCGCGCGAGCAGGTGCCGGTGCATCAGCCGGATCCGAACCTGCGCCGCAAGATCGCCATGAAGTTGCAGGACACCACGCCCGTGAGCGTGCGCCGCAGCAGTTCGCTGGATGCGCTGCGCGTCGGCGCGGTGCCCGCGCTGGTCGCGGTCGCGCTGGCGGTGGGCGTGCATGTGGCGGGGACGCGGATGACGACGTCGCCCAGCACGACGCCCGTTGCCAGCACCGAGAAGCCGGCCACAACTGGTGCTCATGTTGCAAATGGTTCAGGCGACCCGCTGAATCCTGGCGCGAAGGCGACGGGCGAGTTTGGCAATCGCGCCGTCACGGCGTCGGACTTGATCACGCCCGTGACCTTCCCGATTGGGACTGGCCACAATTCCACGGGCGCGTTGGGCTCTCGCCCAAGCCGAGCGACCGATGACGCATCGATCAGCTCGATGCCCCTGGTGCGCGAGGCCAATGCTCTGCAGCAGGCGGTGCCGCTGGTGCGTGAGGCGATCATGCATCGGTTGCCGCCGATGCCAGAGCGGCCGAAGTAGGCTGAACGCGGCCAATCTCGAAAACTGATACGTCGTCGGTGCCGAATCTGCGCCGTCCCACGCCGGGCCTGAGGCTCTGCGAAGGCCCGGGTCGACGATCGCAAGTCGCACATCTCAGGCAGAGTTCGCATGAGATCACCGCCGAGGACGCGGAGAGCGCGGAGCGAGGTCGCAGCTGTCGTTGCGAGCGCACGCAGACACGGTTCATCAAGTTCTTCTTTTGATCCGCGGCAATCCGCGAAAATCCGCGGCAGTTCTTCCCTTCCGTCAGCGCAATCAGGTCTGTCAACGCGATCGGGGATTCGGCTGATGCAGGTATGCGACATTCCCTGACGGTCGCGTTTCGTGGGCGTGGGCATCACGCTCGTGCGGCGCGGCGGCGAGATGTGAAGGGAACGAGACCCGCGAGCAGGAGAGCCGCGGCGGGCGGGGTCGGAATGAGTTGGCCGGCGACGCCAATGGCGAAGTCTGAAGAATCCTGGTCGAACCAAGTGCCTCCAAAGACGATGTTGGCGAAGTTCCCTTCAAGACCAGAAAACCCGGCCAGCGACCAAGAGCCGTTGTAGCCGTTGAACGCACCGTCGTCACTCTCGAATCGCGGGTTGATGAACCCGTCCGCGCCGAAGAATGCAAAACCGGGTCCCAGGTTGTACCAGGTGCCCGTGAACTCCGCGAGGAACTGATCGCCGTCGATGTCCGTGATCGTCAGCGAACCGACCGCGCTGAACGTGGTTGCGCTGGTGCGGGTGTTGGTCATCTCAAGATAAATGTCCGCCAGATTCGCATCCGCGACAAACCCTGCGGGGAAGTCCGCGTTGCCTGGCGGGTCGATGGTGCGGTTGATGTCGCCCACGGTGCGAAGCAGGGGCTGATCGACGGCGCGGGCGGTAAAGACGCCTTGGTTGGGGCCCTGGGCGTCGTAGGTCCCGAGCAGGCTGTCATAGGAGAAGGAGACCACGGTGTCGGCGGCGCGGGCTTGAACGCTCGCGGCGAAGGACACGACGGCAGCGACAAAGAGGGCAGATCGCATGAATTGGCTCCTGTCTGGATCGTTCCACTTCAGGACAAGCGGGCTGGCAAAATCGCAGCGGGGCAACCTCCGACGCCAACTCCCGCCCCCACCCGCGATGCGACGAGCACGAAAAAAAACCGGACGCCATCAGGCGACCGGTCTTTTGAGTGACACAGAGAGAGCCGGTCTTAGCGGCGGCGACGGCCAGCGACGGCGGCGCCGATGAGGGCGAGGCCGACGGCACCGGGCGAGGGGAGGATCTGACCCGACACGCCCACTGGGCGGCCGGTGTAGCTGGCGTTGAAGAAACCGCTCGTGCTGAGCACGAGGGAAACCGACGCACCAGTCAGATTGGTCGTGCCAAAGTTGGTCGACCAGCCGCCGGTAAAGCCGTTGAACGCGGCGTCTTGCGGGCCGTTGTCAACGAAGGTGGGGTTCACCATCGAGGCGTTGAAGTTGATGCCAACCTGGGTGCGGGTCCAGATACCGTTGAGGCCGGTGGTGAACTGGTCACCGTCGATGTCGGTGATGACCAGGTTACCGGTGCCGATGGCGGTGTTGACACCGGTCACCGTCACGTTCACGGTCATGCTGATGTTCGCGACGTTTGCGTCGGCGAGGAAACCAGCGGGGAAAGAGGCGTTCTGGAACGCGGGGAGAAGACGGTTGAAGTCCCCCACCGTGTTCAATGCGCCGCCCGCGGTCGCGGAGGCGTTGAACGTGCCCGTGATGGGCGTCGCCTGGGTATAGGAACCCGACAGGCTGTCATACGTGAAGGACGCCACGATCGCATTCTGGGCCGCGGCGCCCGTCGCGAGTACGCCACTGCCGATTACCAGCAGCAACGCATTGGAAACATTGCTCATCGCTCTCCTCCTGTCCCGCCTTCCAAGCGGGAACGGGTGTCTCTCATTCCGTTTCGATCACGCCAGCGCACTCGATCTCTCCATCGATCCGCGCTGGATGGTGTACTTGCGTTGCAATTCAGCGGCGGCGACGAGTCGCGACCAGACCACCCAGACCCAGCAGAGCGGCGACGCCCGGCGTGGGAATGACCTGGCCCGACACGCCCACGGCGAAGTCGTTGAAGCTCTGCGTGAACCACTGGCCACCGAAGACCAGATTCACGATCGCGCCTTCGAGGGGGTTGCCAGGCAGATTCATCTGCCAAGCACCGTTATAGCCGTTGAACAGGCCGTCCTGAGTGCCCACATCCGTGAAGGAGATGTTGGTCAGGTTGCCGTTGAAGAAGGCAAAGCCGGGGCCGAGGTTGTACCAGTCGCCGTCGACGGACGCGGTGAACGAGTCACCGTCGATGTCCGTGATGGTGATCGAGCCGCCCAGGCTGGAAGCCGTCGTGGCGCCCGTGACGGCCACAGGCAGGCTGATCGAGATGTCCGCGAGGTTCGCGTCAGTCACGAAGCCGGCCGGGAAGTCAGCGTTGCCTTCGCTCGCGACGGTACGGTTGAAGTCACCGACCGTGCGAAGCAGGGGCAGGTCCACGGCGTTCGCAGTGAAGACGCCGTTGGTGGGCGAGCCCGCAACGTACGCACCGGACAAGCTGTCGTACGAGAAGGACGCCAAGGTGGTCTGAGCCTGTGCCGCGCCAGCGACCAGGGCAACCACACCAACACTCAAAGCGCGAATCGAACGCGTCATCGATCTCCTCCTTGCGCCCGGAACAGGGCGCTTGCTCGCCGCCTCCGCGGCGGTGTGTCTCTCTGCGACCATTATGCGCGATCTCCAACGAACGAACAAGTCAAAAGCAACAAAAGTGGCGAAAATTTCTGCGGATTTACGGGGGATTCACAAGGCGCGGACGTGGTTTGACAGTACCCCTGATAAGGTCATGACATACCTAACAAAAAAAGAAACCCCCGGGCGGTGGGACCCGGGGGCTCGGTTGTGGAGCGTGCTCTGCGGTCTTTATCAGACGCGAGCGGCCTGGGTGGAAGGCCTTGGGACGCCCCACAAGTTGGGTG
>JALHOJ010000093.1 GCA_022843045.1 Phycisphaerales bacterium
AGTGCCATGACGAACCCCACACCCCCCAGCGCGACGCCTCGATTCCTCATTGACCGGCCTGAGTCGGAGATTGCGCAAGAGCCGCACAAGGGCATTGGGCAACGGGTCGCGCAGCTCCTCTTGACCGAAGACAGTCCTCGCGTCATTGCGCTGTGCGGCGAATATGGCTCAGGAAAATCCACGGTGGTGGAGTGCATGCGGCGAGTCGCGACGCGGCAAGGCAGCCATGTCTATGTCTTCGACGCCTGGGCGCACCGTGGCACGACTCTCCAACGTTCGTTCCTAGAAGGCTGGAAAGCCTCGCTATGTCCGAAATGTTCGGCCTGTGATCGCAGCCTGGAACGCCCAAGAAAAGGTTCCGGAGCCCAACCATGCGCGGTGTGTCGCCACTGGCTCGACGCTCAGGCGGAAACACGGATCACCGATGCGTTGCTGACTTTGGCTTTGCCCCATCGCCCCGTCCGGGCCTCACAGCAGGAGCAAGACGCGCGCAACAAACGACGAGCGTTCACGGCTGCGTTGACGCTTCTCGTGGCTATCGGTGCCGTCACGTTGGCGACCGAACCCACCGTCAATGAGATTGCCACGACCCTTGGGACCAGGCGCCTGCATGTCGTTCTTGCCGCACTCGCGCTCATGGCTCTGCCGGTCTTGATCGTCGTCGTCGGGTGGATCCATCCACCTATCCTGCGACGACTCTCAATCTCTGGCGAGTCCGATCCTCAGGCCGCACTGAACCCCACCGATGACGGGGCGACTGAGGCGCCGACAATGATTGCGCGGACGACCCTCGATGCAGAGCGGGTCTTTCTCGATATCGCTACTGGTGCGACATGCCCGCATACGAACGCGAGCGCTGCGGAGGTCCCGCACGCGCGTCTAATCATCGTACTAGACAACCTCGACCGGCTTACAACAGACGGAGTGTCCAAGGCGTGGGCCGAGATGCGCCTATTTGCGAGGGCGCTCGAACACTCCGACGGGGCTTCAAGGCGGGTCCGCTTTGTCGTTCCATATTCGCCACAGCTTGAATCGGCCTTCGACATCAAGGTCTTCCAGGCTCGTTTCGATGTACCGCCCATGACGCTGCTGCGCTGGGAGGATTTCTTTCGCGAAAAGTTCTCGGCGGCGTTTGGTCAAGACCGCTGGTGCTTTAGCGATGGCCCGCTCAACGTGGTCCGGTCGTGGATTGCCAAGCGAGGCAAGTCGCCGACGCCGCGTGAGATCATCCGGCTGATCAACGACGTGGTGGCGATCGTGCATAGCCGCGGGGGAACGCGCGACGTGCCGTTCGAACACATGTTCTACTACGCCATCGACCGGCTCGAACGCACGCAGGAGGAGATCCGTGCCGGTCTCTTCCACCCTGAAGCAAACAGCGCCCAGAACCGCCTACCCGATTCAGATTCGGTTAGTGAGCACAAAGCAATGCCGCTCAGCATCGCCAAGCTGCTCTTCTGTGTCGACAATGACTTGGACGCCGCCGAACTGACCCTTGGTGCGGAACTGCGCCGGGCATTACTGATCGGCAACAAGGCCGAACGGGACGAGGAGCTCCGCAAGATCATAGAAAGTCCGGCCTTCTGGCCGCTCATGGACCAGATCAAAGCTCGGGTGTTCAGCAGCAATTGGGAGAGCGGCCTGTCGAGAACCGAGATCGGCGGTCGTCTGGTCGATGGTGGGATCATCGAAGCTGCGAGGAGCGCAGAGCGACTGACTGAGAGAGACCGACAACGAGTTCTGGATCACCTTGGCGCGAGGTTCGCCGAAGCCGATGGAGTAGCGCACCCGCTGTCAATGCCGCTGGGGACACCAGGGAAAATCGCTCGAATGTGCCGCGGCTCACCGGGGGTGATTGATCGTCTTTACACGGGACTTGGTCAGCAGATGGGCATCAAGCGTTCATTTGACGACGGGAAGCCGAACCCGGAGTTTGCATCGGCCGTCGAGCACATGCGGGCGACTGAGAGAGCGATTGAGCAAGACGAACGCCACAACCCGAGTCGCACCTGGATGCGTTCGGAACCCAAGTCATTGTTGAAGATTGCCCACTGGCCCGAGGCACGGCTTCTGTACCTCGCTTATGCCTTCCATGACAAGCACAATGTCGGAGGGCGCCCGACACGGGACATCGATAGGCGATGGATGAAACGCTTTGACTGGGAACTGAGGGGTGATCGGGTGTTTTTTACAAACGGCGATATACTGACTCGCTTGCAACTCGGAGATCCATCGACATTATCGCGGCTCAGATACTCTCTTCCTTGGCAACATACCGCGATGCTCGTGGCGACAAGGCATAATCTCAGTTGCGAGTGGTCTGCTGTCGCAGCAGAACTCCAAATAGTTGCCAAACACTCTAGCCGCGAGTTTCCTCTACTGGCATTTGCGCTCTGGGCAATGTGTTCGCCACCAGTTTCGAGCCAACTTGATTTGAGCGAGATGCGTCAGCTGTGCCCCACTAATATGTTGATCGAGCGTGCGCGTGACGCGAGTCCATTGTTCGCGGGTCTCGCGATCAGCTTGTTAGTGCATTGGTGGGAAGAACCTGATGTTCAGAACGCTCCAGGATTCTCCGACTTCCGCCGCATGATCCGGGTGCCCGGCTTCGCCGAGCGGCTCGATAGAAATGCGCTGAACGCATTGAACAATGCCATGAATCGCTTCGCGCCGGAGTCCACCTTGCGGCGGATCAGCACACACGAGGACTTCCGAGAGCTTTGGCGCAACGCTCTAAGAACACACGACGCCACAAAGCAAGCATTGGCCAAGAGCGAGTATGAACCATTCATTAGTGTAGCATCGATCTATCGACGGAAGGTTGCCATCGAAGAAAGCGTCTCATCGAGTGAACCTCCGACACCAATGCCGGATCACAACGAATGAGGGGGCGTGGCACTGATCCCGTGCCACTGATCCGGCTTTGCGGATCAGCGTTCTTCGGCTCCAGAGTCTCCAGGGGCACTGAACGCAGAGCCGTTCAGTGGCACGGGGACGATCCCATCACTCAATACGCCGCGACCGCGCCCACCGCCTCCGCGATCTTCTTCGCGTCCGGCAGGTACTGCAGCTCCAGCTTCGCGTACGGCATGATGGTGTCGAAGCCGCAGACGCGTTGGACGGGGGCGTGGAGGTGGAGGAAGCAGCGTTCCATGATGATGGTGGAGAGTTCGCTGGCGAGGCCGCAGGTTTTGGCGGCTTCCTGGACGATGACGACGCGGCCGGTTTTTTCGGCGCTGGCGCAGATGGCGTCGGTGTCGAGGGGGTTGAGGGTGCGGAGGTCGATGAGTTCGACGGAGAGGTCGTCGGGGAGCTGGTCCATGGCCGCGAGGCACTCGAAGACCATGGAGCCCCACGTGATGATGGTGACGTCGGAGCCTTCGTTGACGAGCTTGGCCTTGCCGATGGGGACGGTGTAGTCCTCTTCGGGGACTTGCTCGCGGAAGGAGCGGTATACGCGCTTGGGCTCGAAGAAGAGGACGGGGTCTGGGTCGCGGATGGCGGAGAGGAGCATGCCCTTGGCGTCGGCGGGTGTGCTGGGGCAGACGACCTTGATGCCGGGGTTGTGGATGTACATGACCTCGGGCGAGTCGGAGTGGAACTCGGGTGCGTGAATGCCGCCGCCCCAGGGGACGCGGACGGTGAGGGGGACGGTGAGGCTGCCGCGGGTGCGGTTGCGGAATCGCGCGGCGTGGTTGACGAACTGGTCAAACGCCGGGCCCATGAAGCCCTCGAACTGGATCTCGGGGATCGGGCGCATGCCAGCCAGCGCGAGGCCGATCGACGAGCCCATGATGCCGGACTCGCTCAGCGGCGAGTCCACGACGCGATCGGGGCCGAATCGCTTCTGGAGGCCCTCGGTGACGCGGAAGACGCCGCCGTTGAGGCCGACGTCCTCGCCGAGGAGGATGACGCGGGGGTCGCGTTCCATTTCTTGGTAGAGGGCCTCGTTGATGGCGTCGACGAGGGTGAGGCCTTTTTCGGACATTTGGGGGGTTCTGGGCATGGGGAATTCCAAATGGCAAATTTGCAAATTTGCAAATAGCAAATAAGAGGGGAGGCGGGACGGGGACGGACGGGGGAGCGGAGGCGATCGTGCGTTTGGATGGTCAGGGAGGTTCAGTACTTCTTGGGGCTTTGGCGGGATCGGTGGAGGATGGTGCCGAGGATGGCTTTGAGTTCGGTGGCTTCGGTTTGGAGTGGGTCGAGAGTTGTCGGTGGGAGCCAGTTTCTTCGAGAGACGAGTCGGAGCCAGAAGCGGGTTTCGTTGAGTTCTTTGATCGAGATTGCGAGGCACTTGCAGAAGTCTGCTCGGCTCATGGCTTCGTCGGCTTCGAAGACGTTGGCGCCGATGGAGGTTCCTGAGCCGGTGATCTGATCGAGTATGCGTCGGCTGACCGATCGTTTCTCGAGGGCGTCGACTACGTCCAGCACGCGATGACTGAACGACTCGACTCGCTCCAGCATGTCAGGCTTGAATCGACCCACATGCTCCTCCCGCGCACCTCTTATTTGCTATTTGCAAATTTGCCATTTGCCATTTGGCCTTGCAGCCCCGCCTGTTCGGGATTCATCGACAAAGAGTTCGTCCGCAGCGTGTCGCGTTGGCGGCGGAGTTCTTCGGGGATTTCGGCGTAGAGGTGGTTGAACATTTCGTCGGTGCTGGGCGCGGGGTAGTTGAGGGCTTCGTCGGCGATTTGCTTGATGCGGGCTTCGGCGCGTTCCTCGGCGGACTTTTGCTTGGTTTCGTCCCAGAGGCCGCGGGCTTCGAGGTACTTGCGGGTGCGGATCATGGGGTCTTTGTTCTTCCAGGACTCGACTTCTTCGGCCGAGCGGTAGCGGCGGGCGTCGTCGGCGGTGGTGTGGTCGCCCAGGCGGTAGGTGATGGCTTCGATGAGCGTGACGCCGCCGCCTTGGCGGGCGCGCTCGCGTGCGTCCATGGTGGCTTTGTAGACTGCGAAGATGTCGTTGCCGTCAACCTGGATGCAGTTGGCGCCGTAGGCGAGGCCCTTTTGGGCGACGGTCTCGCTGGCCATCTGCTGATCACGCGGCACGCTGATGGCCCACTGGTTGTTCTGGCAGAAGAAGATGGCGGGGACGTTGAAGACCGTGGCGAAGTTCATGGCCTCGTGGAAGTCGCCCTCGCTGGTGGCGCCGTCGCCGAAGTAGGTGATGACGACGCTGTCGTTCTTCTGGAGCTTTTGGGCCCAGGCGATGCCGGTAGCGTGGAGCATCTGCGTGCCGATGGGGATGGCGATGGGGGTGATTTTGACGCCGGGGGGGATGATGCTGCCGCGTTCGTCGCCGGCCCAGAAGAGCAGGACGTTGCCCATGGGCATGCCGTGCATGAAGAGGGCGGCGTTCTCGCGGTAGCAGGGGACGAGCCAGTCGGTGCCCTTGCGCATGGCGAAGCCGGAGCCGAGGGCGCAGGCTTCCTGGCCCTTGTTCTGCGGGTAGGTGTAGAGGCGGCCGGAGCGTTGGAGCTTGAAGGCGACTTCGTCAAGCTGGCGGCACTCGACCATCTGCTCGTAGAGATGCAGGACCTGCTCGGACGTGAGCAGGGGTGAGCCATCGGGTGATTTGGCGAGTTTCTCGTCGAGCTGGCCGTGCTCGTCGAGGATGGAGAGGTACTCGATGTTGGCGGTGTACGCGGTGCGGACGGGCATGCGGAGGCTCCTCGGGGGTCAGTTGGGAGTATATCGGGGAGGGGGCAAACGTGAATGCGGGGGGTGGGGGGGTGGGGGCGGCCTCCGCAAATTTCCAAATGGTCAAATTTCCAAATTGCCAAATCGGAATGTGGGTTGGGGAGGTGCCGGCGTACGCGTGGGGTTTGGGGGTTCGGCGTGGGGTTGGCGGATCTGGTAAACTGCGTGGTCGGAATCGCCCTCGCCGGGTGAACGTGCCGTGTACGGCGTTCCTCGGGCTGCTGGACGGAACATGGCCGGTTTGATTGTCAGCCAAAAGCGCCCTCGAAATCTCTCACATTGGCACGCTGGTCCCTTGCTCTTTGGAGATTGGGGGACGAGCCGGTTGTACGTGCTGGGCATCGCGGCGGTGACGCTGGGATTGGCCGCGCCGTACTACTTGTTGGCGCTGAGCGTGCTGATGGCGGTGGTGGCGTGGGCGTACACGATTGTGTGCCGCTCGTTTCCCGATGGTGGCGGCGTGTATTCGGCGGCGCGGCAGCTTTCGCCGTTTCTGTCGGTGATCGGCGCGACGCTGCTGCTGGCGGACTACATCGTGACGGCGGCGCTGTCGCTGGTGGAGGCGTTTGCGTACTTCGGCGTGGGTGATGTCAAGATCATGGGGTTTGACGGCAACAGCCAGCTTGTGACGGTGGTGCTGTGCGCGCTGACGATCGCGATCCTGGGGCTGATCAACTGGTTTGGTGCGCGCTCCGCGGGCGAACTGGCCAAGTGGATCGCGGTGGTGAGCATTGCGCTGTCGGCGGTGGTGGCGGTGCTGGTGATCCCGTGGGTGCCCGAGGGCTTGCGGTCCATGAAGATGGACAATGACCCGTGGCTGACGCGGTGGATCCATTTCACCGGGATCATCCTTGCGCTCTCGGGTGTTGAGGCGGTGGCCAACATGACCGGCATCATGAAAGAGCCGGTGGCCAAGACGAGCAAGAAGACGATTTGGCCTGTGCTGGGCGAGGTCGCGGTGTTGAATCTGGTGTTCGGCGTGGCGCTGATCGGGTTGATCGGGCTGAACGCGGCGAACCTGCCGGCGATGGCCGATGACGCGAACCTGCACATCGCTGGTCACGATTACGCCAAGCAGGAGATCAACACCCATGCGATGAAGGTGCTGGCCATTGAGGGCGGGCAGTATTGGATGGGGGAGACCGCGGGGTATGTCTTCGGCAAGATCACTGCGGTGGTCTTTGGGTTGCTGCTGGTGAGTGCCGCGAACACGGTGATCGGCGGCATTGTGAGCGTGCTGTATGCGCTGGGGCGGGACGACGAGCTGCCCAAGGGGCTGACGCGATTGAACTACAGCGGCATGCCGATGTGGCCGCTGCTGATCGCCTGCATCGCGCCGGTGTTGTTGCTGTGTTTTTACTACGAGCTGACGCCGCTGAGTCACCTGTATGCGATTGGCGTGACGGGGGCGATTGCGCTGAACCTGTCGTGCTGCGCGTTCAACAAGCGGTTGCAGGTCAAGCGTTGGGAGCGGGCGGGCCTAGGGGTGATCGCGCTGCTGATCACGGCGGTGTTTGTGACGATCGCGGTGACGAAGCATGAGGCCGCGGTGTTTTGTGGGATCCTTGTGGTCTCGGTGCTGGCGGCGCGGTTTGTGGGCAAGCGTGTTGCGGCGCGTGAGATGGGGATCCCGGAGCCGGAGATTGGCTGGCTGGCGGAACTGCGGCGCGAGACGACGCCGATCGACGCGAACAAGCCTCGCGTGATGCTCGCGGCGCGCGGGCGGTGGCAGGCGGAGTTCGCGGTGGACATGGCGCGTCGTCGCGGCGCGAATCTGTTTGCGATCTATGTGAGGACGCTGCGGGTCTTGGATGCGAACCCGAACCATGTGCCGCGGATCGAGGACGACCCGGCGGCGCAGGAGGCGCTGGGCACGATCGCGCACCTGGCGCACATGTACCGCGTGCCGTTCATCCCGATCTACGTGAGCAGCCCGGACATCGTGGAAGAAGTGATCGACAGCACGGTGACGTACGGCTGCGACACGCTGATCATGGGTAAGAGCAAGCGATCAAACCTGGCGCGAAGCCTTGAGGGCGAGATCGTGGCGCAGGTGGCGACGCGATTGCCCGAGGGGGTGGCGCTGATCACGCGAGAGGCGTCGCCGCATCCGCTGCCGGCTCCGCCGGCATCGCCGGAGGCGTGAAAAGTCGCGAGACGCGAGACGCGAGATCAGCTGGACGGCCCATCGGGAATCGGCAACCGGCAATCGGCAATCGTGCCGAAAGATCCGAGGCGATCGCTTGGTTGTCTTCTGTCTTCCCGGTTGCCGATTGCCGAATCCCAATTGCCGATGTCGGGCGCTTGCAGACAAGGCGAGCGTTCGACCTCAGCCGGACGCTGCCGCTGACGCTGCACGCTTCACTCGGAGAACATCGCTTCCACAAAGCTGTCGGCGTCAAATGGCTGGAGATCGTCGGGTGTTTCGCCGGTGCCGACGAACTTGACGGGGATGCGGGCGACGGCGCGGATGGCGATGACGATGCCGCCGCGGGCGGTGCCGTCGAGTTTGGCCAGGACGATTCCGGTGACGGGCGCGCTCTTGGAGAACTCCTGGGCTTGGCGGAGGGCGTTCTGGCCGGTGGTCGCGTCGAGCACAAGCAGTGTCTCGTGCGGGGCGCCGGGGATCTGCTTGGCGAGCACCTTGTAGATCTTCTCGAGCTGGCGCATCAGCGGCTCTTGCGTCTGCAATCGCCCGGCGGTATCGACAATCAGCACATCGATGTTGCGTGCGATCGCGGCTTTCGCGGCGTCGAACGCGACGGCGGCGGGGTCGCCGCCTTGCTGGCCCTTGACGACTTCGACGCCGAGGCGCTCGCCCCAGATTTCGAGCTGACGCACTGCGCCGGCGCGGAAGGTGTCGCACGCGGCGAGGAGGACGCGTTTGTTTTGTTTGCGGAAGTAGGCCGCGAGCTTGGCGATGCTGGTGGTCTTGCCTGCGCCGTTGATGCCGGTGACGAGGATCACGGTGGGGCCGGTGCCCGGCGGCGCGAGGATCACATCGGTGGTGGGGGCGCTGGATCGCCAGGTGACCGAGTCGATCTTGATTTCACCATCAACGACGCCGATGGCCAGCAGCTCGCGAACGTCGCGTTTGAGATGGTCGAGGAGATCCTTCGAGCTCTTCAGATGGCCGGCTTTGAAATCGGCGCGAGCGGAGTCGATGAGCTTCGTGGTGGCTTCGACGCCGACATCGGCTTCCAAGAGCATGGTGCGCACGTCGTCGATGAGCGAATCGTCGAGCGTGCGGCCGAGGATGAGCGAGCGCAGCGAGCGGACGAACGTCTCACGCGTCTTGGTGAGGCCGTCCTTGAGCTTCGAGATGATGCCTGTGAAGAAGCCCATGGGGAGCGGGGGGGGGGAAGGGCCGAGGGTTGAGGGCCGAGGGCCGAGCGGGGAGAAATCGGAGCGGAAAAGGGAGCCGCGGCGTGGCTGATGCCCTTCACCGCTGCGCCTCTTGAGCGTGGGAATATAGACGGCCGGGCGCTTGCGGTTGCGCGCCGCGATCAAACGTGAGCGCGTGGCGCGGTGGGGATCTGTGGACTGCCGTTTGCGGGCGTGCGGCGTGTGCCCTAGACTGTCGCTTGGTTCGGATGAGGGAAGTGCGTCACCCCGATGGGCGAGAACAAGCCGAAGCTGCTGCTCGTTGACGGTCAATGGACCGTGCCCGGCCAACCCCCGGCGGATGCCGCTCGCGTCGCCGAAGCCCTCTCGTCGCAGTTTGATGTGGTGCGGAGCGATTCGTCGGACGCGCTGGCGATTCTTCGTGATCAGGCGATCGCGGCGATCCTTGCGCCATCCGGTGAGTTCCTGCCGCTGAATCGCGCGCTGGCGCAGGTGCAGAGCCACGCGGTGCTGAACGCGCTGGGTGAGGGTGTCTGCCTCGCGGATTCTGAGGGGCAGATTCTCTGGAGCAACATCGATTTTTCGCAGTACTCGCCGCAGACGCAGGCGAGGATCAGCGCCGTGTGTCGTCAGGCGGCCAAGGCGGTTCTGGGGACGGGGTCGGACTCCGGCGAGAGTGTTGCATCAGCGACGGGCGCTTCGTCCGGCTCCAGCGGCGGGCGAGACACGCGCCGGCGGTTTGATATCGCCGGCGATGGCGACGTGCGGTTCTTCGAAGTGCTGGTGTCACCGGTGGATTCGTCGAGCGTCTCCGGCGGTGTGCTCGCCGGGCGCGTGGTGGCGGTCGTGCGTGATGTGACGACGCTGCGCCGGACGCAGCAGAAGATGGCCGCGATCGATCGGGCGGGGAGCGAGCTGGTGCGGATCGACGCGGAGGTGGTGCGCAAGCTGCGGACGACCGAGCGGCTTCGTGTGCTGGAGCAGAAGATCGTGAAGTTCGCGCACGATCTGCTGAACTTTGATCACTTCGCGATTCGGTTGCTCGAGGAACGCTCGGGCAAGCTGGAGCTGGTGATGTCGCACGGGCTGCCGCCGGAGGCGATGGAGGTCGAGCTCTATGCGCGTCGCGAGGGCAACGGGATCTCGGGGTATGTCGCGTCGTCCGGGCGCTCGTACATCTGTACCGACACGAGCACCGACGCGCTGTACGTTGTCGGTGCGGTCAGCGCGAGATCTTCGCTGACGGTGCCGCTGCGGCTGAGCGACAAGGTCATCGGGATCTTCAACGTCGAGTCGACGCAGCCCAACGCGTTCAGCGAGGAGGATCGCACGTTCGCCGAGATGTTCTCAACGCATGTGGCGCTGGCGCTGCACATCCTGGACCTGCTCGTCGTGGAACGCTGCGCGACCGGCCAGGCGGTCACGGGCAACGTCGAGGGCGAGCTCAGTGAGCCGCTGGAAGACATCCGGGCCGTGGCGGCGAAGCTGAAGGAAGCCCTGAGCAAAGGTGGCGGGGGCGGAGGCCCGGCGCTCGACGCGGGCACGACCAAGCAGCTCGAACGCATTTTGGCGGACGTCGACGCGATCAAGCGGCGTATGAAGGACGTTGCCAGCGGGCCGGGGACCATTCTCGGTGCGGAGAAGGCGCTGACGGACGCGGCGCTCGATCCGGCCGTCGCTGGCCGGCGTGTGTTGGTTGCCGATGATGACCCGCGCATCCGCCAGACCGTGCGCCAGTTGCTTGTGGCGCTCGGCGCTGAAGTCGTCGCGTGTGAGAACGGTACCGAGGCCATCGCGGCTCTCAGCGGCGTTTTCCCCAGTGGCAGCGTCAGCACCAGCGCCGGTCCCGGCCAAGAGCGCGGCGGTGGGGACACGCCCGCACCCTCGGCCCCGCAACCGGCGCAGCACACGCACTTCGATCTGCTGATCAGCGATATCAAGATGCCCGACAAGACGGGGTATGAGATCTTCGCCGCGGCGCGAAAGACGCTTCCGGGCTTGCCGGTGATCCTGATGACGGGCTTCGGTTATGACCCGCACCACTCGATCGTGCGAGCCAGCGAAGAGGGCTTGCAGTGCGTGCTGTTCAAGCCGTTCCAGGCCGAGCGGTTGATCGAAGAGGTTCACAAGGCGATGGCGCGGCCGGCGAAGTGAGCGGGTCTATTCCTCGTTGAGCTTGAACTCCGCGTGCAGCGCCCGCACCGCAGAGGGGCCGTCTTTATCCATCACCGCCAGCGCGATCGACAGCTCGCTGGAGCCCTGGGCGATCGCCAGGACGTTGATCTCTGCGCGGGCGATGGCGGTGAAGACGCGCGCCGCGACGCCGGGTGTGCCGCGCATGGCGGCACCGACGCAGGCGACGATGGTGACATCACGCTGGACATCGATCGCTCGGGCGGTGCGCTCGCCGAGCACGCCGATGATGGCGCGCTCGAGGGCGGAGCGGGCCTCGTCGGCCTGGGCGGCGCTGACGGCGATCGAGATGCCCGACTCGCTGACGCTCTGGCAGATCATGTGGACGTTCACGCGGGCGCTTGCGAGGGCATCAAAGATCGCGGCGGCGGTGCCGGGGCGACCGATCATCGTCGCGCCGCCGACGGTGATGAAGGTCATGTTCTTCAGCGCCGGGACGGCCAGGACCGGGCGCGACGCGGTGCCGGCGCGGGCGCTGGTGAACTGCTGCACTCGCGCCGGAGAGGCGATGAGCGTGCCTGGAAGTTCGGGCTTGAAGGTGTTGCGCATCCGGACGGGGATCATGCTCTCGGCGGCTGGCTCAAGCGCTCGCGGGTGCATGCTCTTTGCGCCGAACTTGCCCATCTCGACGGCTTCGCCGAAGGTGATGTGGGTCATCAGGCGTGCGCCGGGGACGACGCGCGGGTCGGCGGTCATCATGCCATCGACATCGGACCAGATCCAGATCTCGTCGGCGTTGAGGGCGGCGCCGAGGATGGTGGCGGTGTAATCGCTGCCGCCGCGCCCGAGGGTGGTGGTGACGCCGTGCTGGTTGCCGGCGATGAAGCCGGAGACGACGACGGGCTTGCCGGGGGCGACGATGCCGCCGACGCGTGAACGCA
>JALHOJ010000094.1 GCA_022843045.1 Phycisphaerales bacterium
CGTGCAGCCAATCGCGGACGTTCTTGCCGTCGCCGTAGAGGGGGACCTGCTTGCCTTCGATGAGGTTGGTGACGAAGAGGGGGATGACTTTCTCGGGGAACTGGTAGGGACCAAAGTTGTTCGAGCAGCGGGTGGTGCGCACGTCCATGTGGAAGGTGTGGTGGTAGGCCCGGGCCAGCATGTCGCCGCCAGCCTTGCTTGCGCTGTATGGGCTGTTGGTCTGGAGGGGCGTGTCTTCGGTGAAGAGCAGGCTGGGGTTGTCCAGAGGCAGGCTGCCGTACACCTCGTCGGTGGAGACATAGACGAAGCGGCCGGACTTCATCCATTGGCCGCCCTTGGCCTTGCGAGCGGCGTCGAGGAGCGTTTGCGTGCCCACGACGTTGCTGATGATGAACGGCTTGCTGTCGAGGATCGAGCGATCGACGTGGCTCTCAGCGGCCATGTGGACGATTGCGTCGCATTCCTCGATGAGGCCAGCGACGAGTTTGTCGTCGCAGATATCGCCCTTGACGAAGCGGTAGTTCGCGTTCTTCTCCGCCGCCGTCAGGTTCTCGAGGTTGCCCGAGTACGTGAGCGAGTCGAGATTGGTGATCTTGACGCCTGGGCGATTACGCAGGACGAAGTGGACGAAGTTTGAACCGATGAAGCCGGCGCCGCCGGTCAGGAGAATGTGCATGGTGTTCCTCTTTACGCTTCCAATCGACTCGCAACGCGGGCGAGATTCGTCTTCCAGTCTTCGCGCGCTCCGATCATCGCCTCCGTGCGCGACAAGTCCAGCACGCTGTACGCAGGTCGCTTCGCGGGGCGCGGGAACTGTTCGCTGGTGCAGGGGTTGACGAGGCCGGGCGCTCCCGTCAGCCTGCCGATTTCCTGAGCAAACTCAAACCACGTGCATTCGCCGCCATCGGTCGCGTGCCAATGGCCCGTCGCACCTTTGTCGAGCAACGCGAGCGAAGTCTGGGCGAGGTGTTCGCTGGAGGTTGGCCTTCCGCGTTGATCGTGGACGACGCTGATGCTGGGCTTGGTGCGCAGCAAGCCCGCGATGGTGCGGACGAAGTTCTTGCCCCAGGGGGCGTAGAGCCAGCTGGTGCGGATGTGCAGCCACTGGCAGTCGCGCGTGGATTCGAGGTGTTCCTCGCCGCGGGCTTTGCTGCGGCCATACGCGTTGAGCGGGGCGCGGGGTTCGTCGGCGCGATAGGGCGATGTGGCGACGCCGCTGAAGACGTAGTCGGTGCCGAAAGTGAGCAGGGGCGCGCCGGTATCGCTGGCAGCGAGGGCGAGTTCTCGCACGCTGTCGGCGTTCACGACGGTTGCAGCGGCTTCGTTGGCTTCGGCACCGTCGACGTCGGTCCACGCGGCGCAGTTGATGATGACGGCGGGACGCATGGACCGCACGGCGGCGCGGATTGATGATGGGCTGGTGAGGTCGATGGCATCGCGGCGGGGCGTGAGCAGCTCGCCTCGCTCTCTCAGCAAGGGCACGAATGCCCGGCCGAGCATGCCGGTGGCGCCGATGAGGAGGATGGGAGAGGACTGGGCCATGCGGGCGGTCAGAGTATCGGTTGGATTGACATGCAACTGCGTGGCATGCAGCCCGACCGTGAGGGAGGGCTTGGGTTGTGGTCAGTTGCTCAAAGCCCTCCCTGACGGTCGGGCTGCTTGTGCTCGGGCTGCTTGTGCTGCGGCTTCACCAACGTCCGCAAAAGCGATGACACCTGCTTCGCGATCACCCGCGACGCGAACTTCGCTTCCATGAGTTGCTGGGCTCCATCGCCCAGATGTTGACGCTGGGCGGGGTCGTTCAGGAGGTCGCACGCGGCTTGGGCGACTTGCTCGTGCGTCTCGCAGAGTCGGGCGTTGACACCATCGGTGAAGGCTCGCGGGGTTTCGAGGTTGTTGGTGGCGACGATCGCGACGCCGGCGGTGGAGTAACTCAGCAACTTGCCGAAACTCTTCGCCCGGCTGTAGATGTGGGTGTCGATGAGCACGTGCAGGCCAACCGCAACCTGCGAGAGCTCGGCGAGGAACTGGTCGTAGGGCAGATAGCCGCGATACGAGCAGGTGATGCCCGCGGCACGCAGTGGCGCGACGAACTTCTCCCACGGCGCGGGATCGGTGACGCCGATGATGCGGAAGTCGAAGGAGCCGGGCTTGGAGCCGCCGCGGCGGTGGATATCGAGAACAATGGCGCGGACGGCTTCGCCTTCTTCGACGTACTTGTCCCAGCCATTTTGGGCCCAGCAGACGACGGGCGACCGCTGCGTCTGCGGCACGGCAGTCGGGGGCGTGTGCGGGTTGCTCGTCCAGACCACATGCGTGTTGGGATTCCGCGTCACGCACCAATCGGCGAGGACCTTGCTGCCCACCAGCACCATCGCGCTCTCACGCACGGCGCGGTCGAACTTCTCAAACAGCGCTGGCACTTCATACTCCGCGTCGTCCAAGTCCATCACACATGGGGCGATGGACGTGTAGTGGCGGGGCTCGTTGCACGCGTGGCGGGCGGATTGCAGGACGATCACGTCCGGCTTGAGCTTGTGCAGGACGTTGAGGCGCTGCGCGAGCGTGAGGTGCGGGGCGAGGCAGAGGCTCCGCCAGGCTTCGGCCGCGGGCAGTTTCGACATCTCGCGTGCGAGGGCAAAAGCCCGGAAGTTCGCGCTCGCGCCGGTTTCCCAGTTGTTGCTGGGCATGAAGATCACGCGGGGCGTATCGAGCCCCATGGTCGCGTCCTGATGGCGAGCCTCGCGGATCAGTTTCCACGCCCGCGCGTGCCGCCCGAGGAAGGAGCGTGCCGCCCGCACCAGACCGACTTTGCGTTTCTCTCCCGTGCCCATGCGTGCTCGCTTGCAGACAAAATGCACCCGGCGACCCACCGAGCGTGCTCGGGTTTATCGGCTCTTGGCCAAGAGGACCACCACGTGCACCTCCACCGCCCGCCCCTCGCCTACGGCGTCGACCTTTTCGTGGGTCTTGCCCTTGAGATTGACACGCGAAACGTCAATCCCCAGCACGCGCGCGAGGTTCGCCCGCATCGCGTCCTTGTGGGGCGAGAGTTTGGGGCGTTCCAGGATCACCGTCGCGTCAAGGTTGCTGATCAGATATCCCGCGAGCCTCGCCCGCTCGCCTGCCTCCTGCAAAAACACGCTCGAATCCTGGGCATCGTGGCGCGGGTCAGTGTCCGGAAACAACTGCCCGATATCCGGCTGCCCCAACGCCCCCAAAATCGCATCCGTCACGGCGTGATATAACGCATCCCCGTCTGAATGGGCGACCGGCCCGCGATCATGCTCGATTCGCACGCCCCCCAGCACCAACGCTCGGACGGGTTGGCCGGTCGTTGGGCCTCCCTGACCACGTAACTCCAGTCGGTGCAAGTCATACCCATGGCCGACCCGAAAGTCGGGCTGGCTGTCGCTGGGGCGATTGGGTGGGCCGTTCATGAAGCAGTTTAGTCGTTGGCTGCGGTCTGACTGGCTTGATTGCGGAACTCCCCGTTCCCGCGCCGATACACTTGCCCATGCTCCGTCCCAAGCCCCGTTTCGCCCTTCTTGCCTCCGTTCTGCTCGCGGCTGTCGCGCCCCTCGCGCTGACGGGCTGCGACAGCGGCCCCGAGACCTATGCGTATCAGTCTGACACCTACAGCCCCAAGACGATCACAGTGCTGGACACCAGCACGGGCGAGAAGATTCTCGCGGTGGATGTGCCGCCTGGGCAGCAGCTCAATATGAAGTTTGAGAGCACTCGCCAAGCGGCGGAGAAGACCGGGAAGGACACGCTGCGGTGGAACCTGCGGCCCTGGGGCGACTCCAGCCTCGAGAAGTCCAGCACGCTGCAGGTGCCGCCGCCCAGTTCGCGGCGGATTGACATGACGCTGCGGCCTGCGCCGGAGCCCCGGCCGTTGGGTGGGAACTGAGCGGGCAGCAACCAAGGCAAATGAAAAACGCCCGGCCTCGCGGTCGGGCGTTGTTTATTTTGGGGAAGCGTGGGGTGCGTGACGCTTGCGAACGCGCGCTTCGACGGCGCGATCGGGGTTACCAGGTGTAGCGGACAGTGTACTTGACGGTGGCCGTGCCGTTGGCCTCGATCGTCACCGGGAAGTGGATCGTGCGGGCGTCGAGCTTTTCGTGGGCAGGGGGCGTGCCGACGAATTCCCAGTTGGTCCAGCGGTACATGCGTTCTTGCACAACCACCTGCACCGCTTCCTTCTTGCGGTTGCGGACTTCGATCTCGATGGTCTCGTCGATGCGTTTGCGTCCGGAGTCGTAGCGGTAGTCGACCTGCTTGCGCTCGCCCACGACGTCGAAGGCCTGACCAAGGCGGATGAGAACCTTCTCTTCGCGGGGGGTGTGCTTGATGACGTCCTCGCCGATGAACTCCAGGCCGCCATCTTCGGCGTCGAGCTTGCTGACGCGGACGCGGCCCGCGGGCAGCGGCATGCCCAGACCTTGCTTCTCGTCGTTCTTGAACTTGAGGTACACGTCGACGCTGGACTTGCTTTGCACGCCGTAGCCCTGGTCGGTGAGCGGTTCGCCGCCCCACCAGAAGTCTTCTTGGCCTGCGTAGACCAAAATCTTGTCGCAGGGGACGCCTCGTGCGACGGGGAAGAGCTCGATCTGCTTGGTTGAGTTTTCCGGGATGGTCGTGGGCTCGCTGAGCGTGTAGAGGTGATATTCGAAGAAGCTCTTCTCGGCGAATGAGGGCGCCTCGGCCATATCCGCGACCATGCCGCGGGACTGGGCGAAGCCATACTCGGCCTTGCGATTCGATGCACGCTGCACATCGCCCGCAACGAGTTTGAGCTTCGTGTCTTCGTAGCCCGCGCCGGATTGGTTCAGGATGCTGACCCACGCGCCCACATCGAGCGTGCCTTTGTTCGCGTTCTGGCCTTCGGTGAAGACGAGGTTGTAGTCGGCCCACCAAGTGATGCCTTCGGTCTGGTAGCCGATGCGGGCGGTTTGCTCGCCGCCGCGTTGGCTGGCGGTGTTCCAGACCAGCGTTGGGCGGGTGATGAGGCCCTTGGGCAGGTCGGGAAGATCGAGGCCGACGTAGCCGTTAAGGGTGTTGATGCCGCCTCGCTCGTCGCGGAGGATCAACACGCCGCCCTGGGCCGAGAGCAGCGTGCCCTTGACCACCGAAGTGCCGTCGCCCCGCTGGACGATGGCGGAGATGGGCTGATCGATGTATCGCTCAAGCAGTTTCTCGTTGGACACGAGGTCAAACTGAAAGTTCTGATCAATGACGCGCGTGCCATCGGGATCAGTCAGGCTTTGGAATGAGACCGTGGTGGGATCAATCAACGCAGCGACATCGGTGAGGCGCAACTCGCCGCGTCCTTGGGCAATCTCCACCTTGCGATCTTCGCGGACCACCGCATACCCGGGCACGGGTTGCTGGCCGTACGGGTTGTACCCACCCATGCGCACAGGTCGGTACATCGCCGCCGGCACAGCGCCGGGCTGGGCGGATGAATAGATCGTGATGCTGCGTGCAGGCGGCTGGCTTGCCAGCGTGTGAGCACTGAGCGTGCTTCCGCTGATGCCACCGATGATCATTGCGAGCGTCAAAGACGTACGAAACATGGTCCGCTCCTGTGCCTGAGGCACGAATGTGTTCTGCAAACCCCGAATCAGCTCCCCAACAATGACGCATCGACCCGACACCCCGTTCCCGACCACTTTCCCGCTCGTGACGCGCTCGTGACAGACCCGCTTCCAACCCGTCCGCCCTCGCAGGCCCTTCCAGGCCCGAAAAAGCCGCTCCCGGCGTTGCCCGCGGCGGCTGCGAAACTGGTCCTGCCTCCCGGGTACGACAAAGCGGCTGCGGCTTCGACGGCGCGGCGGTACAGCAGGCGAGTCACCAGCACGTTCGGTATGCGCAGTGTGCGCGACCAATTGAACCTCGCGGGCGAGGAAGTCGAGCGGCTCAAGGGCGTGAGTACAGCCGAGAGTCTTGGGGCCGTGTGGCTGGGACATGCAACGGTGCTGCTGCGCGTGGGTGGGCGTTGGATTCTCACCGATCCGGTTTTTTCGTCGCGGATCGGGATGCACGTTGGGCCGTTCACGTTGGGTGTGCCTCGCGTCAGCCCCGCTGTGGCGCCGGCGTCGCTGCCTACGCCTGACTTGATCCTGCTGAGCCACGCGCACTTTGATCATCTGGATCAGCCGAGCCTCAAGGCACTGGCCAACAAGCGCACGCAGGTGATCACGGCGATCAACACGAAAGGGCTTGTGCCGCGTGGATTTGGCAGCGTGCGTGAGATCGACTGGAACGCGCAGATTGATGTCGATGGCCTTTCGATCTCGACGCTCCGCCCGGCGCACTGGGGGGCGCGCACGATCTGGGACAAGCATCGCGGGTTCAATAGCTACGTGGTGCAAGTGGGGGATCGCAAGGTGCTGTACGCGGGGGACACTGCGCACTCGGGTGCATTCGCGCCCGTCGGCCCCATTGATCTCTCAATCTTTGGCATCGGCGCGTACGACCCGTGGATTCACGCTCACGCCAGCCCTGAGCAGGTGTGGGACATGCACACGATGGCCCAGGCAAGGTACCTCTTGCCGATGCACCACAGCACTTTTGTGCTCAGCGACGAGCCGCTCGAAGAGCCGCTGCAGCGATTGATCGCCGCGGCGGGCGAACGCGAGCACACGGTGGTGGGGCGGGATTTGGGCGTGGCGTGGACATCGCCCAAGGGCACGGAGTGATTCGGCGTTGGACACGCAGTTTTATCGCACTTCGTACAACTCGATCGGCACGCCATCGGGATCGGCGAAGAAGGTGAATCGCGAGTGGGTCGCTTGGTCTATGCGAATCGGCTCGACGGCCACATCGCACGACTGTGCGTGGGCGACCGCGGCGTCGAGGTCGCTCACGGCGAAGGCGAGGTGCCGCAAGCCCAGGGCTTCGGGCCTGGTGGGGCGGAGAGGCGCATCGGGAAAGGTGAACAACTCGAGTTGCACCCCGGCACCGACCATGTCGATCTTCCAGGATTGTCGGGCCTCGCGAAACTCTTCGTGAATCACGCGCATGCCCAGCACACGCTGATAAAACTCGCGTGAACGGGCGATATCGGAGACGATCAGAGCGATGTGGTGCAATCCCGCGCGCATGTGGTAGATGCAATGTAGCCCGCTGGCTCTCGCCCGCAATAATCGGACATGCAGAACGGCATTCGAAGGGCGTTGCGTGGGTTGGCAGTTGGCGTTGCGATCTTGATCGTTGGGGCGGGATCCGCGACAGCGTGGGACGGCGCGGGGCACCGGATGATCACGCGGGTGGCCCTTCGGGGGCTGGACGAATCCATGCCGGCGTGGCTCAAGGACGACGCAAGCGTGCTCGCGATCGCGGATCAGTCGCAGACGCCCGACCGCTGGAGAGGCGTCTCGGCCCAGCGCGTGCCGCAGCTCAAGCATCTCAATGACCCGGATCACTATCTCGACGTTGAAGACCTTGAAGCGATGGGCATGTCGCTGCGGACGATGCCGATTCTTCGCCATGAGTATGTTCGCGCGGTCGCCGCGGCTCGGGCCAAGCCGGAGTTTGCGGGCGAGCCCGTTGATCCAAAGAAGGACATGGCCAAGACCAACGAGTATCCGGGCTTTCTACCGATCTCGACGCTCGAGGCGTATGGCAAGGTCGTCAGCGCGTTCAAGATGGTGCGGCAGTTCGAGGGGCTGAATCAGTCGGGACGCGAGCCGCAGATCGAAGCCGCGAAGTGGAACGCCCGCATCCACATCGGTCTGCTCAGCCACTTCGTCGGCGACACCGCCCAACCGCTGCACACCACCAAGCACCATCACGGCTGGGTGGGCGAGAACCCCAACGGGTACACGACGGACTACGGCTTCCACCGCTACATCGACGGCGAGATTTTGCGCATCCACCGCATCGCCGACACTGACATCGCGCCCAAGTCCGACTTTGCGCGCGCGATTGCGGCGGATGACCTTTGGGAACAGACCGCCCAGCACATCGAGCGGTCGTTCAAGGAAGTAGAGCCCCTGTACAAGCTCAAGAAGTCCGGCGACCTCGAGCAGGCGGTGGGCAAGGCGTTTATCGTCGAGCGGCTCGCGGACGCGAGCAGCCAACTCTCCGCGATGATCGAAGCCGCATGGGCCGAAGCCGCGCCGACGCCCAAGGAACTTCAGGACCTCAAGGGATTTGAGGGCGATCGTCCGCCGACGCCCACAGGCGATGCTGCTGCGGCGGCGGGAGGCACTCAGCCGGCCGCGCCGACCGGCGCGAAGTAACCCTTCGAGATCATCACGTGCAGCCACCAGAACGCGACGGGCGAGGCGAGCAGGATCGAGTCGAGCACGTCGAGGATGCCGCCGAAGCCGGGGATGCCTCGGCCTGAGTCTTTCTTGCCGGCGTCACGCTTCAAGATGCTCTCAAGCAAGTCCCCCGCCTGACCTGCGAGGCCCAGGAGCGCGCCGAGCAGTGCGCCGTGGTACCACGCCGGGACGGTGAGCTTTTCGAGCGAGCCGATCCACAGCATGCCGCCAGCGCCGATGGCGGCGGAGAGCGCGACGCCTCCGGCGAGGCCTTCCCACGTCTTGCCCGGGCTCAGCCACGGGATCAGCTTGGTCTTGCCCACTGCCTTGCCCGTGAAGTACGCGCCGATGTCGCAGGCCTTGATGGTCAGGATGACCCAGCCCAGCACGAAGACGCTGTGCTCACGCCGCAGGGCGAGAAGGAATCCGGCCATGATGCCCAGGTACACGTAACTGAGCAGCACGCCCCCGGTTGCGGCGATCACGCCTTCGACGGTCTTGTGGCGCGAATAAAACGTCATCGCGACGGCGAGGACGAGCACGCTCACGGTGCCGATGATGCCCACGACGGTGGTGGCGGGCAGGGCGGCGGGGACGAGGCAGGAGACCAGCAGCCCGGCGATTGCCGCGGCGGTGAGCATGCGTTTGCTGCCCTCGATGCGTTCGGCTTCGAGGAGCGAGGACATCTCGCGGGCTGCGATGCTGACCAAGCCCATCAGCACGGGCAGCATGATGACGCCCGGCGGGAAGGTCTGCTCGCGGAAGTTGAGCGTGCGGGCCAGCAGATCGCGCACGGCTTCGGGCATCGCGCGGGCGTCGAGCCACTGGTCGAGGGCGAGGGCCCCGATCAGGAGCAGGATCATGATGGGTCCGAGGAGCAGGCGTTTGCCCATGGGTTGCGATGCTAGTCGCGTGCACAGTGGCATGGGCTTCCAGCCCATGAGTCGGCGGACCTCTGGGGCCCGGCGAAGTGAAGATCTCCCAGGGGCTAGAAGCCCCTGGGACTTACGGCCTGGAAGGCCGTGCCACCTACTTGGTCATGTGGCGCACGCGGCGGATGGTCAGGGCGACGACAACGAGCGTGACGCCGCCGACGGTCGCGAGGACGAGGGGGTCAAACCAGTTGGTACCGACAATCTTGTGGTCTACCAGAGCCCACGCGCCCCAGCCGCAGAGGGGGCCGACGGTGTAGCCAACGCCAATCAGGGCTTCGTGCGCGCCGCCCGCGTCGACTTCGGCCTTGCCGACTTCGAGGGCGTAGTAGATCGCGCCGCTGTAGATGATGGCCATGCCCGTGCCATACAGGAAGAGGCCGGCGATGAGGGTTGCAATGCCCAGCGTTTGTGCGGAGCCTTCGGGGCCGCCCAGCAGGCCGGCCATCGTGCAGCCTGCGAAGCCGAGCACGAGACACGCCGCGCCGGCGATGGCGGGCCACCAGCGACCGTGCCAGGCGTTCCAGCGGCCAAACCAGGCGAACACGAGGGCGCGGGGAACGAGCCAGGCGGTCGCGAGCACAGTGGTCCACGCGGGAGTGACGCCAAGACGCGGCATGACGCTGGGCAGATATGGCCCCAGCGCACTTGAGATCACGTAGCTCGTCGGCAGCAACATGCGGAAGGTGACGAGGAGTTGTTCGTAGACCGGCGGGTGCGGGGCGTGCTCGCCGTGGATGTGTGGGGCGGGTTCCTTCGCGAACTTCCACATCAGCAGCGCGAGAGAGATGATGTGCGACAGGCCCAGCGCCAGCACGGCCTCGGCGGGGTGGTCCTTGATCAGCGGCGCGACGCCCCAATAGGCGAAGACCAGCGAACTGGACCAAGTGAAGTTCCAGATGCCGATTTCGCGGCGGAGCTGGTCGCCGCTCTTGCCGCCCGAGAGGTAGCTTTCGACCATCGGCCAGAGCACGCCCGTGAGCGGGCTGTAGAGGCCGACCATGAGCCAAATGGGCCATGCGGACTTCGTGGGTGCATCGCCGTCAAGCCACTGCGCGATCATGGGGACGGCGCACAACCCGGCGAGCAGCACCATGAGCCACGCGAGCACAAGGCGACTTGATATGCCAAGCCGATCACGCAGCCACCGCGTGCCCTTGCCAGCGGCGAGCGCTCCGGCGATGTACGTGACGCCCAGCAGCACGCCCAGCAGAAAGTTCGCACCGTCGCCAAAGCCGTAGCCGGCCTTGGTGAGGTAGAAGATGCCGCTGGTGACGACGCCCGTGCCCAGGCTGTTGATGAACGTGAAGGCGAGGACGCTCCAGAAGGGCGTCTTGGATGTGTCGCCTGGGGTGGGCATGGGCGGCGATAGTAGCGGGCGCCGAATGCTCCTCAGCATTTTCGCTTTGCCGCTTTCGCTCTATCGCTGTGTTTGGGAAGCGTGCCCGGCAGGAGTCGAACCTGCAACCTCTGCCTTCGGAGGGCAGCGCTCTATCCAATTGAGCTACGGGCACTCGACAGTCAGTTGTTCAACGCTGCGAGTTTAGGCGTTGGGAGGGGGGATGACGACTGCGGCGACGAAGCGTCAAGGGCCTGGAAGGCCCTTTGACTCACGGGCTGGAAGCCCGTGCCACTTCAGCGGGCGACGCGTGCAATCAGCGTTTCAAACCCGCCCCACGCCATCTGCTTCACGTTGAAGGGCATGTTCTTGGGGTCGCACGCCGCAGCGAGGCGAGCATCGGCCATCACCTTCTTGCAGACGCGGTCGCGATGGGCGCGGTTCTTGTAAATCGCGAATGCGTACACGACCGTCTCGCCCGCCTTGCACTTGCAGAGTTTGGGAAAGGGCATGCCGAACGACACGTCGAGGTCCTCGCCGATGCACTCGTAGTACGCGAGCGCGCCGTGCTCCATCCAGACTTTTGCTGCTATCTCGGCCACCTTTTTGTAAGCCTTGAGGTTCTTCTTGGGCAGTGGCAGCACGAAACCGTCGATGTACTGGGGCATGGGAGGGTCCTTTGGGGAGCAGCATCCCGAATGCTCCGGGCGAGAGTGTAACGTGATGCCCGACCAGCGACGCACACAACGCGTGAAACGTCTGTCGCCCAAGGAACGAGCGAGGATCAAACTCCGCAACGGGCGGATCCGGCGCGGCGTGATGTGGGGCCTGCTCTGCACGGGCATCGCGATCACGCTGATGGCGGTCGCGAGCAGGTGGTGGTCCTTTGGGTTCGTCTGGGGAACGGGCGACGGCACGACCCAACGCGTGCGCACGCTGGGCGTCGCGACGTGGCACATTCGGTATTCATCGCACCGTGTGGAGGGCGCAGGCGTGCCGCCGCCCGGCTTGCACTCCACGGTGCGGCCCGCGGGCACAGCGCTCTGGACACTCGCTGCGGGGACGGTCACCGATCGTTCGCGGGGCTCGCTCCTCTTCGTGCACACGCTCATTCCGCTGGGCGTCGCGTTCCTGATCCTTGCGGACTACGAAGGCATCGCCCGTCGCAACGCTCGGCGGGGCTGCTGCAAGTCGTGCGGGTACAAACTGAAGGGGTTGGAGCCCGTGGACTTCCAGACGACCTGCCCGGAGTGCGGCACGATCAAGAAGCACAAACGCCCAAAGGCCAAGCGCGGACGGCAGCCACCTGAGCCGGTGATTGCCACGGGGTCGTGACGCCGGTATAGTCACCCGAACGAGTTCCGTACCTTGTGCGATGGCAGAGGTGGACTCGGAGGGTTTCTGGTTCCGGAGATGCATATGAACTGTTGCAAGCTGATTGGTGTGGTCGTTGGCGTGGCGTCGTTGGGAGTGGTGCTGGGAGGCTGCGCGGGC
>JALHOJ010000095.1 GCA_022843045.1 Phycisphaerales bacterium
GCCGGGCCGCGACCGAAGAGGAGATCGCCAAGAACCTCAACGTCGACAAGGACGAGCTCGAGAAGATCACCCGCGACAGCAAGGCCGTGATGACTCGCAGCCTGAGCCAGCGCACCTTCGCCAGCGACAGCGGCAGCGGCCGCGAAGTCCGCGAGATTGACGTCATCCGCGACGAAAGCCAAAGCAACCCGCTCAGCGACATCCAGCGGACCGACATCAAGGACCTGCTCACCAAGGGCCTCACCCGCAGCGAGCGGCTCATCATCGTGCTCTACTACTACGAAGCCATGACGATGAAGGAAATCGGCGCAACCCTGGACCTCTCGGAAAGCCGCGTGAGCCAGATGCACAGCTCGATCCTCGCTCGCCTCAAGGCCCAGATGCAGCACCGCGAACGCGAGCTTGAACCCGTCGAGTGATTCCCTCGTCGTGCCATCGAAGGCGTCGCAACGCGACGACTTCAATGCGACCAACCCAATCCCGCTCCCTGAACGCCGCGACACTCCTCGCGGCGTTTTTCTGTGCGCCTGGATTTACGTTTTCAATCTCCTCACCTGACTTTGAGCTCTCTCCACGCGATGAGGATGCACGATCGATGTGCTCCACGTCGCTCCTCGCGATCTTCGCTCAAGCCTTGCTGCTCGCCGCCCCCGCGAGGATTGCACGGTGAGGCAATGCCACAGTGATAGAATCGAATCTCATGGCGGAAACCGGACGCGTCCCCCAGTTTCGTCACCCAGTTTCGTCCCCCAGTTTCATCACCCACTCGAAGGAACCACTCCATGAAGCTCAAGCACGCCATCGTTGCCGCCCTTGCCCTGCTCTCCCTCTCCGGCTGCACGACCTACTACAAGGTCGCCGACCCCGTCTCGGGCAAGTCGTACTACACCACCAGCGTCGACCAGAACAAGAGCGGCGTGACCAAGCTCGTCGACGCACGCACCGGCAGCAAAGTGACCATCCAAAACTCGGAAGTCACCGAGATTTCGAAGGACGAATACAACGCGGCGAAGGCGGCGAAGTAGCCTCCGCATCCCTGCACAAAGGTCCCTCGCCCCTCACGACGAACCTCCATCGTGAAGCTGCGGTTCTTCATGCTGCTTGGCCTGACTCCGATCATCATCGTGATCGGCTTAATCGCATGGTCCCGCTACAACGCATGCCGTCATTACGGTCGGTTAAACGTAGCGATCGAAAAAAGGATCGACATCTCGGGCGGCGCATCGTTCGAAGCGTCGCAGAACTTCTGCGCCGACTTCGTGACGCTTGAACAAGCCAACGACCCTTTGAAGCCACCCTGCTCAAGAGTGTTGGTGTTCGCTGAGACGTCGCCGGACAATCCCATGCTGCCAGATCTCGACGCAGTGCTGGCGAAGTTTCCCGAACCGTCTCAACTTGCGTGGATGCCCTCAAGGGATCGAGACGCCTGGATGCGCACGCGAATCGAAGCCGCGCTCCTCGTTGGCGCGGGACCAACGACCGTCTTCGTTCGTGACGGCAAAGTGATCGCCGCCGCCAATCGAACGAAGGACCGCGAGCGTCGTGGGTGGAACATGGATGTTCGCCTGAAAGCAACTCGGGCGAATCTCATGTGGAGCGTTCAAGACGATGAGCCCGCCGATCCCCGAGACGTGCTGCTCGCGTTGCTGCGTGATCGCGACGAGTTGAAGTGACAGCCCACGCTTGCTCATGGGTTCATTTCAGCTGTGATCGCTGATGCCAAACCCGTACAGTGGCTCACGATGCACCCAGCCCCAAACCACCTCCTCGACCACACCCTCGACCTGTACGCCGACACCCTCAAGCAAGTCGGCGAAGCGCTCAGCTCAATCCCCGACGCCCGCCTCGCCGAGCAGCCCGCGGGCGTTGTCAACCATCCAATCTGGACGCTCGGACACCTCTGCTCTGCCTCCAGCTTCATGCTCATGCTGCTCGACGACATCGATCCGAGCACCGAGCCCACCATGTCGAGCGAGTTCATGGCCAAGTTCGCGCCCGGCTCCAAGCCCATCCCCGACCGTGCGGCGTACCCCTCACGCGAAGAACTCATGACCAGCCTGACCCGCTTGCACGCCCGCGCCGCCGCCGCCGTGCGCGCCAAGCACGAAACCCACTTCTCAAGGCAAGCCCCCGAAAACCTCCGCGCCTTCGCTCCGACCGTCGGCCGCATCGCCATGTACCTGCTCACCTGCCACGAGCCCTATCACCTCGGCCAACTCATGGTCTGGAAGCGAGCGGCGGGCCTGACCGCGTCCGCGTGACGTCGTCCGACCACGCCGCGTCCGATCCGCGAGCAAGCACCTCCCGTCCCCCGTCCCCGCCCACTACCCCCGCACCAACGGGGCGCAGGCCGGTAGGCACGGGTCAAGCGCAGCCCGCGCTTTCGCGGGCGCGGCGCAACCAGCGGAGAAGTCGATCGCACCCACGCGGACCCGACGGGGCAGAGGCTCAAGCCCGCTTCGAGCGACCGCGCCAGCCGCGCCCCGCCCTCCACCCTCCCTCGCCCCCGCCCCCCACCCCATCTACACTCGCCCACTATGAAGGTGATTTGCGATCGCGGCGCCCTGATGGACGCCATCAATCTTGTTTCCGGGGCTGTTGCCGCTCGTTCGCCCAAGCCGCAACTGGGGTGTGTGAAGCTGGTGGCGAGCAAGTCGGGCGGCGCGGGTGAACTCACGCTCTCCGCGACCGATGCCGAGATCGCGCTGCGACTTTCCATCTCGCAGGTCGATGTGCAGAAGGCCGGCGAAGTGCTGATCCCCGCCGACAAGCTTCGCGCGATCGTCTCTGCTGAAGATGGCGAGCCCACCCTCACGCTCGAGTCCGACGGCGAGATGTGCAGCATTAAGGGCGCGGACGCTCACTTCAAGGTCTATGGCTATCCCGCCGCGGACTTTCCGCCGATTCCAGAGTTCGCCGACGTCGTCGCGGGCAAGATGGATGCGCCCAAGGCCAAGGCCGTGCTCACGCATCCCGCGGGCTCGCTCAGCCAACTCGTCGCTCGCACGCTCTTCGCGACGGCTCGCGAAACCAGCCGCTACGCGATCAACGGCGTGCTCTTCAAGCGCGACGGCAAGCGCCTTGAGATGGTCGCCACCGACGGTCGCCGCCTCGCCCTCGCTCGCGCGCCGCTCAGCGGCGGCGAGAAAGATGCCAAGGCTGTGTCGTGCATCATCCCCAGCAAGGGCCTGGGTATGCTGATGAAGCTAATCTCCCAGCACGATGAACCGGTGCAGATCGCCATCACCGACGCCCAGATTCTCTTCTCCTTCGGCACCGCCGCGAGCCCGGGCCGGGCCGTGCTCGTGAGCAACCTCGTCGAAGGTTCGTTCCCTCCCTACGAAGACGTGATTCCCAAGGACCAGGACAAGAAGGTCACGTTCGACCGCGACGTCCTCGCCAGCGCAGTCCGCCGCGCGGCGTTGCTCACCAACGAAGAAAGCCGCGGCGTGCGGATGAACTTCAAGGGCAAGGACAAGTTGCTCGAACTCTCAAGCCGCGCCGCCGAAGTCGGCGAAGCCCAGATCCGCTGCGACCTCGCCGGCTACGAAGGCGACGACGTCGAAATCGGCTTCAACCCGACATTCGTGACCGACGCGCTCAAGGTGATCAGCGAGCCCGAAGTGATCATGGAACTCAAAGCCGGCAACAAGCCAGGCCTGATCAAGAGCGGCACCGACTTCATGTACGTGGTGATGCCGGTGAGCCTGTCCTAGCAGGTTTTCCGCAACAGTCGCTGACTTTCTTGTTGTTTCGAGAACCTCAAGAATCTTGGAACCGTGCCGATCCGTCTTGGTACAAGTGTGTGCCAGGAGGTCCGTCATGCGTATTGCAGTCATTCTCGCGGGGTTTGCCTGTCTTGCCCTCGCTCCGGGCGTGTCCTTCGCCCAGTGCCCCGCGCAGTGGGCCAGTGACCCAAGCGTCGGCGTGCCCGGCACGAGCGGAGCGGTCCTCGCAGTTGGTGAGTTTGACTCAGACGGCTCCGGGCCGCAGCCTCCAAGTCTGATCCTCGCTGGCGTCTTTCAGTCAGTCAGCAACACGACCGCATCCCGCATCGTCCGCTACGACGGATCCTCTTGGCACACGCTTGGTTCAGGCGTGACGGGCGGCACGGTGCAGCGTGTCTTCGCGTCGAACGGCCAGTTAGTCGTCGCAGGCGACTTCACGTCCGCGGGCGGCGCGCCGGATACTCGCAACCTTGCGCGATGGGATGGCTCGGCCTGGTCCGGCTTTTCGGGCGTGATCAACGGCGTGGTGGTCGACGCGTGCGTCTACAACGGCGACCTGCACATCGCCGGACAGTTCTCGCAGCTTGGCTCCCTGGCAACCCGAGGCGTCGCACGCTGGGACGGTTCCGCATGGCAACCCGTTGGTGGCGGCGTCACTGCTTCGATGACCAGCGCGCGTGTGGATGCGCTGGTCGTTCACGACAACAAGTTGATTGCGGGCGGTCGATTCGAGCAAGCGGGCGGCGTGCCTGCGTCGAACATCGCGTCGTGGGATGGCAGCGCGTGGCAGCCGATCGGTCCGGGATTCACCCGAGGTATCCAGACGCTCGCGTCGTATCAAGGTGAGTTGTACGCCGCGACCAGTTCGACGAGCGGCACGCCCCAAGGGCAGTTCTGGAAGTGGAACGGCCTCGAATGGACGCTTGATCTGCAGGCGACGCTCGACGTCACCGACGCTGTGGTCTTCGGCGACGATCTCGTTGTTCTAGGAGGCGGCTTCGCCCGCAAACGCAGCGGCGTGTGGTCCACGCAGAGCTGGGGCGGCAGAAGCCTGGGAGCATGGCTCGGTAATCCCGTCGTCGGTCCATCCGCAGCAACATGCGGCGCGGCGACGATCGTGATCGATGATCAGCGCGTTCCCATCCAGCCCGATGGTGTCTTCACACCCTTCGTCGCGCAGGTTGACGCAGAGAGCCCCGACAGCGTGTACGTCAACGCCGGGCCTTGCAGCCCCACGGGCAATCTGCCCCCCGCGGTGTGGAACGGCCAATCGTGGACCACATTGCCTTTCCCCGGTACCAACCTTGGCGCGCTCGCATGGATCGACGATGCGGTGTGGGCAGCCTACCGAGTGACCGCTCTTACCGGTGACTCAGGACGGCTCGGCAGATTCGTGGACGGTGCATGGCAGGACATGGCCGTGCTGCCGCGAATTTCACTGGGCACACCGCCCACGGTGCAGGAGATCGGATCGTTCCGCGACGGCGTCGCGCTCTTTGGCAACTTTCCAGTGACCGCGGGCCGCTTCGCAACGTGGTGGAATGGAACCTCGTTCCAGAACCTCAGCGCCAATCTGCCCGAAGCCACACAGGTGTGGGACACCATCGAGTATGACGGCTCGCTGATCATCGCGGGCTCGATCAATCTCTCGGAGAGCGGAGTCTTCAGACGCAACATCGCGCGATGGACCGGCCAGCGATGGGAACCGATGGGCGCGGGCGTGAACGGCGTGCCATACCAACTCGAGGAATATCGCGGCGAGTTGTATCTTGGTGGCAGTTTCACACAGACCGGCACGGCTCCGGCTCGCGGGCTTGCGCGATGGACCGGCACAGCGTGGACCGAAGTGGGCGGCGGCGTCACCGGCGCAACCGCAATCCGCAACGTCGGCGCGATGCACAACTTCAACGGCGCGCTCTGGATCGCCGGCAGTTTCCGTCAGGTGGGCGCCCAAACCACCGACGGCCTCGCCGCATGGAATGGTGCTTCGTGGCAGATCTTCCCGCAAGGACCAGTTGATCGCAACGGTGTGGCGGTCGACCTCTCCGCTGGCCTTTCAGACGTCGCGGGCGAACTCACGATCTCCGGACCATTCGACATGATCGAAGGCGGCGCGATCAGCCACCGTTGGGCTCGGTACACGCCCGCCGGGCCGCGCGTGATCGAGCAGCCGCGGGACCAGACGCTGTGCCCGGGGCAGACGCTCACGCTCCGCGCACGGACCTCTTCGCCAGACGCGACGTTCCAGTGGCGCTTCGAGGGCCAGGAGATTCCGGGCGCGCAGCAGCAGGACCTGATCATCAGCAACGTTGCAGTCACCGACGCCGGCTGGTACGACTGCGTCATCACCGCGCCAAGTTGCGGCCAGCAGTTCACGACCGACGCCAGCGTCATCGTGCTGGCCCACTGCGCGCTCCCCTGCGACCCCATCGACTTCAACGGCGACGGCTCACGCTTCGATCCGCTCGACATCGAGGCCTTCTTCAGCGTCTTCTCCGAAGGCCCGTGCCTGCCCGCCGGCGCAGTCTGCGGCGACGTCGACTTCAACAACGACGGCTCCTTCTACGACCCCGAAGACTTCGACTCGTTCCTGAGCGTGTTCTCCGAGGGGCCGTGCGTGCCTTAAGCGATCGCGCAACAACACGCGTTCGTTCGGAGGCGTCAAGTAGTTGATACGCGACTCCGCACTCGATGCTCTCTCACGATCGCGTTTCGCTCAGCGGGAGAGGGGCGCGAGGGCCGGCAACGAAGCAAGTTCGCCCGGCAGGATCGCCTCGTCGTCTTCGCTCGCTTCGATGGTCTTCATCTGTTCGAGGAACGCCGCGCCGTCGAGGATGTGCATGGTGCCGTCGTCGTGCTCGACGAGGGCGGTTGCGCCTTCGACCCAGTCGCCGCAGTTGAAGTAGTCGACTTCGGCGAGGCCGTCGTCGGTCAGAATGCCGCGGCGGATTTCGGCCTTGTGGATGTGGCCGCAGACCACGCCGTCTACGGCGAGTTCGCGGGCCTGATCGACGAGGGCTTGTTCAAACTTGGCGATGTGCTGGCAGGCCTTCTTCACTCGCATCTTGATGGCGTAGGAGAGGGACCAGGGGCGACGGCCAAAGGCACGCTGGACGCGGTTCATCAGGCGGTTGAGCACGACGAGCTTGTCGTACGCGACGCCGCCGATCACGCTCAGCAGGCGGGCGTGCTTGATGACGACGTCGGCTTCGTCGCCGTGCGTGATGAGGAGCTTGCGGCCGTCGGCGGTGACGTGGATCGCGTTGCGCTCGACGATCACGCCGCCGAAGTTGAGGCCGACGAACTGGCGCGAGGCGTCGTCGTGGTTGCCTGGGATGTAGAGCACGCGGGTGCCGCGCTTGGCCATCTTGAGGACGCGGCGGACGAACTTGTTGTTGGCTTCGGGCCAGTGCCAGCGGCTCTTGAGGCGCCACATGTCGATAATGTCGCCGACGAGGTAGAGGGTTTGGCAGTCCACATGCTTGAGAAAGGCCGCGGCCTCTTCGACGCGGGCGGACGATGACCCCATGTGGATGTCGCTCAAGAAGATCGTGCGATATGCAACTTTGAGGGGCATGCAATCTTTCTCGAAGGTTCACAAACGCGGCGGCCGTGCCTGGGGGAAGTGGATTTCCCTTCCAGAATACTTCGACAGTTGGCCGCTGATTGCAAGAGATTGGCCCGTAATGGGTTAGGGAAGATTGTGTTTGGGAAGTGTGAAGGGAGGGGGGAAGAGACGGAGAGACGGAGTGGGGGAGTGCGAAGGTGCGAAAGTGCGAGAGTGCGAAAGAGGAGAGCGACAGGCGGGGAAGAGAAGAGACGGAGAGACGGAGTGGGGAAGAGCGACAGTCTGGGCCTGTGCGGGCGCACGGGGACTGCGACGCTTCCTGACGGGCGCGTTTCGTTGGGCACACTTGGGATTAGTTTTCAGGGCACGCGCGAACGGGCAGCTCGGTGGAGGTTTGGCCTTGCGGCAAACCTTCACCTCCATAGATCCGGCGTGACTGACGGGCGAAGCAACGCGGGCGCGCGATTGGGTTCACCGCTGCGGCAACCTTGCAGTTGCTTCGGGAGGAGTTGGCGTGTGGGCGGCTGTTCTTTCGGCAGCCGCTTGGCGCAGTTCGCGTCCTTCCGAAACGCTTCGACCGTATCGCTCGGATCACTTTGCTGTGCGGCCTGGAGAACCTGGCGGGGCTGCCTCGGGTGGGGTGGGGTTCGATGGACAAGGCGCGACGACTTTTGTCGGCACGCCACAACTCTCGTGGAGTTGTGCTCGGGGCGAAGCGATCGCCTTTGAGTTCCGCTCTCTGCCTACCTCACCGTCAAAGGAACGCCAGGGACGGGCCGCCAAGCTTGGTGGGCCGGGCGATGCGGTAGTATGACGTGGATTTTCGGGAACGCAAGAAGGGAGCGGGGAAAGGGAATCAGAAGCGCGCACAAGGGTGGTTGTTTGGCGTGATGCGCGCACAAACGTGGTCGTTGGGGGGATTGGTTGACCGCAGAGGACGCGGAGAGCGCGGAGGAGGAGGGAGCGGTTTGGGGCGAGTGCCGTGCGACTGGCGGGTCGGCACAAGCATCGCCGCCCAGAGCGGCGGCGAAGCATGTGGCACGGGTGGAGAGCCCCCGTCTGTTGTTTTGCGAAGTCAACTTGTGCCACCCGCCGTGCATGGTCGTGCTCATGCTCCATCCCACGATCCGCCTGCTCGCAAGGTCCATCACGCCCGCGACATACAGGAACCCCTCGTCGGTGGGCACATAGGTGATGTCGCTGGCCCAGACGCGATTGAGTTCCGCGACAGCAAAGCGGCGTTGCAGGCGATCGGGCGCGATCCGATGCGGATGAGCCGAATCGGTCGTTGCAACTCGGAACCGCCGGTGAGAACGGGCCTTGATTCCCAGGCTCTTCATGAGCTTGGCGACGGTGTTGCGGCACACATGGCGACCTGCCCTCAGCAGCGACTGATGCACCCTGGGGCTGCCGTAGATCTCCTGGCTTTGGGCATGGACGCTGCGAATCTCGGATGCCAACTCGTTGCGTTGCAGCTCGCGCGGACTGTCGGGCCGAGACCTCGCGGCGTAGTAGCCGCTGGTGCTGACCCCGAGGGTGTCGCACATCAGCTGCACGGGGAAGCGTTGCTTGTGCTCGTCGATGAAGCCGAAGATCACGGCCGACCTCCTTCGCCCGTCGACTCCCTGGCGAAGAAGGCCGCTGCTTTTTTTAGAATCTCACGCTCCATCTTCAGCCGTGCGACCTCGGCCTCCAGCTCGCGCACCCGCTTGGCCGGGTCGGCCGCGACCAGTGCCTGAGGCGGGGTGACCCCCGCGGCCCTGGCCAGCCGCACCCAGTGCCGCAGCGAAGAGGCATCGATCCCAAGGTCATCGGCCACCTCACGGAACGAACGCCCGCCCTGGATCACCTGCCGTGCCGCTTGTTCCTTGAACTCCGCAGTGAAAGACCGTCTTCCCATCGTGAACCTCGCTTCCTGACGGCCGTTGTAGCCGCCTCCGCGAGTGTCCATTATCTGTGGGCAAGGTCACAGCCCGTGGCACGAATGTGAGCAAGCCGTGCCACCTGCCGAAGGCTTTCGTGTGAATCGCACGCACCCGCCTGGATCATCGATCTGACGTTGTGCCCCCTGCCCGGCACTGGGGGTCACTTACAGACTGGAAGTTGGTTCACCTACGAACCTGTCAAGTAACTTGACCATTTCTTCGACCCTACACGACGTGTAAGGCAACCTGTTCGGCTACTCTGCGAGCCAGTGGAACGAAGGCGAGCAATTTAACATCGTTCGATCTAGTTGGAAGAATGGTCGCAGCGTGTCGTTTTTCTCTAGCATGAGCAATGAGGTTTCGTATTTTCTTTATGTGATCAAAGAGCTTGGGATGCCACATCCCACACCACACCTCCTCACCTATCGAAGATTGAATCAATGGATCTAGGGTCAATCCTCCATCAAACTCTATCTTGCTGCACAGCTGATTTTTATATTGCTGAATGTCTGGCCAGATCGATTTTGGATCAACGCACTCTTCAACTACCTTTGCAATGCGGGCGTCACCTTGATCTGCTGCAGTGCTTGCAATATCAAATATTTGCCCAACAACCGAATCGTCGCAATTAACAATAGAAGGATTGCGAAGTAGTCGTTTTATCGATCTTTTGCCTTATCGTCGACATAGTAAAAGGCGGCATATTCAAGGATCTGGTAGTAGTATAGAATCGCAAATCGTGGCGTTTCTCGAGACGCCTCGTGTAGAAGATTCAGAAAAAACGGATCAATGCGAGGCAAACTTATTGAATCCGGAAACTGTGCACGGACTACTTGCTTGTTGCCGGACAGTGTCAAGTTTCTGTCGGGGACAATCTCGATTACTGGACTTCGGCGATCGTAATACTTCAGTCCAAAGTTAATGTGCCTCACCAGTGTTTCTGGATTCTCTACTTCCGTGCGATTCACGCCCTTTATATGGAAGCAAATCGGAGTCCGTGTCGAAAACCAAGTTTTGGCAGATGCTGGAGGAGATTCTAGATTTTGTGCGTCTCGAAAGGGAGTCAGAAGCCTCATGTCACTTCGAAATGTCGACGGCGCGCGCTGTACGTGCTTCGCCAGCGCAAGCAGTTGGGGCGATGGAGACGAAAACTCGCATTCAAAAGACTTTCCGTCAATACTGATATCAAATCTTCGATCGATTGCCGGGTCGTCGGACTTAACGTATGTGTATATTACTTCAAGACAATTGTTGTCTATATGATATATTGCGTGGAGTTGCTTTGGCAATATTATGGAGTTTAGTGCGGCAATCAGCGGATCCTTATCGGATAGAATGTTTATTTTAATTGAGTCGTCGTCCCATGGATTATGCACAAAAGTGGCATTTGCTTCGTGGGTGAGCTTTGCTGATGGATTGTTTTGAAAGAAAGCTCGAAGAGCGTCCTGCAGAGATGAGTTCGGGTTGCTGTTTTCCATAGTCCCCTCCGCGCAAATCACAAATTTCCTCGTCGTGCCTGCTCCAACTCCAGCGCCTCAAACAGCGCCTTGAAGTTGCCTTTGCCGAAGGATTGGCTGCCTCTTCGGCAGATGATTTCGAAGAAGAGGGTGGGGCGGTCCTGTAGCGGCTTGGTGAAGAGCTGCAAGAGGTACCCCTCGTCGTCGGCGTCGACGAGGATGCCCAGGTCCTTGACGCGTTGGTGGTCTTCTTTGACGGCTTGGTGGCCGTGGGTGGTGAGCATGGTGTTGACGCGGTTCCAGACCTGCTCGTAATACGTGTCGGGGAGGGTCAAGAAGTCGACGCCGCGGGCTCGCAGGGCGGCGATTGAGTGCAATTCGTCGTCGGTGCGGAGGGCGAGGTGTTGGACGCCTGGGGTGTTGCAGTGCCAGTCGAGGTATTCCTGGACTTGGCTCTTGCGCTTGCCGGGGGCGGGTTCGTTGATGGGGATTTTGATAAGGCCTTGGCCGCTGGACATGACCTTGGACATGAGGGCGGAGTAGTCGGTGGCGATGTCCTTGTCATCGAAGTGCTTGAACATCTTGAATTCCATCACGTCCTCGTAGAACTTGACCCAGTAGTTCATCTTGCCGAGTTCGACGTTGCCGACGAGGTGGTCGGTGTACTTGAGGCCGCAGGGGTTCTTCTTGTTGTATTCGTTGACGGCGAGGATGGAGCCGCTGCCGGTGTTGCCGACGACGCCGCTGTCGAGCTTTTTGAAGCGGGGTTTGAAGAGGCCGCCTTGCTTGACCTTGGTGAGGTCGTACGCGCCGGTGCGGCTGACGAAGCTGTGGCAGACGCGGCCGAAGGTTTTGATGCCGGCCATGGTGACGGTGCCGTGTTCGTCTTTGAAGGTGCGGGGCTCGTAGGCGGATTGGGCGCCGTTGCGAATGGCTTTTTCCCAGGCCTTTTCGGCGTCGAAGACGGTGAAGGCGATGTCTTTGACGCCGTCGCCGTACATGGCGACTTCCATGCTGGCGGGGTGCTCGGTGGAGAGGCCGCTGCTGAGGATGAAGCGGATGTTGCCTTGGGTGAGGAGGTAATGCGCGGCGTCGCGGTGGCCGGTGGTGAGGTCGGCGACTTGTTCGATTTGGAAGCCAAAGCAGTGGGCGTAGAAGAAAGCGGCTTGCTTGGCGTTGCCAACGTAGAACTGGACGTGGTCGACGTCGATCAGGT
>JALHOJ010000096.1 GCA_022843045.1 Phycisphaerales bacterium
GAGACGAACTCTCCGACATCAACCACCCGATAGACACTGAGCTTCGAAGCGCCCCAAGCACGATCGACGGCGACTGCAGAACTTGGCTCCCCAAACCACTTCGTCTCTTCGTCTCTTCCTTCCCCATGCACCCCAACCCCTACCAACCCACCCCCGTCCCCCTCAGCGCCACACCCGACGCTGCCCCAATCGCCCCGCGCCCCGGCCGCGACACGCCCGACCCCGGCTCCCCCAAAGCCGCCCGCCTCGCCCTCATCGCCCTCATCATCCTCACCGCGGGCGTCTTCGTCCTCCAGCAACTCGGCGCATCCGCCCCCGCAACCCAACCCACCAACCAAGTCACCGCCCCCGTCGGTTTCGATCCCTTCGCGGGCATGTCCCGCCTGATGCTCCGCTTCAGCGGCATCTTCGACCAAGTCTCCGGCACGCCCCAGGAAAAGGAGAAGGCCAAGCAAGACATCGCGGCCATGCTCGACGGCAACACCGTCACCGACGTCGACAAGGTCCGCGCGGCAATCGTCAAAGGCCTCATCGCCGGCCCCGACGCCGCGATCCAAAGCCTCGACAACTTCGCGACCGCTGCCGCCGCCAAGCCCACGCCCTTCGAAGGCTTGGACGCCGACGCCCAGCTCATCCGCACCGCCTTCGAGCAAGGTAAGGACGCCCTCTCCGCCGCCGACCAGCAACGCCTCACCGATCGCCACGGCTACTTCGCCAAGGTCCTCTTCGCCGCCACCGATCCTGCCGCCGCCGCAGAACGCGACCGCATCACCGCAGGCGGCGCAGCGCTCATGGTGCTGGTGATCGTCTTCGGCCTCTTTCTGCTCGCCGTCTTCATCACCGCCGTCATCTGCTTCGGCATCGCCCTGAGCATGCTCACCAAGGGCCGCATCGTGCCCAAGTTTCGCGCCCCCGAGCCAGGCGGCAGCGTCTTCCTCGAAACCGTCGCCGCCCTCGCCGCGGGCTTCCTGGGCCTCAAGGTGCTGATGGGCGTGATCGAAGCGCTCGCCAGCGGGACATCGGGAGGCGGGATGGGCATGCTGATGCTCTCCTTCGCCCTGCAATGGTCTCTCATCGCCGTCATCTTCTACCCGCGCTTCCGAGGCGTCCCCTGGAGCGAAGCCCGCCGCCGCATGGGCCTGCACTCCGGCCAAGGCTTCTTCAAGGAAATCGCCGCCGGGATCTTCGCGTACTTCGCCACCCTCCCCATCGTCCTCGCCGTCATCGTCGTGACGCTCATCGCCGTCCTCGCCCGCGGCATGTTCCAAAGTGGCGGTGCGGGCGGTGGTGGGGGACCAGTCCCCCCCGAGAACCCCATCATCGAAATCGTCGCCAGCGGCAACTGGCTCGTGCTGGGCATGCTCTATCTGCTCGCCACCATCTGGGCTCCCCTCGTCGAAGAAACCGTCTTCCGCGGCTGCCTCTACCGCCACCTCCGCTCGCGCCTCCCCATCGTCGTTTGCGCCCTGCTCTCCGCCATCGTCTTCGCCGTCATGCACGGCTACGAATTCATGCTCCTTGGCCCCGTCCTGGCCCTGGGCTTCAACTTCGCCCTGATGCGCGAATGGCGCGACTCCCTCGTCGGCCCAATCGCCGCCCACGCCCTGCACAACGGCACCGTCCTCATCATCGCGATCGTGGCGATGAATCAGATGGCCGTTCCAACAGTGTGAGGCAACGGGAGATGAGACGATGAGACGGTGAGTTGCTCCGCGCCCGATCACGCGAGTTCTTCTTCACCGTTTCACCGGGTCACCGACTCACCGTCTCAACTCCTAACCTCCGCCCATGCGTGCAGTCGTCCTCACCCGCCGGGGCTCTCCCGTCGCCCCCAACATCGAGTTTCGCCGCGATTGGCCCGAGCTCCCCGAGCCCGCGCCGGGCCAGGTCCGCATCAAAACTCTCGCCAGCGCATTCAACCACATGGACCTCTGGGTCGGCCGTGGCCTCCCGGGCATCGACGGCTACCCCCGCATCACCGGCTGCGACGCCTGCGGTATCGTCGAACGCGTCGGCCCGGGCGTGCCCGACGCATGGCTCAATCAGAAAGTCATCGTCAACGCCGCCGTGGCCCTGCCCGAGCGCGACGATCCCCGCGATCCGCCCAACTCCTCGCTCGCACCCAACTACGAACTCATCGGCGAACACCACGACGGCATGTTCCGCGAAGCCTTCCTCGCGCCCGTCAGCAACATCGCCGCCGTCGGCAACGACGCTGATCCCATCAAGGCCGCCGCGTTCGGGCTTTGCTTCCTCACGGCCTACTCGGCAATGGTCACCAAAGGCCAACTCCGCCCAGGCCAATCCGTGCTCATCACCGGCATAGGCGGCGGCGTCGCCACCAGCGCGCTCTCCATCGCCAGGTGGATGGGCTGCCCCGCGATCGTCACCAGCCGCCACCAGTGGAAACTCGACCGCGCCAAGGAGCTGGGCGCAACCGGCTGCACTTTGGACAAAGGCCACGACTGGAGCAAAGACGCCCGAGCCCTCACCAACAAGCGAGGCGTCGACATGGCCATCGACAGCACCGGCAAATCCACCCACCTCAGCGCCATCAAGAGCCTCGCCCGAGGCGGCGCGTACGTCACCTTCGGCGCCACCACCGGTGGCGACGCCACCACCGACCTCACCCGCGTCTTCTGGAACCAGCTCCGCATCCTGGGCAGCACCATGGGCAGCAACGAAGAGTTCCGAGAACTCGCCGCGCTCTTCCGCGCCGGCCACCTCGCCCCCGTCGTCGACAAAGTCTTCGACGCCGAGGACGCCGTCCACGCCTATGAACGCCTCGAAGCAGGCGAACAGTTCGGCAAACTCGTCCTCAAGTGGTAAGCTACTGAAATCGATCATCCGCCGCCGGGTTCTTCCCCGTCGTCGGTTTGTTCGTCAATCAAAGCGAGTTGCTCACGCGCGAGACCCAGATCGCGAGCGGCCCGCCGCGTGATCTTCGCGCCCTTCAGGACCGCTTCGCGAAAGTCGCACTCGTCGAACGAAGCATGCCGCAGGTCACTATCGCTGAGATCGCAGCCCGCAAACCGCACCCGCACAAACGTCGAAGCCCGCAGGTCCGCGCCCCGCAAACTCGCAACCGCGAAGTCGGCGTCCACAAAATCACACCAGCACATCGAAGACTCGGACAGATCCGTGTTGACAAACGAGGCGTCCGAAACTTCCGAGCGGCCGAAAAACGTGCGAGGCAGCGTCAAGTTTTCAAACGCGCCGCTCACGCTGGTTCGAAAGAACGAAACCCCCATCGGTTCCTCATCATCAAAGCGAGGCTGCCTGCCGGGCATGGGAGGTAAGTCGTCACCTTCGAGCCATCCCTCCCGCTTGAGGACCAGACAAGTGTCCTCATACGTCGCCCGAGCCGACCGAACTGGAAGTTGAGTCGCGACTTGCGCACTTGGTCGTGCTTCGCGCTCGCGTTGCAGAGGCAACGTTGAAGTCCGCTTTCCAAGAAGCCGCGCCAGAAACTCAGCAAACCCCATAGGTGCGCTCCCGTGTTCTTTGCTACCGTAGACGCCATGAACCGAATCATCGCGATTGTTGGTTTCGCTGCTTCGTGCACGTTGCTCGCGTCCCTCGCCCCCGCGCAACAACTCCTCCATCCCGCCCCAGCCGCGCGAGCCAGCCTCGATGCTGACCGCGCGAGCGTGCCCCAGGTCAAGGGCTGGTACCGGATGCCCGCCCTCCACGGCGACACAGTGGTCTTCGTGAGCGAAGGCGATCTCTGGAGCGCCAGCGTCTCGCAGGCGGCCCAAGGTGCTGGCACCATCGCCACCCGCCTCACCACCGGCGACGGCATCGAAGAACTCCCCGCCATCTCGCCCGACGGCACGCAACTTGCATTCGTCGGCACCTATGAAGGCTCCCCCGAAATCTACACCATGCCCATCTTCGGCGGCCTCCCGAGCCGCCGCACGTGGGACGGCAACAGCGCAGGCCGCCTGAACTTCGTCGGCTGGCGCGACAATGACACGATCCTCTGGTCCAGCGGCGCGGGCACCACGATTCCCCGCTCGCGCACCCACATGCTCAACATCCGCTCCGGCTCGCGCACGACCATCCCGCTCGACCAGGCCGACGACGCCGAGTTCATCACCGGCCCCGCCGAAAGCCCCGCCGAACTCATCTTCACGCGCCTGCCCATGCAAGGCAGCCACACCGACCGCTACAAGGGCGGCACCGCGCAGAACCTCTGGAAGTTCACGCTGCCCCAGCAAGACAGCGGCGCGTGGACCAAAGGCGCCGAAGCCACGCCCCTGACCGCTGACTACACCGGCACCAGCAAGCGCCCGCACCGCTGGAACTCGCCAAGCGGCCTGCGCGTCGTCTTCACCACCGATCGCGACGGCCGCATGAACCTCTGGAGCATGAAGCCCGACGGCAGCGATCTGCAGCAACACACCAAGCACGCCGACATGGACATCGGCATGACCACGCTGCACGACAACAAGGCCGTGTACCAGTACGGCCCCGACCTGTACGTCACCGACCTCGCCGCCAAGACTGATTCAAAGCTCACCATCTCCCTCGCCAGTGACCTCGACCAAACCCGCGAACGCTGGGTCCAAAACCCCATGAGCGCCGCGAGCAGCACCGCCCTCAGCTTCACAGGCGACAAGGTCGCCATCACCGCCCGCGGCCGCGTCTTCGTCTTCCCCGTCAAGCAAGGCCGGGTCGTCGAGGCCGACACCCGCGACGCCATCCGCTACCGCGACGCCCGCTTCACGCCCGACGGCAAGAACCTGCTGGTCTTCAGCGACGAATCAGGCGAACTCGAATTGACCAGCATCCCCAGCAACGGCATCGGCCTGCCCACGCGCCTCACCACCGACGGCCAAACCGTCCGCTGGCAGAGCCGCCCCAGCCCCGACGGCAAGCGCATCGCCCACACCGACAAGCTCAACCGCCTCTGGGTCTACGACATCGCCAGCGCAACCAACACGCTCGTCGAAGAGAACCAGGTCGACAACCTCGACTGGCTCAGTTGGAGCCCCGACAGCCAATGGCTCGCCTACGTCGCGCCCGCCGGGAATCAGTACCAGCAGATCCGCCTCTACAACGCCAACACCAACGTCAACCTCACCGCGACCACCGACCGCTACGACTCCTACGCCCCCGCCTGGAGCAAGGACGGCAAGTGGCTCTATTTCCTCAGCGACCGCACCTTCCGCAGCGTCGTCGGCTCCCCCTGGGGCCCGCGCGCTCCCGAGCCCTTCCTCGACAAGCCCACCCGCATCTATCAACTCGCGCTGACCAAGGGCCAGCGCTCGCCGTTCGTCCCAGATGACGAGGTCTTCGCCGCCACGAAGGACGAAAAGAAGGAAGACAAGAAGGAAACGCCCAAGGCCGATGCGCCCGTGGCCAACGCCACCGCCGAAGTGCCCGCCGCGCAGCCCGCCGAAGGCGACAAGAAGCCCGAAGACAAGAAGGACGAAAAGAAGAAGGACGAAGTCACCGTCACCATCGACCCCGACGGCCTCGCCGAGCGTCTCGACGTGCTGCCCGTCTCCGCCGGCAACTACACCAACCTTTTGGCCGGCGAAAACACGCTGTACTGGCAGTCATTCGAAGCCAGCGACCGCGACAGCACCACCCTCCGCGTCCTCAAGATCACCAACCAGAAGCCCGAAGCCAAGACCGTCGTCTCGGGCATCCGCACCGCCGAACTCTCTGGCGACCGCAAGAAACTCCTGATCCAGTCGGGCGACAACCTCCACGTCATCGACGCCGGCGACGGCGAAGCCAAGCTCGACGACAAGAGCCAGGTCGACATTTCCGGCTGGGCCCTCTCCTTCAACCCGCGCGACGAGTGGCGCCAGATGTTCATCGACTCCTGGCGACTCCTCCGAGACTACTTCTACGACCGCAACATGCACGGCGTCGACTGGCGGGGCGTGCTGAACAAGTACCTCCCCCTCGTCGAACGCGTCCGCGAACGCCGCGAACTCGCCGACCTGCTCTCCATGATGACCGGCGAACTCTCCGCCCTGCACCACTTCGTCAATGGCGGCGATCTCCGCGGCCCAGACGACTCCATCGGCTTCGGCTTCCTTGGCGCCGACATGCAAGTCACGAGCGAAGGCTGGCAAGTCCGCCGCGCCTACGAAGCCGACCCCGACGAGCCCCAACTCCGCTCCCCCCTCACCGAAAGCCACATCAACATCAACCCGGGCGACACCATCCTCGCCATCAACGGCGTCAGCGTCAAGGACACGCCCAACCCCTCCAGCCTCCTCCGCAACACCGCTGGCAAGCAAGTGCTCCTGCGCGTCAAGCCCGCCCCGATCGCCGGTGCCGACGCCCCCGCCGAGCGCGATGTCATCCTCCGCCCCATGACCAGCGGCGATGAATCCAACCTCCGCTACCGCAGCTGGCAAGTCGAGCGCCGCCGCCTCGTCGACGAATGGAGCAACGGCGAAATCGGCTACGTCCACCTCCGCGCCATGGGCAACGAGAACTTCAGCGAGTTCGCCAGAGACTTTTACCCCGTCTACACGCGCAAAGGCCTCATCATCGACGTCCGCGACAACCGAGGCGGCAACATCGACAGCTGGCTCCTCAGCCGCCTCAACCGCAAGGCTTGGATGTTCTGGAACCAGCACGCTGGCCGTGCCCCAAGCTGGAACATGCAATATGCCTTCCGCGGCCACATGGTCACGCTCATCAACGAACGCACCGCCAGCGACGGCGAAGCCTTCTCCGAAGGCTTCCGCCGCCTGGGCCTGGGCAAGCTCATCGGCACCCGCACCTGGGGTGGCATGATCTGGCTCACCAGCAGCAACACCATGGCCGACGGCGGCCTCGCCAGCGCGGGCGAGTTCGGAGTCTTCGACGCCAAGGGCAACTGGCTCATCGAAGGCCACGGCGTCGAACCCGACATCGTCATCGATAACCCGCCCCACGAAACCTTCCTGGGCGAAGACCGCCAACTCCGCGCCGCCGTCGATCACTTGAAGAAACTGATCGCCGAGCAGCCCGTGGATGTCCCGCCCGTTCCCAAGGGGCCCGACAAATCGCTGCGGCGATAAGCGGGCGGTATCCTTGCGCACGCCATGCTGTACTTCGTCTATGACCTGCCTAGTTGGCTCTTCTGCGCCCTCACCATGCTCGTCTGCATGTTGATCGGCGCTGGAGGCATGCTGCTCACCGCGCCCATCGTCCGCCGCGTCCTTGCAAAGGGCGACCACAACGACATCGTCAGCTACTTCCTCAGCGCGTGCGGCGTCTTCTACGGCATCACGCTTGGCCTGATCGCCGTCGGTGCGTGGCAGTCCTTCAGCGAAGTTGACACGAAGGTCTCCGCAGAGGCCGCCGCGCTCGCGGCGTTGCACCGCGATGTTTCCAGCTATCCAGAGCCGATCGGATCGCAACTTCGCGATCAACTCAAGGGTTACACCGAGTACGTCATTCACGAAGCCTGGCCACAGCAGCGCCGCGGCGAGGTCCCGGTGGGCGGAACAGCCCACATCAACGATTTCCAACGCCTCCTGTACGGCTTCGAACCCGCCACGCGATCCCAGGAGATTCTCCACGCGGAGGCGATCTCGCAGTTCAACGAGTTTGTCAGCGCGCGACGCCTGCGACTCCAAGCCGTGTCAACCAGCCTTCCCGCCGCGCTCTGGTGGGTCGTCGGACTTGGCGCGATCCTATCCATCTCAATCACCTGGTTCTTCCACGTCCCCAATCGAACCCTCCACCTCCTGATGGTGCTGCTGGCCTCCTCGCTCATCGGCCTGCTGATCTTCCTCACTGCGGCAATGGACAACCCCTTCCGCGGCGAAGTCAGCATCGGCCCCGACGCTTTCGTGGTGGTCTATGACCAACTGATGAAGACGAAGTAGGGGACTTTCGAGCGTCCGCAGAGCGCACGTGCCCGAAGGCCCCAGCAAGTCTGCTCGAGTTTCCTGCCTGTATGATACTGAATGCAACTTGACCTTCCGACCGTGTGCATCAACCTAGGCGTCGCCTTGGCGCTGGGGTTGCTGGTCGGGCTGCAGCGCGAGCGATCCGCATCCGCCGTCGCGGGCATTCGAACCTTCGCCTTCATCGCGCTGCTGGGCGGCATGATCCCCTTGCTCGCCGACCTCACGACGCAGCCCCTGGCCAAGCCCGTGCTGATCGCCGCCGGGCTGATCAGCGTGCTCGGACTCGCGTACATCGGGAACCTTGTCCGCGTTCCCGCCGACGCTTCGCCAGGCGTCACCACCGAAGTCGCGATGCTGGTTGTGTTCGCCGCGGGCGTGCTTTGCGGCATGGGTGAGGTGCAGGTCGCGGCGATCATCGGCGGCGTCACCACCCTGCTCCTGCACCTCAAGCCCTCGCTCCAGCGCTTCTCCCGCGGTCTGTCCGACGACGACGTCCGCGCCGCCATGCAGTTCGTGGTCATCACGCTGATCATCCTGCCCGTCGTGCCCGACAAGGACCTGGGACCGTTTAGCGCGATCAACCCTCACCACATGTGGCTGCTCGTCGTGCTGGTCGTGGGCATCAGCCTCGCCGCATACGTCGTGCAGCGGGTCTGGGGCCAGCAGCGAGGCCTCCTGCTCGCGGGCGTGCTGGGCGGCCTGGTCTCCAGCACCGCCACCACCGCGGCCCTCGCCCGCAGAACCCGCGAGCACACCTCCCTCGCCGGCATTGCAACCTCCGCCATCTTTCTCGCGACATCCGTGCTCTACGTTCGAGTGCTCGTCGAGTTGTACATCGTTGCTCCCGCCCTGCTCGCCGAGATGCTCGTGCCCATCGGCGTCCTGCTGGCCCTCTGTCTCGCCAGCGCGGGCCTCGCATACGCGATGGGCAAGCACGAGCAATCCCAGACGCTGCCACAGTTGCGAAATCCCGCGGAACTCAAGGGAGCCATCGTTTTCGCCCTCTTGTTCGCCCTCGTCCAAGTGCTGTCCGCCGGCGCGTACAAGTGGATGGGCGAAACCGGCTACTACGCCGTCGCGGCGGTCTCCGGCCTCACGGATCTTGACGCCATCACGCTCTCTACCGGACGGCTTCAGGCGCGGGGAGCGGTCGGCATCGAGCAGGCCTCAACCGCCATCGCCATCGCGCTCGCAAGCAATCTCGCTTTCAAAATCGGCCTCGCCGGCGTCCTCTCCTCCGGCCTGCTGGGCCGACGCTTCTGGACGCTCGGAGCGGTCAACCTCGCGGCGTGCGCGGGCGTGGTGGCATGGATGGCCTGGACGGCGAAGTGAACCGCGGGCCATGCAAGCACGATCCACTTGGCATGAGGGCCCGCTTGCGCCTTTGCCAAGCGGTGTGACTGCGGCACGCCGCGCCATACACCCATCAACGCGAGCACTTCAGCCGTCACGAATAGAATGCGATGTGAGTTCCGATCAAAGGCCCATTCTCACGTGGATGCCTCGCCGGTCACAAGCGGTGCTCGGGATCAGACTCGCAGCGCTTCTGGTGGCATGTACATTCCTCTCCGATGCCGTGCGTTGGGCTGCGACGTTCTTCTACGTTGCCTGGACACATTTTGATCGCGACGCCGCTGTGGTCGGCGCCATCCACGGAGTGCTTTCGGGTATCTGGACGATGACTGTCGGCGGCAGTAGCGATCAGGGCGTCTGGATCGTGTACCTCGGCTGTGGCGTTCTGTGCGGCGCAAGTGCGTGGGTGGTGCTCTCTCCAGCAGGAGTACCTTGGTTCGTTCTCAGGAGATGCCCGCATGGCTGATCGATCATGGCTGGGACTTGCTATACGGGTGGTGGGGCTCCTGGTCGCCGCCACGACACTGGCGTGGGTCGTAAGCACATGGGCTCAGGTCTGGCATACCAAGCAGCACGCCACCAACTCAAGTTCGCTGCTTGCCATCTCGTTCAGCGCGATCGGGTACACGGTCCAATTCGCCATAGGACTGGTGCTCATGGCCAAGGGCGACGTGCTTGCAAAGCGGTGGCTGCGAGGTCTCGATGCGCGGTGCCCGACATGTCTCTACGACATTCGCGGCTTGACGACCGCCGTGTGCCCCGAGTGCGGAGCCCCAATCAAGCCCAACGCGGGCGTTTCTTCCGGCACCTCGTCGCAAGGTGGTTCCTCAGCGGTATGATTCGCGCGCCGCGGCCTTCCGTGGCCAACATTCGCACGTTCACCCCTCAGGAGCCCCCATGTCCTTCACGATCACCGCCCTCCGCGCCCGCCAAGTCCTCGATTCCCGCGGCAACCCCACCGTCGAAGTTGATTGCGTCCTCGACTCAGGCCACGTCGGCCGGGCCGCCGTGCCAAGCGGCGCATCGACCGGCGAGCACGAAGCCGTCGAACTGCGCGATGGAGCCAAAGACAAGTGGATGGGCAAGGGCGTGATGAAGGCCGTGAACAACGTCCACAACATGATCGCGCCCAAAGTCCTGGGCATGGACGCACGCGAGCAGGAGAAGATCGACGCCGCGATGCTCGCCGTCGATGGCACGCCCAACAAGGCCAAACTCGGCGCGAACGCCATCCTCGCCGTGAGCATGGCTGTCGCCAAGGCCGCCGCCGAAGCCAGTGGCCTTCCTCTGTATCGCTACCTCGGTGGCAGCGGCGCCAAGACCCTGCCGGTCCCGATGATGAACATCCTGAACGGCGGCAAGCACGCCGACAACACCGTGGACTTCCAGGAGTTCATGATCCAGCCCTGGGGCTTTGACAACTTCCACGACGCCACCCGCGCGGGCGTCGAAATCTACCACTGCCTCCGCAAGGTCCTCCACGACGACCACATGAGCACGAGCGTGGGCGACGAAGGCGGCTTTGCGCCAAACCTCAAGGACAACGAGGACGCCCTCAAGCTCATCGAGAAGGCTGTCAAGAAGTCCGGCTACAAGTGGGGCGAGCAAATCTTCGTCGCCCTCGACCCCGCCACCAGCGAATGCTGGAACGAAGCCGCCGCCGACAGCAAGAACAAGGCTGGCAAGGGCAAGAACCCCGGCTACAAGATGTTCAAGAGCAGCCAGAAGATCGTCAGCACCGACGAAATGATCGACATGTGGGCCAAGTGGTGCAAGAACTACCCCATCCGCAGCATCGAAGACGGCCTGGCCGAGAACGACTGGTCGGGCTGGGCCAGACTCACCGCCCGGCTCGGCAGCAAGGTTCAACTCGTGGGCGACGACCTCTTCGTCACCAACCCCACCTTCCTCGCCCGCGGCCTCAAAGAGAAGTGCGCCAACGCCATCCTCGTCAAGGTCAACCAGATCGGCACGCTGACGGAGACCTTCGCCGCGGTCAACCTCGCCATGTCGAACAACTACGCCGCGGTGCTGAGCCACCGCAGCGGCGAGACCGAGGACGCGACGATCGCCGACATCGCGGTGGCGACCAACTGCGGCCAGATCAAGACCGGCGCCCCCTGCCGCAGCGACCGCAACGCCAAGTACAACCAGCTCATCCGCATCGCGGAGGAGTTGGGTTCTTCGGCGATCTACGGCTCGACGACTTGG
>JALHOJ010000097.1 GCA_022843045.1 Phycisphaerales bacterium
AGCGATATGCGCTCACCCAGATCGGCAGCAGCACGTGTTTGAACGTGAGGTCGTTCCAGCGGGTGCGTTTGCTGCTGATGCGTTGTTCGTCGCCGCCGATGTCGGCGTGGATGGTCTGGACGATCACGCCTTCCATCCGGCCGCGGGCGATCTTGAACGCGTCGGGCAGCGAGACTTGATACCGCTCGGCGCGAAACCCGGCGAGGTAGTCGTCCTTGTACTCGACGAGTGCCTTGAGGTCCCAGGGCGTGAGTTCCTCGACCTTTTCCTGGTTGAGCGTTTGGCTCGCGGGGATCAGCACGTCGTCAAAGGTGTTGGTCACGCGGCCTGAGACGTTGCTCCAGCGGATCTTGCGGACTTGGCGGGCCTGGCGCTGGCCGTTGACGGTCACCCACTGGGTTTCGTAGTACGCGTCGCCTCGCTGGCCCGTGTAGTCGGTGCTGGCGAATGCGTCGAACGTCCAGTGGGGCAGATACACGCCCTTGAGCGATTCGTCGAGCATCGCCTGCTTCTTGAGCTTTCCCGGCGCCCAGAACCGCTTCTTGATCCACGCGCGGTAGCCGGTGGTGGCCTGCTCGCTTGTGAGCTTGAAGGGGAGGACGGCGTGGGGCTTGATCACGCTGCACTCATTCTGGCGAGCGACGATGTTGCTGCCGCAGAAGGTGCATGCGAGGCTGGTGACGTTGGGCGGGAGCTTGACGTCGGCCCCGCAGGCGTCGCAGTGGACGATTTCGACGATGGCCTGGGGCTGGGCGTTGGCGAGCTTTTGGAGGTAGGTGTCGAGGTCGGCCTCCTCGACGGCGAGGGAAACCTCAATCTCGTTCTTGGACTGGCAGAAGGGGCAGACGAGCGAGTCCTGGCCCGGCGCGAACTCGAGGCGAGCCCCGCATTGCTTGCAGGGGAAGCGGCGTTGGTTAGTGGTTGGCGTGTCCATCGAAGAAGAATCACCACGGAGGGCCACGGGGAGCCACGGAGGTTGCACGGAGGGAAGACAGGGAGAGAAGACGGAAAAAACTAGATGATGCGGCGTTTGAGGCCGTCGAGGAGGCGGAGTTCGTTGAAGTTCATGAGCAAGCCGACGCGGATGCCAGAGAGTTTCAGGTAGGTGAGGAGCTGGGCTTCGTGGATTGGATCGAACTGCTCGACGGCCTTCAGTTCGATCAGCACCTTGCCCTCGACGATCATGTCGGCGCGATAGCCGCAGTCGATCTTGATGGTCTTGTAGACGAGGGGGATGGGAACCTGCCTCGCGACATTGACGTCGCGTTGCGAGAGTTCGTGCGCGAGGCACGCCTCGTACGCCGACTCGAGCAAGCCCGGCCCAAGCTCGCGATGCACGGCCACCGCCGCCGAGATGATCTTGTCGGTCACGTCCTTGTGCAGCAGCTCAACCGCCACGCCACCCTCCATTCCCATCTCTGTCTTCTCTCCGTGCAATCTCCGTGGCTCCCCGTGGCCCTCCGTGGTGAAACTGCCTTTCTTACCGCGGAATCGGCGGCGGCACCGCGCCGAAGACGCTGGCCAGCGCCGGGACATCACCCGCGCGGGTCCAGCTTGCCATGCCTTGGCACCAGACCAGCGTGTCACGCGTGAGTTCGCCGCTCGCGGCTTTGCTGGCGAGCAGCGCGACCTCGAAGGGTCCTTGCTGCGCGCCGTTGGCGGCGATGAAGAACGGCATCACCGGCGCTGCGCCGGGAATCGGTGGGGGCGTGCCCGGGCCGCCGGCGGCGGGGCCGCCCATCGTGCTGCCTGCGGCGGTGCCGGCCATCATGCCGCCAAAGACGTTGCCCATGCCCAGGCCGACAACCGCGCCGGCGGTGCCGGGGTTCTTCGCCGCGTCGCGGATGGCCTCAGCGGTCTGGAACTTCGCGTAGGCGTTGAGGTCGCCCACGATGCCCATGCTGCTGCGCTTGTCGAGGGCTTGCTCGACTTCGGGCGGCAGGCTGATGTTCTCGATGAGGATCGTGGGCAGTTCCAAGCCCAACTTGTCGAATTCGGGCGTGGTTTCGGTGCGGAGGAAGCGGCCCAGTTCCATGGTGCGACCGGAGAGGTCGAGCATCGGAATCTTGGACGAGCCCAGGGCGTTGCCGATCTGGCTCACGATCACGTTGCGAAGCTGCGTGTTGATCTCTTCGATCGTGAAGCGGCCGTCGGTTCCGACCACGTTCTTGATGAAGCTGCCGGGGTCCTTGACCTTGAAGGTGTACGAGCCGAAGGCGCGAAGGCGGACGGGGCCAAATTCCGGATCGCGCACGATCACCGGGTTCATCGTGCCCCACTTTTGATCCGTGAAGACGCGAGTTGAGACGAAGTAGATCTCCGCCTTGAACGGACTCTCAAAACCGTACTTCCAGCCCAGCAGCGTGCTCAAGATCGGGAGGTTCTTGGTGTCCAGCGTGTGCGTGCCGGGAGGGAGGACGTCGGCGAGCTGGCCTTCGCGGACAAACACCGCGGCCTGTCCCTCGCGGACGATGCACTTGGCCCCGCTCTTGATTTCGTTCTGGAAGCGCTCGAAGCGGTAGACCAGCGTGTTATTCGAGTCGTCGAGGAATTCGACGATGTCGATCAGTTCGTGCTTGAGGCGGTTTTTGATGGAATCCCAGACGCTCATGAGTGCTCCCTTTCCAACCTGTGGCCCCTGGTGCGGGTCCCGCCCCTGGCGAAGCCAGAAACGGGAATGGGCCGGGATTGGTTCGGAGGGAGGTTACCCTGGTTTCAAGGGGCTGGGTTGGGCATTGGTGTGGATCCTCCAGCGATCGATACGTGGAGACTCCTTCTGACGCTTTTGTGTAGGTGGGGGGTCTTCGATACCATCCTCACGAAGCCTCAGGTGCGACCGCCACCTCGAATGGAAGGAAAATGTTTGGATTCGTGTGAGTTCTTGCTCGCTTTCCTCCGCGAAACCAGATGCCTAATATCCCTTCCCGCTCAGCCCGGCGTTTGCCTGGTGGTCGCGGAGTCCGCTCCAACACGAGGAAGGTGCCCCGTGAAAGTTCGCAGCAGCGTCAAGAAAATGTGCAACGCGTGCCAGATCGTCCGCCGCAAGGGGAAGGTCCGCGTGATTTGCAAGACCGATCCCAAGCACAAGCAGGTCCAGGGCTGATCAGGTACCCCGCCTCTCCGCGAGGCGGGCATAGACAGGATTCCACATGCCACGCGTCGCCGGTATCGATATCCCCGAGAAGAAGAAGATTTTCTTTGCCCTGCAGTACGTGCACGGCATCGGCCCCAAGATCGCCAAGATGATCCTGGACGAGGCTGGCATCGATCCCGAAGCCCGCGCGACCGAGGTCGACGAGCTCAAGCTCGCGCAGATCAACACGATCATCGACAACAACTATCTGGTCGAGGGTGCCCTGCGCCGCCAGGTGCAGCAGAACATCCAGCGCCTCAAGGACATCAAGTCCTATCGCGGCGACCGCCACCGCAAGGGCCTCCCGGTCCGCGGCCAGCGCACCCAGAGCAACGCCCGCACACGCAAGGGCAAGAAGAAGACCGTGGCCGGCAAGAAGTCGGTCAAGGCGAAGTAAGCAAGAAGGCACTGGGCATTGGGCACTGGGCACTAGCAAAGACGCTGGTGGTTCGGGTGCCTTTGCTAATGCCCAGTGCCTGGTCCCCAGTGCCTGTTTTCCGGGTAGGACACATTGCGTGTCTGACGATCCGAAGGAGTTTGCATGTCGAAGAAGGGCAAGATTCGCAAGAACGTCACGCGCGGCATCGCGCACATCCACAGCACCGGCAACAACACCATCGTGACCATCACGGACATGAACGGTGAAACGCTGGCTTGGGACAGCGCGGGCACGATGGGCTTCAAGGGCGCTCGCAAGAGCACGCCCTTCGCCGCCACTCGGGCCGCCGAGACCAGCGCGGGCAAGGTCCGCAAGATGGGCATGAACGAAGTCGAAATCCGCATCAAGGGCCCGGGCGCGGGTCGCGAGAGCGCGGTCAACGGCCTCGTCGCCGCCGGCCTCCGCGTGACTGCGGTCGAAGACCACACTCCGGTTCCCCACAACGGCTGCCGGCCTCGCAAGCGTCGCCGCGTCTAATCAGATTTCCACGAACCCCGCTCGAAAGAGCGTGGTTCGTTTTTCGTGCGTCGGTCGGACAGATTGGGGCCCCTCGCGTTTCGGCCGTGAGAGGTTTCCGTAAACCGGCTTCTGACGCTGTTGCATCGCAACGTGCCGAGTGAGAGTTTGACCCTATGACGACCCGTGTTCGTTGGCGTGGGCTTGAGTTGCCCAATCGCATCCAGTTCGACCCGCGCTATCGGGGCGACACCTTCGGCAAGTTCACCGTTGAGCCCTTTGAGCGTGGCATGGGCACGACCGTGGGCAACAGCATCCGCCGGGTGCTGCTGAGCAGCCTCGAAGGCGCCGCGGTGAGCAGCATCAAGATCAAGGGCATCCAGCACGAATTCACGCCCATCAAGGGCGCGATGGAAGACGTGACGGACGTCGTCCTGAACGTCAAGAACCTCGTCGTCAAGCTCGAAGGCGATGAGCCCAAGGTCATGCGCCTCGCGGCCCGCGGGCCCGGCGAAGTGACGGCGGACATGATCCAGGCCGACACCGCCGTGACCATCCAGAACAAGGATCTGGTCATCGTGACGCTGACGGACGCGGTGGACTTTGAAATGGAGCTGGTCGTGACCAAGGGTCGCGGCTACGTCCCCGCCAGCGAGCAGTACAACAAGGAAGAAGAGCAGGAAATCGGCCGGATTCCGATCGACGCGATCTACAGCCCCGTGCAGCGCGTCCGCTACAAGATCGAAGAAACCCGCGTCGGCCAGCGCACCAACTACGACAAGCTGACGATGGAAGTCTGGACCAACGGCACCGTGACGCCCGAGATGTCGGTCGTTGAGGCTGCCAAGATTTTCCGCAAGCACCTCAACCCCTTCGTCCAGTACTTCGACATCGGCGAAGAACGCGTGAGCGAAGAAGCCGCCCAGGCCGCGAGCGTGGACGAGGAACTGATCCGCAAGCTGAACATGAACCTCAGCGAGCTGGAACTCTCAGTCCGTGCCAGCAATTGCCTCGAGAGCGCCCGCATCGAGACGGTCGGCCAGTTGGTGACGCTCACCGACGCCGACCTGCTCAAGCTGCGTTCCTTCGGCCGCACGAGCCTGCGTGAAGTGAAGCGCAAGCTGCAGGAAATCGGTCTGGACTTGGGCGTCCGCCTGCCCGAGGGCTACACGATCACCCCGATCCAGTTGCCGCTGCAGTAAGGTGGGTAAACGTGGGGCTGCTAGCCCTGCTTTGGGCCTTGCTTTGGGCCCTGCGTTGGGGTTCGAACGAAGCTTCAAGCCCCGTGCATACCCCGAACTACTCGCCGGAATGTTCCTAAAGCCTGAGAAGCCTTCTCCCCTCAGGCCTAGTATTTCGACCCACTCGGAATCATCCGCCAACGCGTCTGATTCCGCTTTCCAAAGTCTCAATCGCGCGATGGGCCCCAAGCTCATCCCGCACAACGTCTGGAGTTGGTCATGCGTCACGGCAGAGGTGGATATCGGTTGGGTCGGCGTACCGCGCACCGCACGAGCACGTTGCGGAACCTCGCGGCTGGTCTGTTCGAGCACGGTCAGATCGTGACCACGCTGCCCAAGGCCAAGGCCGTGCAGCCCATGGTCGAGCAGATCGTGACGATGGCCAAGCAGGGCGACATCGCCAGCCGCCGCCGGATCGTCGCCAAGCTTGGCGCCGACCGCATGGGCTTTGAGTGGCTGTACCTGCCCAAGGGCGCCAGCGAAGAAGAGAAGAACAAGGTCGAGGCCATGAAGGACCTCCGCAAGGGCTTCTTCGATCTGCCCGACTCCTCGGGCGTCGAGCGCAACCGCTACGGCGAACTCCGCAAGAGCCCCAAGATCGTCAAGCACATCTTCGATCACGTCGCGCCCCGCTTCGCGAATCGCGCGGGCGGCTACACCCGCATCGTTAAGCTCGGCAAGCACCGTATCGGCGACGGCAGCGAACTCGTCCTGCTCCAGTTCGTGGGCAACGAAGACGGCGCCGAAGTCAGCGGCCGCCCCAGCACCCGCCGCCGCACCGCCGACAAGCGCACGGCCTTCTACGCGAAGCTCAAGAAGGAAGGCAAGTAAGAACCGAAGGGCGCAAGCCCTCGGCCGATCAACCAGCGATCCTCCCAACGCCGCGCAACCCGCGGCGTTTTTCTTTATCCTTGTTTGCACTACTCCTGCGAGTCCCAGAAGCCTTCCAGCACCTCTCTGGCAACATCCCATGCGAAGTCGTCTCTGCTCGAGGTCTCCTTGAGTTCCGAGGCGATCTTCCGAGCTTCGTCACTCTTACCACGCTGAGCCAGAACACGAGCCAGAATCGCTTTGGCGCACGGGTCATCGCCGTATCGAACCGCTCGCCGAGCGGCGTGCTCGGCTTCCTCATATCGAGCATCAACGTCCAAGATGGCTGCCAGCCCCTCCCACGCCCAAGCATGCTCTGGGTCCGCGCGCAAGGCGCGATGGAACAGTCGATACGAGTTCTGCCACGAAGCTCGGTCGCCCGTGACCTTGTAGTGGAACCAGGTTCCTTTGACGGATTCCGCACAGTAACACAGAACATCGGCATCACGCGGACAGGCCCGTATGGCCCGCCGCACGAGCCGACGCGTCGAGCCATTGATGTTGATCCACTTTGCCGCGTTCCACAATCGGTCCTTGAGCGATTCGAGGTCACCAGTTGGCACGCGTTGTTGACGTCTCCCCATAAGCAATAGTAGATCGCCGGAGATTCGGGGCCTCCCGGCGGCTTCGCCGAGGGCTTGCGCCCTTCGGCTCTTACACTTCCTCGTGCTCCGCATCGGCCCCGTCCAACTCGCGACCAACCTCCTCCTCGCCCCCATCGCCGGGTACTGCGACCTCGCGTTTCGCACCGTCTGCCGCGAGTGGGGCGGGGTCGGCCTTGCCTGCACCGACCTGCTGAGCCCCCAAGGCCTCCTCCGCGGCACCGCCACCAGCCTCGACCTCGCCAAGACCAACGACTTCGACAAGCCCGTGGGCATGCAGCTCTACGGCAGCGATCCGGAAATCATGGCCCAGGGCGCCCGTTGGGCCGTGGAGCACGGCGCGACCGTCGTCGACATCAACATGGGCTGTCCGGTCGACAAAGTGACGAAGAAGGACGGCGGCAGCGCGCTGCTGACCAACCTCGAGCGGGCCGTCGCGATCGCGGCGCGGGTGGTGCAGGAGCTCGAACGCTGTCCGCTCAGCGCGGAGGAGTGGGGGAGGCGGCTGGGCACGGCCACGCACGCGACCGCCGGCATTCGGGATTCAGCATTCGGCATTCGTGGTTCGATGCAGTACGCAACCGGCGCGAGCACGAATGCCGAACCCCGAATCCCGAATGCCGCGTCCCCAGTGCCCAATGCCCCCTGCCCGGTGCCTTTGACTTGCAAGATGCGACTCTGCTGGCACACTACCGACTTCGAATCCGGCGCGGCCTGCTCGCCTCATCTCGCCCGCATGCTCGCCGACGTCGGCGTTGCCGGCGTCACCGTCCACGGCCGCACCACCGAGATGAAGTTCAGCGGCAACGTCCAACTCGCCGGCATCGCCCGCGTGGTGGAGAGCGTCAATGGCCGCATCCCCGTCATCGGCAACGGCGATGTGAAGGAGCCGCAGGACGCCGAGCGCATGCTTCGTGAGACCGGCTGCGACGGCGTGATGATCGGCCGCGGCGCGCTCGCCGCGCCGTGGTTGTTTCGCCAGACGCATCACTACCTGCAGACGGGCGAACTGCTGCCCGACCTCACGCTCGATGAGAAGATTGGGACGGTGAAGCGTTACTTCGACCTGATGCGCGAACACCGCGACGACCGCTACGCGATGTGGCAGATCGCCCGGCGCATCAGCTGGTTTGCCAAGAAAATGCAGGCAAGGCTGCCCGACGGCCGCATGGAGAGCATCAAGCCCTTCCGTGAGGCGGTGCGCACGGCGAAGCAGCCCGAGCAGTTGTACGAGGCGTTGGAAGCTTTCCGCACGGGCGGGCTGAGGGGCGGCATCGAAGACGTTTCGATGACGGAGGATGTTGCGTAACGGCGGGGTCGCGAAATGGTCAATCGGAATCAAACCGACCGAGGATTCGCACGATTCATGCGACGCTCATCGCCTGATATCTCGCGCAGCGATGACTCCCCCCTCCCCCGCACCCTCCTCCTCGGCCTCCTCATGGGCGTCCCTCTTGGCGTCCTCATGTGCTGGTTCATCGCCGGCTGGGTCCCCGCCATCGTCGTCGCCCTCATCGGCTTCTGTGCCATTCAAGGCCTCTGGCGAGGCGCGGCGGAGATCGCGGGACTGGTCGTCGGCCTCGTGCTCGCGATGCTGCTCGCCGCGTCGCTGGGCAGGATGTTCGAGGGCCCCATCGCAGGCCTCACCGGCACGCGCGGCTTGCTGGGCCGACTCATCAGCATGATCGTCTGCGGTCTCTTTGTCACGGTGCTCGCATGGGGCATCGGTGCGATCATCGCGGGACGTGTGCTGCGCGAGCGACCGCACTGGCGCACCGCCGACAAAGTCGCCGGGGGCGGCCTTGGCGCAGTCGAAGGCATTCTGCTCTCACTCATCGTGCTCTGGGTGCCCGTGGCGATGCGCCCGATCGCGGCGATGCGTGCCGGGGCTGATCGCGAAGCGGCATATGCGGAGGGGCTTTCGCCCGAGCAAGCCGAGGCTCGCGTCCTGCCCCTCGCCAAGCGAGTGCTGGCGTTTGCGGATGATGTCGAGCAAAGCACGCTGGGCAGCGCAGCGGCCAAGGCCAGCCCGCTGAGCAACTGGCCCGTGCTCGATCTCGCCGAGGACTTCATCGTCATCACCCGTGATCCTCAGGCCCGCGACGAACTTGCGAAGTCGCAAGCGTGGCAGGATTTCATGAATCTGCCGAGCATGCAGCAGGCCCGCACGATGGTCGAGCAGGACCCGTCGATGCAGGAGATCCTCAAGCAGGAAGGGATCACGATCGGCGGGATGCGCAAGTTGTTGGAGAGCGACACGACCCTTCGCGTGCTCGACGAGACGTCGCTGGCGAGCGATCTTGAGAGCATGAAGGAAAAAGTCGAGACCGCGGTGCGGGAGGCAGCGAAGGCATCCAGGGATCGCAAGAGCGGGCCACGATAATGCGCATCGCGAGGCAAGGGCTTGAAGCCCCTGCGACTCATGGGCCGGAGGCCCGTGCCACTAAAGCGGCGGTTGCGGCGGTGTGTGTCGCACGACGCGATCGGGGCGCTTGGGTGCGGGAGGGAGTCTGGTGAGCGGGTGGGTTGCGGAGGCGTTGGTCGGCTTCTTGGGCGAGGCTTCGCCCACAAGCGGCAAGTCCCCCGCGAGTGGAATCGGTCCGGCGAGTTCCGCCGGGCCATCGGGCTTGTATTCGTGCTCGGCCCTTGCTCGATCTCGCGCTGCCTTTTCGGCAAGTCGCTGATCCCTCTCGAGCCGCGTGTCGGCGTTGATCTGGGCCCAAGTTGCCATCGAGATGAACTGCATGGTGGCGACGACGAGTTGGATCAGCCATGCGATGGGCAGAAGGCACGCGAGCAGTCCCATGATCCCCGCGAAGAACCGTCCCGCAGGGTTGTCAAACACCATCGCGCAGTAGATGGACAGCACGATCACGGGCGGCGCAAAGAACACGGCGAGGCTTGCGAGACGCAGTCGGTCGCACAGCCCCGTGTCGTTCGCCCAATCCGCGATGTTGGACGCGTACAGGCCCACGGGCGACAGCCCCAGGAACCCGATCGCCGCGAACGCGCCCATCGCGATCGTCCACGCGATTGGCGGGCCGGGCAAGGCGGTGCCCTTGAAAGCAGCGAGCGAAATGATCGCTAGCACCGCGCTCGCGGGCAGCCAGCAGCACTGCGTGAAGCGGGCCGCACGCCTGGTGCCAAGCCACTCTCGATGCGCGAGCTCGCCGCGAAGTTCGCGCGTGCGCCGTGGCGACACCATCACCCACACGCCAAACGCCCACAGTGCGGCGGGCATCAAGCTCGCGATGCCCGCGAGCGGCCACACCTTGTCCGCGTCCGCGCCGAGATTGATCACCAGCAACCCGGCAAGCGGCAGCACCGGAATCAGAATCAGCGCGGCTTGCATCAGCCGGCACGCGAGCGAGAGGCGATGGAGGTATCCGAGCGGAGCTTCGGTGAGGCCCGCCGTGATGCCGGGCGTGTGATGGGGCTCGATCATCGCGAGCACGCGCCCCCAGAAGCCGCTGTGTGAGACGTCTGACGTTGGCTGGCTGTCATCGCCCGGTCGCAGGCCGATCGCCGCGCCGCATTCGGGGCAGTGCCCGCCGTATCGCAGGCCCTTGAGGTTGTACTCGCAGCCCGGGCACTCCAGATCGCGGGTGATGGTCGCTCCGGTGCCCTTCAAGGAAAGATTGGTGGGGATGTACACCATGCTTGTTTGTACAGGCAATCGCATCGGAGGTGGCGGCGATTGCGCGAGAAATCGAAGGAAGGACGAGAGAAATCGTCGGATGTGCGAATGAATCGCGAAACTGGCTGAAAAATGGTTGGCGCGGGGCGAAGCTGGTGGTAAGGTGGAGGGATTGCGGGCGGCAGAGTTCCTAGTTTGTTCGTCGGTTGACCGGCGGCAGTGTCCCGAATTTGTACCAGTTTTACAGGAGCAGGCAGATGCAGGACTTCATCAACATGGCCGTGTCGCAGTTGGGCATCAACGAAGGCCAAGCCAAGTCCGCCACGGGCGGGGTGCTGGGCATGCTCCAAGGCCAAATGGGCGGCGGCGACTTCCAGAAGCTCGTCGGCATGCTGCCCGGCGCTCAAGAGTTGCTCAAGGGTGCGACCGGCGGCGGTACTGCGGCTGAGAGCGGCGGCGGTATCGGCGGGGCCCTGGGCGGTCTGCTCGGCGGTGGGAGCGGAAGCGGCCTCGCTGGCATGGTCAGCGGCCTCTTGGGCGGCGACAAGGGCGGGGGCGTCAACCAACTCCTGGGCCTGCTGGGTAACTCCGGCCTGTCGGGCGACAAGGCTGGCGGCTTCCTCAAGTTGTTCTTGGACTACGTCGGCGGCAAGGGTGGCGGCGACCTGCTCAAAGGAGTCTTGGGCAACGCCGATCTTGCGAAGTTGCTTGGGTAAGCGCAAAGCAGTTCGACTTCAGCACGGACGCACAGAGATCAGGCGAAAAGGAAGCGAGCACTGTAGTGAGTGCACTTCGTGGCGCCTTCTCCTATTCCTCCAAGGCTCTGTGCCTCTGTGCTGAAAAGCGAAACATCGCCTGTCCACACTCAAAGCTTGACCGCGCGCAGGGCCAGGAACATCGGAATCTCCCGCCTCGCGCGGTTTTCTTCCTGCGCCCGCGGACCTGGCTGGCTCTGGCGAAGGCTGGGCCATTCTTCCAT
>JALHOJ010000098.1 GCA_022843045.1 Phycisphaerales bacterium
GGCCCCAAAAAAACATCTCTTGGTCGAACCCCTCGGGCTCAGCACGCTCGCACCGGCCGCCGATACATCCTCCGTTGAATCTGTAGCTTTTTCGGAGGTGATACATGGGCGTCGAGACCGCACAGCGTGATCAGGTCGTAGCCGCGGCGATTCGCGAGATTTCCCACATCGCGACGCTCCCGGAAATCACGCTGAAGATCATCCAGCTCGTCGAGGATCCCACCTCGACCGCTCAGGATCTCAACAACGTCATCGCCAAGGATCCGGCGCTCTGCACCCGCATCCTCAAGGTCGTGAACTCCGCCTTCTACGGGCTGCCCGGGCAGATCGGCTCGATCAACCGCGCGATCGTGCTCCTGGGCTTGAACGCTGTGAAGAACATCGCGATCGCCGCCTCGCTCAGCAAGCTCTTCAAGGGCGGCCAGCTCACCCCGGGCTTCAGCGCCCGTGACCTGTGGCTGCACTCGATCAGCGTCGCCACCTGCACCAAGATGATCGCCGACAAGCTCAAGCTCGGCCTCGCTGACGAGTCGTTCCTCGCCGGCCTCATCCACGACATCGGCATCATGGTCCAGATGCAGTACGACCGCAACAAGCTCGTCGAGGTCATCGACAAGGTCGCCCCAGCACCCGGCTCCGACGATCAGTCTCCCGGCGACATGCTCGCGGCGGAGGTCGCCGTCTTTGGCGCCACGCATCAGGACTTCGGCTCCGCACTCTGCGACAAGTGGAAGTTCCCAAAGAGCTTCTTCTTCGTCACCGGCCATCACCACAACCCGATGGAGCTCCCGGCGGAGAACCGCACGCTCCCGTGCATGGTCTACATCGCCGATCGCCTTTCAGCCGAGCTCAACGAGGGCTACCGCCTCGACCTGCAGAACTGCGACATCGACGGCGACGTCGTCGAGCAGCTCGGCCTCGAAATCTCAGACATCGAAGACATCCGCGCCCGGTTGCCCGAGCTCGTCGAAGACGCCAAGGGCATGCTCGGCTGAGACCACGCAGCTTGGCGTGAACGCTCGCACCTCGAAAACACACAGGGCGATCCAGCCAGCCGGATCGCCCTGTTCATTTGCCGCCAGGAGAAGTCTCGTCGATCTCGATCAGGCTTTCTGCGAGGCGCTCTCGTCCCAGAACACGCGATACACCAGCGCCGCAACGATCGCGCCCAGGCACGGCCCGATGATGTACGCGTGGAACATCATCCACCGATCACCGCACACCGCCGGCCCGAACGACCGCGCCGGGTTCATGCTCGCGCCCGTCAGCGGCCCGGCCGCCAGGATGCACGCAGTGACGGTCATACCGATCGCCAGCGGCCCCAGTACGCCGCCCCGCTTGTCAACCGCAGTGGTCAGCACCACGAACATCAAGGCCGCCGTCAGGATCGTCTCGATCCCGATCACGGCGCCGAGGTTCCCTCGCTTGGTCAGTTCGCCGATCGTCGCGCCGAGCATCGGCCCGTCGTTATTGGCCACCGGCGTGGTCAGGAAAAGCTGGAGCATCCCCGCGGCGCACGCCGCCCCGAGCAACTGGGCGATGATGTAGACGCCAGCGGTCCCCGGCTTCTGCTTGCCGGCGACGACGAGCCCCAGCGACACTGCGGGGTTGAACTGGCCGCCGCTGATGTACGCACACCCGGCCACGAAGCAGAACAGGATCAGCCCATGGGCCAGCGCGACCGTCAGCAGGCCGCCCGGGGCCGCCTTCATCCCGAGGCCGGCCACCGCTTCGGAGCTTGTAAGGATGATCGCGCCGGCACCGAAAAACGTCAGTGCGAACGTGCCAATGAACTCCGCGACTGCGCCCGCGCCAGGCTTTGCCATTCGAGACTCCTTCTATGGGTGACGCTGGCAAACGGCCCCGCGATTGACCCGTGCCGAAGTGTGCCGACTTTCGGGCCCAAATGCAAATCCCGCCGTTCAGGCAGCGAAACGCGCCCCGACCGCATCCATCACGCCCGCGGTCGGTAGACCACGCAGAGCCCGTGTGGGGCTGGGGGGCGGTGGGGGTGGGGGGGCTCTTCAGGGTGATCCGCATGTCGATTCGGCTTCAACGTGTGGCGGTGGTGGTTGTGACGGCCCTGATGGCCGCGGCTTTGTGTCTGGCGCCGGGCTGCCGCCGAAAAGCCGAGGTGACCTACAGCCAGGCAACGCCGGCGCTGGTCATCGAGTCCATGGTCAAAATGATCGAGCAGGGTGACGTGAAGCGCCTGCCCGATCTGGTCTACGCGGACTCGAAAGAGTTCCGAATCGTCATGAACCGCCTCGGCTCGCTGCTGGAGCGCATGCGGGACCTTTCGATCGCGGTCGCCAACCGATTCCCGGCCGAGGCCGCCTCGATTCGCGAGCAGCTCAAGGACGGCCGCGGCTTGGAGTCTCTCACCAAGATCACCGGCGGCTTGCCGACCGGTGCGCGGTCCACACGCGTGGATGTCAAGCTCGGGCCGAAGGGCGGGCCGGCGGTGAACGTGCCGGTCCCGGCAAACGACGCCGCGTCGCGCGAATCCCGGCGCGACGCGGTGCAGGAACTGCTCGATCAGTTGATGGCCGACCCGTTCAGCCTCTTGGGCGCGTACGCCAAGCGATTGACGACGGTGGAGATCGACGACACGCAGGTGGCGGTCTTGTTTGACGGCCGGCCCGTGCCGCCGCTGGGCCTGACGATGAAGAAGGAGAACGACGCCTGGTTCATCGTGCTGCCCACAAAGCTCCCCGGTGCGGAGCAGTATCTGCCCGAGACGCGAGCGGAATGGTCGATCCTCGGCTCGCTGATGAAGGCGCTGGAGAACTCCGTCGCCGACTTGCGCGATGACGTCAACAACGGCAAGGTCGTGAAGATGGAGCAGCTCGCTGAAAAGGCCGGCGAGAAGGCGTTTGTCCCCGTCGCGATCATCGGCATCGTCTACGCGAAGGAAATGGACGCGAGAAACCAGCGCCAGAAGGCGATGGCCGCGCTCCGCACCCGCCTCACCCGCTGGGCCACCGCACGCCAAGCGGCGGGCGAAGACGCGCAGACCACCGAGAAGCTCCTGCAACTGGTCAACGCCGCGGCGGTCGAGGGCCTCGACAAAGCCGTGCGCCTGAAAGTGCAGGAATCCGAAAAGAACAAGCTGCCCGTCTTCGACAAGCTCAGCGATGGCGAACTCCAGGGCCTGATCGAGAACTGGCTCGACCAACGCAACATCCGCATCTCGATCGGCCTGCCGGCGGATCCGGTGGCGCTGGACAAAGCCGCCGCGATGTTGATGGACGCGGTGAACGTGCAGAAGTGAGCCGGGCGGCGTCGCGGCCGCGACCGCGCGGGAGCGCGTGTCCGAAACGAGACTGTTGCCGTTCAGCCAGCAATCGGCTTCGGATTCAACAAGCTCAGCGTGTCCTTGACGCCCAGGTTGAGGAAGATCTCGCGCGTCGAGCTGCTTTTGTTGAGCGTGTAGAAATGGATGCCTCGCACGCCGTGGTCCAGCAGCTCGGCGCACTGCTCGGTGGCGTACTGAATCCCCACGCGCCGCACCGCGTCCGCATCGCCGCCCGTGCGATTCAATCGCCGCAGCAACGCCGCGGGGTACCTCGCGCCCGCGGCCATGTCGGCCATCGCGTTCATGCCCTTCATGCTCGTCACCGGCATGATGCCCGCGATGATCGGGATCTTGATCCCCGCCAGATCGCACCGCTCGCGGAAGTCGTAGAAATCGTGGTTGGAAAAGAAGAGCTGCGTGCAGATCCAATCAGCCCCGGCGTCGCACTTGGCTTTGAGATAGTCCATCTCGCGCACGCGATTCGGCGTGCCCGGGTGGCCCTCAGGAAAGCCGGCGACGCAGATGCCAAAGCCGCGCGGGTCCGGGTGGATGCGCTCGGCGTTGAACTTCTTGATGTACGAAACGAGTCCCGACGCGTATCGAAAGGCGTCCTGTGCGCGATCCCAATCGGGCAAATGCTTCGGAACATCGCCGCCCAGCGCAAGCATGTTGCCGATTCCCGCGCGAGCGTATTGCTCGAGGATCGAGCGGATCTCGGGCTCCTTGTGACACACGCACGTCAGGTGCGGCACCGGGTCCAGCTGCGTCGCCGTCTTGACACGCACAACCAGGTCTCGCGTCAGCTCGCGCGTGCTGCCGCCGGCGCCGTAGGTCACCGACACGAACGAAGGCTTCAGCTCCTCGAGCTCCCCCATGATCTGATACAGCCCCTCGGCGGCCTCCGGCGTCTTGGGCGGGAAGAACTCGAAGCTGAACGTCGTGTGATGATGGGCAAGGATGTCGTGAATGTGCATGGCCTGGCCTGTCGCAAGGGAACGGTGGTCGCAGGTGTCGTGATGGCTGCAAGGCCGGCAGTGGGCGTGGGGTATGTCGTTCGAAGTCCGCGGGCGGAACGAGTATACACCCATTGATCCGGATGAACGGATAATGCCCGGGCTGTCGGTTCTGGTGCATAGTCCGAGATGTCAAACTCTCCGCAGATTCACAGGGTCGGCTCAGAGCGGGCGCGATGTGTAAAGGTTGCGCAAAGTCACACGTCCGGTACCCAATCCCGCGTCTCAATCTGGCCTCTGACTTGCACACTTGGCTTGCCGGCGGCTAGCATTGGCCGCACTATTGGGGGAGATCAAGATCCCTGAGATCTCTGGGGATTATAAAGGCTTGACAAAACCTATTGAGAGGCTCGGTCGTTTCGCCTCGCTCGACGCTTCGGTGCGGTATCCTCAGCGCGACGGTGTTCAAAGTCTGAGGTCGGATGGGTCGCGGCAGGGGCGAGGGACACGCGAGGCGGTGGGAGGCTCTGGGCGTGCGAGAGCCGCGGGTGGTTGTGTGTGTGTCGGTGTCGTGCCAGACTGAACGAACAGGAACATCATCATCATGCTGTCATCCAAAACAGTCGCCAACGCTCGCCCGGGCTTCACGTTGATCGAGTTGCTGGTCGTGATCGCGATCATCGCTCTGCTGATCAGCCTGCTGCTGCCGGCTCTCGGTTCGGCACGCGATAGTGCCCGGACGCTTGTCTGCGCCGCGAACCCCCGCGCAATGGTGCAGGCGGCATCGGGGTATGGCAATGACTACAAGGATCAGTTGGTCGGTAGCCCCGCCACGAGCGGTCGTGATTGCTTCAACTTTGCGGATATTCCAGCGATGTATCGTGACGGGCCGGCTCGTCCGGGCCGTTTCAACGGCATCGCGGTTCAATCCTGGGACTTCATGGGGCCGCTGGCCGAGATGATGGCCCTCACGGGTCCGAACCAAGGTGCTGCGGCTCAGGGCCAAGCCGAGCGTGCCGCCCGCTTTGATTGGTATCGCTCAACGGTTCAGGTCTTCCAGTGCCCGTCAAACCGCATCACGGCCGAGGTGTTCAACGCCGGCGGAGCGCCTGCCACCAACGGGCGCATGATCGCGTACAACATGTCTACGCAGTTCACGTCGACGACTGACGGCGCGCCGTTCGGCACCGCGCCGCGCCCCGACGCCGATCGCAAGGGATACCGCCCGAACCTGAATCGGATCGGCTCGCCGTCGATGAAGGCCTTGTTCTTCGAGGGCCATCGCTACGCAACGGGGGCTGAGCAGCCGGACTTCGATTTCGCCATGAACGCTTCGTTCGGCGGCGCGTTCGGCGGCGTTGGCCCCTGGCAGAATCAGAGCAAGGAGCTTGATCGCTCGGGCGCTCCGGGCGAGGCAAATCGTGGTGCCGTCGTGTCAGGCGCTCGCGTTGACGCTCGCGGCTACGCCTTCCGGCACGGCACCCGCAGCCGCGGCGGCACCGACGGCACATATCTGGGCAACATCGCGTTCGGCGATGGCTCGGTCCGCACGATGAAGGACGACGTCGCAACGAATCCGGACATGTGGTTCCCCACCGGCACAAGCCTCGGCAACCCCAACCAGTTCTGGGTTGCCACGCGACAGCTCTTCCCGAATCAAACCGCCACGAACGGTCGCTACATCGTTCCTTGATCGTCTTGAGTTTCTTTCACCGTCGTTCTTCACCTGACTCACACTCCACCGCGAGGGTCTTCGCATGAGTTCTTCAGGCAGCCGTCTTCCGTCGTTGCTCGATGAGGGCACCGCGCAGGAAGTCACGAGTGGTGGCGGGGATGGCGGCGCTGGGGGCGGCCCTTCGGGTTTGAACAAGGAGACGGTCAAGGCCGGTATCGCGGTGGTCTGCCTGATCGCAGCGATGGTCTTCGGCTATATCCAACTGACCTCCGGCGGGCCCGACCTGGCCAGCGAGTCTCTGCGGCGCGAGGTGATCGACTCCAAGACGCTCGAAGTGATCAAGGACTTCCGAATCCCCGAGAACTCCGCGTTCCCCTACACGAACCCCAAGACCGGCCAGCGAACGCTCTTCCCGGCCGAGCGCTGCTACTACACGCGCGACGGCAAGGTGAAGGCGGATCCGACGCTCGTGTTCGTGAAGCAGTACGAGAACGAGACCGCCGGTGAGACGACATGCCCGGATTGCGGCCGCGCGGTCATCCGCCACAACCCCGCGCCGGATTGGAAGCTCATCGAAGAGGCGATGAAGCGGGAGAAGAAGTAGTCGCGAGACGCGAGACGCGAGTTGAGAATCGCCAGCTGCAAGTCGCGAGAGCAAAGCGAAGGTGTGGAGGGAGAGGGGCGTGCCAGCGACAGTCGCGGCCAGTCGGGCGCGTTCCGCCCCCGTCCCGTTACACTGCGTGTCATGGGTGCCGAGCCGGATTCCGCCGCGATCACGATTCTTCTGAATGAGCACGACACCGCGACGCAGCGTGTGAATCGGTTGCTGCCGCTGGTCTATGCGCAGCTTCGCGGCGCGGCACAGAACCTCGTGGCCGCCGAGCGCGGCGGCGGGTGCGGTGGGGGGGCGGGTCGTGTCGGCGGAGCCGGGCACACCCTTGCCGCGACCGCGCTGGTGCACGAGGCGTATCTCAAGCTCGTGGGTCCGCGACAGCTGCCTTGGCAGAATCGGGCGCACTTTTACGCCGCGGCGGCCGAGGCCATGCGGCAGGTGCTCTTGGATCATGCCAAGGCCAAGGCACGCCTGAAGCGCGGCGGCGGGCGGCGGCCGCTTCACCTGGGCATCAACGATGCGGCGCAGCTCCCGGCGGCGGACCACGAAGACGAAAGCGACACCTGCGCGGATTTCGTTGCCCTCGATGACGCGATGCGTCGCTTGGAGGGGCGAGACCCGCGCATGGCCCAGGTCGTTCGCCTGAAGTACTACGCGGGTCTTGAGATCGCCCAGGTGGCGCTGGTCTTGGGCGTCTCGGAGCGCACGGTCAAGAATGACTGGGCGTTCGCGAAGGCGTGGCTGGAGCGGGAGCTTGGCTCTGCCAAGGACGCCGCGGGCCACGCTGAGCACGACGAGCGCTGAACGGAGATGACCATGAGCACCGCACGCTGGGAACAGATCAAGCAGGTCTTCAATGCCGCGATGGAGAAGCCCGCGGCTGAGCGAGCGGCGTTCGTTGACACGGCGTGCGCCGGCGACGCGGAGCTTCGTAGCGAGGTCGACTCGCTGATGCGTGCAGCCAGGCCGACCGTCGAGTCGGGTGGGGGTGGGGGTGGGGGGCCGGTGCAGACTGGCGGTGCTGCGCGGGCGATGGGGCGTGCGATGGCCAGCGCGACGACGGCGTCGTACGCCGCGTCACCGCTGACGGAGGCGGTGGGGACGACGGTCGGGCCGTACAAGCTCTTGCAGGTGATCGGTGAGGGCGGGTTCGGCACGGTGTTTCTGGCGGATCAGTCATCGCCGGTGCGCCGGCGCGTGGCGTTGAAGATCATCAAGCTGGGCATGGACACCAAGCAGGTGGTGGCTCGCTTCGAAGCCGAGCGGCAGGCCCTGGCGCTGATGGACCACTCGAACATCGCCAAGGTCTTTGACGCCGGCAGCACCGAGAGCGGGCGGCCGTTCTTTGTGATGGAATACGTCAAGGGCGACCCGATCACGACCTTTGCCGACGCCCACACGCTGACGCTGCGCGAGCGGCTGGAGCTGCTGACGCAGGTGTGCCTGGCGGTGCAGCACGCGCACCAGAAGGGCATCATCCATCGCGACATCAAGCCCAGCAACGTGCTGGTGAGCATGGTCGATGGCAAGCCGCTGGCCAAAGTGATTGACTTCGGCATCGCCAAGGCCACGGGCGCGGCGGGCGGCACGCTCACCGACAAGACCCTGTTCACCGAACACCGCGCCCTCATCGGCACGCCCGAATACATGAGCCCCGAACAGGCCGAGGGCTCGCCGGACATCGACACGCGAACGGACGTGTATGGCCTCGGCGTGCTGATGTACGAGTTGCTGACGGGCACCACGCCCTTCGAGCCCTCGCGCCTCCGCAGCGCGGCGTACGCCGAGATGCAGCGGATCATCCGCGAAGAAGAACCGCCCAGCCCCAGCCTGCGCATCACCCGCGACGTGCAGCGCGACCTCGGCAAGCTCGCCAGCACCGCGGCCCAGCGCAAGGTCGAGCCGCAGAAGCTGAACGCCCTGATGCGCGGCGAGCTGGACTGGATCGTCATGAAGGCGCTGGACAAGGACCGCGGCCGCCGCTTCGCGACGCCGCAGGAGTTGGCCGCGGATATCGATCGACACTTGCGGGGTGAAGCGGTCGTGGCTGCGCCGGCGAGTGCGGGGTATCGGGTGCGGAAGTTTGTGAGGCGGAACAAGGGGGCGGTGGGGGCGGTGAGTGCGGTAACGGTGGCACTGCTGATCGGGATTGCGGGGATGACTTGGGGGCTATTGCGAGCGGAGCGTGCACGAGACGTCGTGGCTGCAACAGCGGCACGCGCGTCAGCCACGCTCGCACGCAGTGCATTTGCGAAGGACGCTCCGAACGTTGGTGAGCGAGCACTGGCGATCGCCCAAGAGAATCCGAATGCGCTAAATGAGGCATTATGGGCTCGTTGGGAGTCCGTACGCAACGCTGGCTTAGTGAGCCAAACGAAACTGGGATCACCCGACGGTGTGCCCATCGGCGAACGAGTCCAGCAGGCGCCATGGATCAATAGGCGCTTGGCCTGGATACTTGACGATGGCAAGCGCGTTGTCTATCAAGCGGACAGGCGAAGTTCGTTCGTCGATTGGCGTGTTAGTGGAGGTCCTGTCGCTCACTCCGGCACCGACCTTCCCCGCGAGCAATTTGAAGTCGCGCTGGCCGATGGGACCAGACTCATCGCTCCGGAACAGCCTGGCCAGTTTGGACCGACGATCCGACGTCGGGTGCAGTGGCTATCTCAAGACGGAGCGTTGTTGGGAGAACAGCGATACCCAGACGGCGTCGCAGCAGTCCGAAGCGTCCCCGGGAACGACTGCGTGCTTCTCATTCTGCTTTCAGGGCGGGTTCTGCAGCTTACACCTGATGGCAAGAGGCTTAGCGAGCGACCACTGGCCACCGCTCCCGCGAGTGGCGTCCTTGATGTGGCGCTCTCCACGGACAAGCGTTACCTCTTTGCGCTCGACGCCGACCTGCGGCTGCTCACATTCAATGTGAGCCCGGAATCTGACGTTCGACAAATTGAAGCACACGCCGATTCGGTACGACGCATCCGCTTCGACGCGACGGGAACGAAAGTGTTGACTCTTGGGTATGACGGATGGGCCAAACTCTGGTCGTTTCCACAGCTCCAATCGCTTGGTTCGGTTTTCGCCGGGGGTGACGTGAGCAAGGGTCAACCACAGACGGGTCATGGCGTTGGCCTCGCCGACGGTACGTGGCTCGTGACGTCCATGAACACACAGCCACCACAGTTGTGGAGTGTCCAAGGCGTTCGACAGGAAGCAAACCCGCTGGACTGGCCCTCCCCGATTTCCGTCGTGGCGAGCAATCCGCTGTCTTCGTCAGTGGCCGTTGCCCAAGCCGACTGGGGCCGCGCTGAAAAAAAAGTATTCTGGTTCGATCAGCCGCGATCAGCCTTGCGCCTGCTGAAGACTTACCGCGGCGTGTTTCCTTACGCTATGGCCGTTTCGCCCAAGGACCACTTGCTTTTCGTGGCCCTGCACCCATTCACTGAAACTGACGCCGCGCCAGCCGACACTCGCGGCGACGTTGACATCCTGAACGTGACCTCAGGTGAACTCGTCGGCACGCTGAAGCATCATCGCCTCGGGCTGCGCGACGTAGATGTGTCCCGAGATGGACAGCTGCTTGGAGTATGCAGCATCGATGGAACCGCGACGATTTGGGACATCGGTCGCCGCCGAGTCGTGCACGAGTTGCTGGTCAACCCCGGAATCAGCCAGCGCTCGGCTGTCAGCGGCGGGGCGTTTCATCCGATCCTGCCGGTGTTCGCCACCGCCAGCCACGACAACCGCATCGTGCTGTGGAGCACGGAGTCCGGGTGTGAACTGGCGGTCATCGATGTCGATCGCGATCGCAGCAAGGGCTTTGGAGTGTCGCAGTACGGAGGTCTGCTGAAGGAAGTGCGGTTCTCGCCAGATGGCCGCTACTTGCTGGCGGCCGTTGGGAAAGACCTATGGACAATGGACTTGTTCGCGTTCGACAGTGTTCTGCGGGCGCAAGCCGGGTGCGGCATTGAAGATCGGGTGAACTCGAATCGACGCTGACCCTCGCCGCCGCCGCCGAAATCGACGCCAAGCCCAACAGCCTCACCGCCGGCAAGGTTCTGGACCGCGAAGGCCACCGCGCTGCCGCGCGCGAGGCCCTTGCCAAAGCCCGCGCCCTCATCGCTGCATCGCCCACTCTTGCGGCGGACGGCGTGACCCTGGTGCCGAATCCTTGGGCCAACGACGCGGACGCCAAGGCTTTGGTCGCCGAGGCCGCGGCGGTCATCGAGGGCCCGAGCGACCGCCCCGCTCCTGCACCCGTCCCCACGCCGCCAAAGCCGTGACAGATCGGCGGCACGCGGCGGTTAGGAGGCCGGCTCGCCGACGATCCCGATCGCGAAGCCGTCGTAGCCCTTGATGCCGACGGTTTGGATTGCGGTGGCGCAGAGGGTTGGGATGGTGCCCATGAGTTCGAGGGCTTCGAGTGAGCCGCGGGTGCTGGGGACGGGGTGGGGGGTGGGCGGGGCGACGATGGCGCCGTGGCGGACGACGTTGTCGATGATGACCACCGCGCCCGCGCGGCAGAGCGGCAGCGCCATGCGCAGGTACGCGGCGCTGCTCGCTTTGTCCGCATCGATGAAGACCATGTCGAAGGGTGCGTGGGGCGTGGGGGGTGCGGGGGGTGCCGGGGGCGTGGG
>JALHOJ010000099.1 GCA_022843045.1 Phycisphaerales bacterium
GGGGGGGGGGGGGCTGGGGTGGGGGTTTGGCGGGGCTGGGGCGCCGGGGGGGGGGGGGGGGGTGGGGGGGCCGGGGGCGATGGTGTTGTTGGTGGTGTTTGCGTTGGCGGGGCCTGGGCTTGAGTTGTTGCGGGCGGGGTTGGTGGCGGCGCCGAGTGAGGAGTTGATGCTGCTCGCGTCGCCGCTGGGTGGGGCGTGGGTGATTGGTGCGCCGCAGGATTGGCAGGGGAAGGCGGTAGCGATGACTGGCGTGACGTGGGGGGCGGTGGGGGTGGTGGGGGCGGTGGCGATGGGGGTGTGGGGGGTGATTGGAAGAAGGCACTGGGCAATAGGCACAGGGCACTAGGCACTGGGCACTGGGCACTGGGCACTAGGGGTTCGGGATTCGGCATTCGTTGACGTCGGAGTGGCCGCGGTGAGTATTTCGCAAGGGCCTAGAAGGCCCTTGGACTCATGGGCAGGATGCCCGTGCCACTGACGGGTACCATTGGAATCACCCCGATTGAGCCGTGAGAGCATGGCGAGCGGGCGTCGATCCTTTGGGATCGCCCGCGGTGGGGCGTTTTCGAGTTTTGGTTTTGGCGAGGTTGATCATGGAAACGGTCACGAAGGCGGACAAGGAACAGTTGGAAGCGCGCCTGAAGGCGCTGGTTGACAACCGTGGGGCGATTTCGGCGAGGATCGCCGAGGCGCGGTCGCATGGGGACCTCAAGGAGAATGGGGATTACCACGCCGCGAAGGACCAGCAAGGGATGGAGGAGGCGGAGATTCGCAACCTTCAGGAGCGGCTGTCGCACATGATCGTGATGGACGAGCGGATGACGAAGGCGCTGGCGGGGACGGTGCTGGTGGGCAGCATGGTGAAGCTGCGGGATGAGAAGGACGGGGATGTGGATACGTACAAGTTGGTGGGAGAGGCGAGCCCGACGATGCCTGCGGATTATGTCGAGGTGACGCAGGGGAGCGCGATGGGGCAGGCGCTCTTGAAGGCGAAGGTGGGGGAGACGATTCGGGTGGATGCTCCGCGAGGGGTGAAGCAGTTCACGATTGTGGAGATTGTGTAAGGCACAATCACCACGGAGGGCCACGGGGAGCCACGGAGATGGCACGGAGAGAAGACGGGGAGAGGGGCCGCGGATTTTCGCGGAGGGCGCGGATTTTTGAGTGGGTTGGCTTCGAGAGCGTTCGCGCGGACTCGGGTTATCTCTTTGGTTCTTCTCCGTGGAGACTCGGTGGCTCTCTGTGGCTCTCCGTGGTGATTTTTTTATTCGCTGTAGGTCGCGCTAGTGCGGTCGGTTTCCCAGACGGTCATGGATGCGAGGGTTGCGCCGGGGTGAGACTCGGCGAGGGCGGGGGCGAGGAGCGTGTAGAAGACTTTGGCGATGTTTTCGACGCTGGGGTTGAGGCCGCCGCGGGATTGGTTGAATTCGATGGTGTCTTCGTTGAGGTGGGTGTGGTCGAATTTGTCCAAGAGGACTTTGGAGACGAGGGCTTCGAGGTGGTGGAGTTGGAGCGCGGATGTGGGGGCGAGGCGGATGGCGGGTTCGAATTGGTAGTTGTGGCCGTGGCCTTTGGGGTTGTTGCACTTGCCGAAGAGGTTGCGGTTTTCGGCGTCGCTGAGGGTGGGGACGTGGAGGCGGTGGGCGGCGGCGAAGTCGAAGCGTTGGCGGAGGATGGTGGCGGCGGGGGACGTGGTAGTGGGCATGGTGTTTTCCTGTTGTTTGGAGAGGGTGTAGGTTGGGGTGAGGTTCCAGCGGAGTTGCGTGAGCTGGACGTGGGGTGCGGCGGATTTGAAGTGGGCGGCGAGGGCGTGCCAGGCGGCGTCGAGGATTGCGGAGAGGTTGGCTTGGCCGGTTTGGAAGGCGGCGAGATAGGCTTCGCGCGTGATGGGGAGGACGGTGGCGCGGACAGCGCGGTCGATGGCTTTGATGTCGAGGAGGTAGCCGGAGGGCTGAGGCGTGCCGGTGACGCTGGCGGTGAACTCGACGTGGGCGCCGAGGCCTTGCATGGAGGGTTTGCCGGCGAAGGAGTTGAGGGCCAAAGCGGGGTTGGCCGCGGGATCGTCGCCGGATTCGGGCAAGATGGAGCAGCGCACGGTGCGCGTGAGGGTGGTCACGGGGGAGTGTACGAGAGGGGTGCTGGAACCGATGCGGGAGATTGGGGAGCGGCGCTCGGGGTTCGGCATTCGGGGAGAGACAGGTGCGTCTGGGAGGGGCGTGCGAGCGAACTACGATGAGTGCGTCTCGGGGTTGATGGAGAATGCCATGGCTTTTGCTTGCCCGCTTTGCAAGTTTGTCCTTCCTGCGGTTAGTGCGGTGGCGTTGATCGCTGTCGCTGGGGTGGTGGCTCAGCAGGAGGGGACGAAGGATGCGCCCAAGGAGGCGCCGGCGGCGGAGACGGCGAAGGTCGATCCGTATGTGCTGGGGCATGTGGTGAAGGACATTGATGGGAAGACGGTGGATCTGTCGGCGTACAAGGGGCAGGTGGTGGTGATCGTGAATGTCGCGAGCAAGTGCGGGTTCACGAAGCAGTACACAGGGCTGGAATCGCTGTATCAGGCGAAGAAGGCGCAGGGGCTGGTGATTCTGGGGTTCCCGGCCAACAACTTTGGCGGGCAGGAGCCTGGGACGAACGCGGAGATCAAGGAATTCTGCACGGGGGCGGAGAGCAAGTACAAGGTGACGTTCCCGCTGTTTGAGAAGATCAGCGTGAAGGGGGAGGACATTCATCCGCTCTATAAGCAGCTGGCGACGCAGCCGGCGCCGATTGGCGGGGATGTGGGGTGGAACTTCACGAAGTACTTGGTGGACCGCGAAGGGAAGGTCGTGGCGAAGTTTGACAGCCGGACCAAGCCAGATGACGCGGCGATGAACAAGCGGATTGATGAGTTGTTGGGGGCGGCGAAGGCTGCTCAGGCGGAGAAGCCGGCGGGCGGGTCGTGAGGTTTGCGGGATTGGGCATTCGGGATTAGGGATTCGCAGTGGGGTGTTTGCGGTGTTCGCAAACACTTGCGGAATAATGCTTTGTGAATGTTCAGGGGGTTTAGCGCAGTCTTAACTGTGGTTTTGTCCGTGCGCGGTGGTGGGGTGGGATAATCCAATTGTTAAGACGCTTGAGACTCGCTCTCGGACCGCCCGCTTGGGGAGGGGCAAGAGGGCGAGTTCGGGGACGGGCGTTTCACATAGGAGCTTTGCATGAGCACGCGGACGTTCGTGACGGGTATTGGTGCGCTGGTTGCTGGGTTGGCCATGACGGCGACGGCGATGGCCCAGTCGGTGGTCAAAGTGGACGGGTCGAGCACCGTGCAGCCTGTGACTTCGGCGATCGCCGAGTCGTTTGAGGGCAAGGTTCGCAACGTCAAGGTCGAGGTTGGGACCTCGGGCACGGGCGGCGGGTTCAAGAAGTTCGTGCGCGGCGAGATCGACATCGCCAACGCGAGCCGGCCGATCCAGGCTGAGGAAATGGAGAAGGCCAAGGCGGCGGGGATCGAGTACGTTGAAGTGCCGATCGCGTTTGATGCTTTGACGGTGGTGGTGAACCCCGAGAACAAGTTCGTGACGCAGCTGACGGTTGCTGAGCTCAAGAAGATGTGGGAGCCGGCGGCGAAGGACGTTGTGAAGACCTGGAAGGACGTGAATCCGGCGTGGCCTGCTGAGCCGCTGACGCTGTTTGGCGCGGGCACGGACTCGGGCACGTTTGACTACTTCACCGAAGCGGTGATGGGAAAGAAGGGCGCGAGCCGCAGCGACTACACGCCCAGCGAGAACGACAACACGCTGGTGCAGGGCATCAGCCGCGATGTGCACGCTTTGGGGTACTTTGGGTACTCGTACTTCATCCACAACCAGGACAAGCTTCGCGCGGTGCCGATTGTGAATGACAAGACCGGGAAGGCCGTGGCGCCGTCGAATGAGTCGGTGGCGGATGGGACGTACGTGCCGTTGGGCCGTCCGGTGTTCATCTATGTGAACCGCAAGAGCCTGGAGCGTCCGGAAGTTCGGCGGTTTGTGGAGTACTACGTCGGTCAAGGCGCCAATCAGATCAAGGAAGAGGGCTTTGTGCCGCTGCCTGAGTCGGCGTATGCGAAGGCTCTGGAGCGCGTGAAGAATCTGGAGATCGGGACCGCGTTCGGCGGGCACTCGGCTGTGGGTCTGGGCATCGATGAGATGTTCAGCCGGCCGCTCGTGAACGAGCCTGTTAAGAAGGAAGAGCCCAAGAAGGACGGCAAGTAAGACTGAAGCTAGACTCTCAACGACGGGGCCGGAAGGCCCCGTCGGTGTTTTCCGTTCCGGTTTGTTCCTTTGGTTGCATCGCTTCCGACCCGCCGGTCATGGCCGAGCCGATTGCCCAGCCCGCTAGCGCCCCCCAAGCCAGCGGCGTTTCGACGCCGGTGCGGGCTCGCATCGACAGGCGATCGGTGCCTATTTCAGAACGAGTGATTGAGTTTGGGTTGTTTCTCGCCGGGGCGTCGGGCGTGCTGGTGACGGTTTTGATCGTGGGGACGCTGGTGTATGAGGCGGTGGGGTACTTCCGGGAAGTGCCGATTCTGGACTTTTTGACTGGGACGAGCTGGGGGCCGCAGTTTGTGCCGGCGAGTCATGGGGTGTTGCCGCTGATTGCGGGGACGTTGGTGACGACGCTGGTTGCGCTTTTGGTGGCGGTGCCGGTGGGGACGATTGTGGCGTTGTGGCTGAGCGAGTATGCGCCGACGAAGCTGCGGGAGAGCGTGAAGCCGGTGCTGGAGTTGCTGAGCGCGGTACCGACGGTAGTGTTTGGGTACTTTGCTTTGTTGTTTGTGATTCCGATTTTGCAGACCATGTTCGGGTGGGTGGGGTATGAGCTGGGCGGGTTCAACATGCTCGGGGCGGGGCTGGTGATGGGGATCATGATCGTGCCGTATGTGGCCAGCCTCTCGGAGGATGCGATGCGGGCGGTGCCCAAGAGCTTGCGCGAGGGGGCGTATGCGATGGGGGCGACGAAGTTTCAGACGTGCGTGCAGGTGGTGTTCCCGGCGGCGTTGTCGGGGATCACGGCGGCGTACATCCTGGCGGTGAGTCGGGCGCTGGGGGAGACGATGATCGTGGTGGTGGCGGCGGGGGGGCAGCCGAACTTCACGATGGATCCGCTGCAGCAGGCGCAGACGCTGACGGCGTATATCGCGTCGGTGGCGAAGGGTGACTTGCCGGTGGGGAGCATCGGGTATCGGGCGATCTTTGCGGTGGGGCTGACGCTGCTGGTGATGACTTTGTTCTTCAACGTTGGGGGGCATTGGCTGCGGCAGCGGTATAAGGAGGCGTACTAGTGTCGGCGGCACCGGTTCAATCTGCGGGTGTGGTGGTGGGGCGCGCGGAGGAAGCGGCGCGGATGGTGGCGTCACGGAAGCGGTGGGATCGGTTTTTCATGATTGGCGGGGCGGTGCTGTCGTTCCTGTGCATCGCGGTGCTGGCGGTGTTGGTGGCGGATCTGGTGCGGGATGCGTGGCCTCGGCTTGAGTGGGGATTCCTGACGCGGGATCAATCCAACGACGCGGAGCAGGCGGGGATCAAGACGGCGATTCTGGGGACGGGGCTGGTGATGCTGGTGACGGCGGTGACGGCGATTCCGCTGGGGATCGCGGCGGGGATTTACCTCGAGGAATACGCGAAGAAGAACTGGTTCACGACGATCATCGAGATCAACATCGCGAATCTTGCGGGGGTGCCGTCCATCATCTGGGGCTTGATGGCGCTGGGGCTGCTTGTGTATGGGCTGAAGACGGGGCAGTCGATTTTGACGGCGGGGTTGACGCTGGGGCTGTTGGTGTTGCCGATCGTGATTGTGGCGACGCGGGAGTCGATCCGATCGATTCCGCAGGGGATTCGCGAGGCGAGCTTTGCGTGCGGGGCGTCGCGCCTGCAGACGGTGCGGTATCACATTCTGCCGTATTCGATGAGCGGGGTTTTGACTGGGTGCATCATTGCGATGAGCCGGGCGATCGGGGAGACTGCGCCGTTGGTGACGATCGGGGCGTTGGCGTATATCACGAGCGTGCCGGCGGTGCCGTTTTCGGAGAAGGCGTGGCCCTTGGAGGCGGTGGCGACGCGGGCGGTGCAGGTGGATGCGCCGATTGAGACCGGGGCGAGCGGCGGGGTGATGCAGTTTCGGATTGAACTGCCTGATGAGACGCCTGGGGCGAAGAAGCATGCGGTGGTGAAAGCGACGCGGGATGTGACGATTCCGGCAGGCGCGAGCGCTGCGCAGGTGGGGGAGGCGATTGAGGCGACGCCGGACTTGACGGCGCGGCTGGACTCGACGGGGCTGCTGCGGGTCGAGAATGAGCAGTTTGGTGGGATCGTGCTGGGGAAGGACACGAGCGGGGTGGCGGCGGCGCTGGCGATGAAGCAGGAGGGGGGGCGGCATGGGCCGCTTGATTGGCTTTCGTCGAGCTTCACGGTGCTGCCGATTCAGGTGTTTGACTGGGTATCGCGGCCACAGCAGAACTTCCAGATCAACGCGGCGGCGGCGGGGGTGGTGCTGGTGATGGTCACGCTGGTGATGAACGGGGTGGCGATTTTTCTGCGGGTGAGGCTGCGGAAGAGGTTGCAGTGGTAGGGGGGGGGCATTGGGGATTAGGGATTCGGTTGAGTGGTGTTGCGGGTGTGGGGGTTTCGGGGTTGTTTATGACGAGCGCGAACGTGTCCAACTTGCAGGTGGGGAATGCTGGGGACCGGCAGCGCGCGGTGGAGGTCGTTGTGCCGACGCATGGTCGTGACGTGTCTGGTACTATCGCCGCCGTGGATTCTCGTGCTGCCAGTTCGTCGCAGAGCGCCAGCCTGGTGAAGGCGGAAGTTCGCGGGCTGGACTTTTACTATGGGAAGTTTCACGCGCTGAAGAATCTGAATCTTGCGATTTACGACAAGAAGATCACGGCGCTGATCGGGCCATCGGGGTGCGGGAAGAGCACGCTCTTGCGGTGCTTTAACCGGATGCATGACTTGTACCCGGACACGAAGTACTCGGGGGAGATCGTGCTGCATCCGGATGGGCTGAACCTGGTGGGGCCGGGGATTGATCCGATCACGGTGCGGATGCGGATCAGCATGGTGTTTCAGAAGCCCAATCCGTTTCCCAAGAGCATTTTCGAGAACGTGGCGTTTGGGCCCCGGCTGCGGGGGATCAAGGGGAAGGATGCGCTGGAGGCGGAAGTGCAGCGAGCGCTGAAGGGGGCGGCGCTGTGGGAGGAGTGCAAGGATCGGCTGCAGGATAACGCGTATCGGCTTTCGGGCGGGCAGCAGCAGCGGTTGTGCATCGCACGCGCGCTGGCGAGCGATCCTGAGGTGATTCTGTTTGACGAGCCGACGAGCGCGCTGGATCCGGTGGCGACGCTGCGGATCGAGGAGCTCATGCGGGAATTGCGCGAGAAGGTGACGATCATCGTGGTGACGCACAACATGCACCAGGCGTCGCGGGTGAGCGATTACACGGCGTTCATGTACCTGGGCGAGTTGGTGGAATATGGGGAAACGCCGCAGATTTTCCAGCGGCCGAAGAAGACGATGACGGAAGAGTACATCTCGGGGCGGTTTGGCTAAGCGAAGGTGACGAGAATCGTCGGTGGGACGTGTTGGGTGGGGGTGGCCAACCTACCATAACCAGTCCGCTGCACGGAGTTTGTTCGGCATCGGGTGGATGGGCGTGTTGACGCTCTTGCCCCTTGGCGAACCGATACTGGCGTGCTTCTTGGACCAACGCCATGACGACTTCTCCCACCCCCTCCCCTGCCTCTCAATCCTCGCTTCGCGCCAACCGTCCCTCAGTGAATGGGTGGAACGCGGAGTATCTCGACGTCCAGTATCAGCAGTATCTTGCGGACGCTTCGAGCGTGCCGGAGGACTTGCGGCAGTTCTTTGCTGGGTTCGATCTCGCTTTGACGGGAGCGGGGGGCCGGTCCGGGGCGAGCGCGGGGGCGGCGAGCCCGCTGGACTATCGCGTGAGCGATCTGGTGGAGGCGTATCGGGCGCGGGGACACCTGGCAGCGAAGATCGATCCGTTTGGACGGAGCCGGGCGCGGCCGGAGCAGTTGTCGCCCAAGTCGCATGGGATCAGTGACGGGGAACTGTCGACGCGCGTGCAGTCGCCATTGGGCGAGATGACGGTGCGGGAACTCACCGAGCAGCTTGAGGCGATTTACTGCGGGTCGATCGGCGCGGAGTTCATGCACATTCCCGAGGAGCGGGAGCGGGCGTGGTTCCTCGAGCGAATTGAGGGAGCGGGCGGGTGGCATCGGCGCGCGGCGTGGACGAGCGCGCAGAAGAAGTTGATTCTGGATCAGTTGTCGAGCGCGGAGGTGTTTGAGAAGTTCCTGGGCAAGCGCTATCAGGGGAAGAAGCGGTTCAGCCTTGAGGGGGGCGAGAGCCTGATTCCGCTGCTCAAGTGGCTGACGCAGCGGGTGGGGGAGTTGGGCACGGACGAGATCATCATGGGGATGGCGCACCGCGGGCGGCTGTCGGTGCTGAAGAGCTATCTGGGCAAGGATCTCCGTCAGTTGTTCACGGAGTTTGAGGATTCCTGGCGGGATGGGGATCAGGGGGCGGGGGACGTCAAGTATCACCGTGGGTATTCGGGTGATCAGCCTTTGCTCGACAACTCGCGGGCGGTGCACCTGTCGCTGCTGAACAATCCCAGCCATCTCGAGGCGATCAACCCGATCGTGATGGGGCGGTGTCGTGCGAAGCAGGATCTCGCGAAGGACACGGAGCGGCGCAAGGTGATCAGCATGCTGATCCATGGCGACGCGGCGGTGGCGGGGCAGGGCGTGGTCGCCGAGTGCCTCAATATGAGCCAGCTCGACGGGTACAAGGTGGGGGGCACGATTCACATCGTGACCAACAACCTGGTGGGCTTTACGACGGACCCGAGCGATGATCGCAGCACGGAGTATTGCACGGACGTGGGCAAGTTCGTCAACTGCCCGGCGATTCATGTGAATGGGGACGATCCGGAGGCGGTGGTAGCGGCGGCGATTCTCGCCGCTGAGTACCGGCACGAGTTCCGCAAGGACATCTTCGTGGACCTGGTGTGCTTCCGTCGGTACGGGCACAATGAGCAGGACGAGCCGGGGTACACGCAGCCGCAGCTCACGGCACTGGTCAAGGCGCATCCGGGGCCGGCTGAGACGTATCGCCAGCGATTGATCGCGGCGGGCACGATGACGCAGGCGGAAGCCGATGCGATGATCGAGGCGCACACGAAGCAATTGGACGAGGCGCAGGTGGCGGCGAAGGCCAAGCCGATGAATCCTGTGCCGCCGCCCGGGCGGGGGCTGTGGGCGGGGCTGCAGGGCAAGTACAGCTTTGCGAGCCCGAAGACGGCGGTGGATGCGAAGACGATCGCGATGGTGTGCGAGGCGATGGGGCGGGTTCCGGATGGGTTTAACGTGCACCCGAAGCTGGTGTCGTTGCTGAAGGCGCGGGCTGCGCTGCCCACGACGAAGAAGCTGTCGCATGCGGACGGCGAGCAGATCGCGATTGGGACGTTGCTGCTGGAGGGGCGGCCGGTGCGATTGAGCGGGCAGGACTGCCGGCGTGGAACGTTCACGCAGCGGCATGCGGTGCTGCGGGATGAGAAGACGAGCGTGCGGTACACGCCTCTCAACAACATGAAGGCGGGCGGTGGCCAGGCTCAGTTTGATCCGTGGGACAGTCCGCTGAGCGAGTATGCGGTGATGGGGTTTGATTACGGGTACGCGCGCGGGTTGCCCAATGCGCTGGTGATGTGGGAGGGGCAGTTTGGCGACTTTGTGAACGGCGCGCAGATCATGATCGATCAGTTCTTGTCCAGCAGCGAGGCCAAGTGGCAGCGCTGGTCGGGGCTGGTGCTTTTGCTGCCGCACGGGTATGAGGGGCAGGGGCCCGAGCACAGCAGCGGGCGGCTGGAGCGGTTCCTGCAGTTGTGCGCGGATGAGAACATGGAAGTGTGCTACCCGAGTAACGGGGCGCAGACGTTCCACATGCTGCGGCGGCAGGTCTTGCGGGACTTCAGGAAGCCGCTGATCGTGATGACGCCCAAGAAGTACCTGCGGTTTGAGGGCAGCGTGATTGAGGATCTGTCCACGGGGCAGTTCCAGCACCTTATTGATGATCCGGCGGTTCCAGCGAGCGCGAAGAAGGGCGTGTCGCAGGTGATCTACTGCTCGGGCAAGGTGTATCACGAGCTGCACGAGCGGCGCGAGGCGGCGGGGCGGAAGGATGTCGCGATCGTGCGGGTTGAGCAGTTGTACCCGCTGCACAAGGACCTCGCGAAGGCGATTGATGACGCGTATCCGAAGACGGCCAAGCGCGTGTGGGTGCAGGAAGAGCCTCGGAACCAGGGGGCGTTCCTGTACATCGCGGACGCGTTCCGCGAGCAGCTGGGGATCCATCTGGCGTATGTGGGTCGGCCCGCGAGCGCGAGCCCCGCGACGGGGAGCGAGTACACGCATAAGGACCAGCAGGAAGAGATCCTGTCGGCGGCGGTTGGGCCGTTGCCTGCGGGGAAGGATGCGCAGAAGGGTGCGCCGGTGGGGGCTGGCAAGCATTGACCAGCGTTCGCGGTTGAGCTGTCTTCACTTTTGTCTTCATGTTCGCTTTTCGCTTTGCTGATTTTCGCTTTGGAGTCTCCCATGCCCGTTGATCTTGTGATGCCCCAGGCCGGTGAGAGCGTGACGTCTGGTGTTGTTGTGCGCTGGATCAAGAATCCCGGCGAGTTTGTGAAGCGCGATGAGGATGTGATTGAGATCGAGACGGACAAGGTGACGCTGAGCGTGCCTTCGCCGGCGGCGGGGGTCCTGACTGGCGTGAAGGTGAAGGCGGGGGACACGGTGGCGATCGGGCAGG